>NZ_JBFMKP010000028.1:0-74783 GCF_040786235.1 Aquimarina discodermiae
AGGTAATAAACTTAACTGATCTTGATCATAGGTCTTAAAAACTACTTTTCTACTCATTCTTAAAGTTAAAAAATAACTCAAAAATCTACAAAAAAAAGACTGCCTTTTTAGACAGCCTCTTACGTTATATTGGCTAATACTTATTTTCTTTCTTGTCCGTTAAGGATTTTTAAAGAAATTCTAAATATTTTAGTTCCTACAGCAGATACTCCTGTTTCTACTCTTTGGTAGTTTAATCTTGACTTTACATATTGTTTGATATACTCATCTTCAGCATTTACCGATAATACAACGATCTCTCCTTGTTTGTTCAATGTAAACTCGATATTAGCTTTAAGCTCTTCAGTTTCAAATTTGATTTCAGGATTCTTTAAAAGAACAGCAATATGATCTCTTAATTCTCCCTCTGCATTAATTGGGCTTTCTCCTAGGGCAAAAAGTTGTGTTGCTCCTAATACGAATACTACTACTAATACTGTTAACTTTTTCATTTGTTTGTACTTTAAAGATGTTGTTGTTTTAAATTTTATTTCTTTAATTTTTACATGACAAATGTAGTATCGAACCACATTCTTTTTTTTCTTTTTTCTTTATTAGAATGTATAGCTATGATTACCTTTAAGTTAAGAAAGAGGTTTTTTAACGTAACCTAAACGTTGAAGAATAAATACTTTTTATATGTTTACTTTTAGAGAATATATACAGATTTAATTATCGAATACGATATTCACAATATTTACATCCAATAGCTATTGATTTCTAACTTTTTGATGACACCTTAATGTTACCTAAAGGTTAAATTATGGTTTTCCCACAATACTAATATTTTGTAAATCAGTTTTTTAAGCAGTCATTTTTTCAACAATTATTTAGGATTATATAGAGCCTAAACTCAAAAAACAGAAACAAACAATTGTTAATAGTAAATTTTTATGAAAGATCAAATGCTCACTGTTGCATTGGCACAGATTTCACCGGTATGGTCAGACAAAGCGGCCACTTTAAAAAAAGTAGCACATTATATAACCGAAGCTGCTACTAAAAAAGCAGAGCTCGTTGTATTTGGAGAAACTTTGTTACCAGGATACCCTTTTTGGGTAACACTTACTGATGGTGCTAGGTTTGATAGTACAGTTCAAAAAGAGATTCATGCACATTATGCACAAAATGCAATTGTTATTGAAAACGGAGATTTAGATACATTATGTGATCTCGCCGAGAAAAACAATATTGCAATTTATATCGGTATACTCGAACGCCCTAAAGATCGTGGTGGACATAGTATCTATGCTTCATTAGTATATATCGATCAAAAGGGAGAAATCAAATCTGTGCATCGCAAACTACAACCTACTTACGAAGAACGACTTACCTGGGCACCGGGAGATGGCAATGGTCTTATTGTACATCCTCTTAAGGCATTTACCGTTGGCGGACTCAACTGCTGGGAAAACTGGATGCCTTTGCCCAGAGCGGCATTATATGGCCAAGGAGAAAACTTGCATATAGCCGTATGGCCCGGCAGTGACTATAACACCAAAGATATCACCCGGTTTATCGCAAGAGAATCTCGCTCGTATGTAATTTCTGTTTCTAGTTTGATGACAAAACATGATTTTCCTTCTACCACTCCCCATTTAAATGAAATTTTAAAAACTGCTCCCGATGTTTTAGGTAATGGAGGTTCCTGTATTGCAGGACCCGATGGTGAATGGATACTTCCTCCTGTGCTGAATAAAGAAGGACTGCTCATAGAAACTCTGGATTACAACAGGGTTCTGCAAGAAAGTCAAAACTTTGACCCTGTAGGACATTATTCAAGACCCGATGTAACTCAATTACATATAAATAGAGAACGTCAAAGCACTATTAAACTTAGGAATGAATAATGACCTTTTCGATTTCTAAAACTATTTAACTTTTTTAAATTGATTGGGAGTCTGTCCCGAAAACTTTTTAAAAGCAGTATAGAAATTTGATTTGGACCTAAACCCACATTCTAGGCCTATAAATTCTATCGTATAATTGCTATAAGAATCATCTAATAACATTCTTTTAGCTTCTTTTACCCTTAACTCATTTATGTAATCATTAAAGTTTTTTTTAGCATGTATATTAATTAGTTGAGAAAGATACCCTTTCGAAATGTTAAATTCGTCTGCAACGCTTTTTAAACTTATAGCTGCATGTAAATATTTTTTTTCAGAAATGATGTGATTATTAATTCTAACAAAAGTTGTATTACCTGATTTTTCTGAAGGCTGTTCTTTAGATATTTTATTACCAGAGGCATCTGTGACATTTACATTCTTATGTATCCCAACAAAACCTATCCAATAAATACAAAACGAAAATAACAAAATCAATATGTATAAATAATAAGGTACACGCATAAGTATAACTACCCCAAGACTAATCACTATTACAGTAAGAGAAATAATTACCTTACTTATACCTTTATAAGCAAAAGCATTTAATTTTGACTGCGAGTCTTCCATTTCACTTGAAATAGAAGACAAATTATTAGCTGCCATTGTCAAATCGGCAACCAATGACATAAAAAACAATGTGTATTTTTTCATAATTTTTCAAAAATTAGGTTGTTCATAAAACTATTCTACTTTCAACGGAAGGGGTGTTTGTATAGATAATGACCGTTTCAAAAAACATAACAACCTTTTAGAGAAAATATATTGAATCTGTCATGTGTAAGAAAAAACCTAGAACTGGATACAACAGCTATAAGCCTGCATGAAACCTATCAAAAAAGGTGTACATACATACATTGCTAAACGAACTTTTTTTCTACTTTTGAATGGTGAATAGTACAGATGTAAAATATATTATTGATTGTGCAAAAAAGGGAGATGAACAACCTTTTAACAATTTCTTTGATAGTGCCTTTCAAAAAATAAGAACTGGTTTATGTACGATCACCAAATCTGAAGAAGACGCTAAAGAAGTTTTTATCATTTCGATGCAAAAATTTTGGGAACGTTTTGTTATTAATCAGGAGCAATTGCCTCATAATAGTATAGGATATATATTTATGATGTGCAAAAATGCTTGGCTAATGCAAAAAAGAAACCCTTGGAGTTCGGTAAGCTATAGTGAAGATACTATTGAAAAACAGAAAGAAACCGCAGAAGAATCCTCTCTTGTCAAAGAAGATAAAGCTTATGTAGGAGAAGAATTCGACAGGCATAAGGCATTAGCCATTGCTCTAGAAACATTATCTTATAAATGCAAAGCATTGATTGAAAATGAATTAGACATCAACACCCCTTTGAAAGAACTACAAGAAACCTTGGGATATGATACGTATCAGGCATTGGTACAGGCAAAATACAATTGTAAAAAAAGACTCATCAAAAAAGTGTATGAAGTTTTAGAAAAAATAAAAAAACGTACATTAGATTTATAATGGCAGATCAAGAAAAAGACATAACGTTTATTATTCGGTATTTCGACTTCGACCTTTCTGAAGATGAATTGCTTGTCTTTGAAAAAAGAATAGAAGATGATCCGGAATTTGCCAAAAAAGTAACCCTATATAAGGATAGCATTGATATTGTAGAAGAAGCCTATCAGACAAATGCAGATAAGGCCCGAATCGAACAGTGGAAAACTCAATTAAATGCAAACCAAAAAGCAAAAAGTAATAAACTCTCCTGGAAATGGATAGGAGGCATTGCAGCTACTATCGCTTTACTCTTTTTTGGATGGCAATTAAATACCAAATCCCAACAAAATATTGAGGTAGCGCTTACCGAAGCCTGGCACAAAAAAGTAGGTTTAGATTACAAGTCTCTTAGAAATACAAAACACGATTCTTTAAAATCTATTCTCTTAACGGCAGTAGATAGTTATGAAAACGAGCAATACCAATACGCCATCAATACTTTAGCTCGTTTTAATACAACCATACCCTATTATGAAGATGCCTTACTCATAAAAGGATTATCTTATTACAAAAAAGGAGCTATAGAAAAAGCATTACAAACATTAGATACCCTTACCCAGCACCACACCCAGCGAAAAGCAAAAGTAGCACGTTGGTACCAAGGATTAATCTATCTGGAAATGGGTAAAAAACAGAAAGCAAAAGAGTTTTTACAATTACCCAATCGACATAATCCAGCCATACAACTAAAAGAGTAATTCATTACTCTTACCACACATAACAACACCATCTTATCATGATCAAAAAAATAGTATTTCTTGGGATAAGCTTATTATTTTTAACTCCTAGTGTTTCTGCACAAGTAACCAAAGACACTCTAATTGCCTATCAATACTATCAAAAGGCAGATTCATTGCTTACCGATAAAAAACATGAGGAATCTATTAAACTTTTCGCCAAGGCATTGCCTGTTTATGAAAAGGCTAAAGCCTGGGAACGAGTGGCGAGTTGTTATAATAAGATTTCTGAAAATCACTGGCATAATCAAGCTATAGATAATACAAAATATTATTCTGATAAAGCTTTAAAAATATGCAATTCACACCTTGAAAAAAATAATAAAGAAGTTGCAAATGCTTATATTAATTTGATAGAATACTATATGCGTAAACCAGATTTTGGTAAGGCATTAGAAATCGGTTTAAAAACGTTAAGAATAAGGAAGGAAATATTTCAAAATGATCACACAGATATTGCACAAGTACATGATTACCTAGGAATTATTTATACTAAAACCGCTCAACACAAAAAATCTCTTGACCATTTTAAAAAAGCACTCGCAATCAACTTAAAATCTTTCGGGCCAAATAATCTAAAAACAGGAAAAAACTATAATCATATTGGTATCGCTTATAAGGTTTTGGGAAATTTTGAGTTAGCTTTAGAATACCTTAAAAAAGACTTAGCAATCATTCTTCAAAATCTTGGAGACAAACACCTTTATGCAGGGTATAGTTACGCAAGCATTGGTGTTATTTATTCATATTGTAACGATATAGACAAAGCTTTATATTATGCAGAAAAAGCGCTATCCATTTTCAAAGAACACAAAAATTTAGGCACTCAAAGCCACGTATACACTACCATAGGAACTTTTTTAGAAAAAAAAGGAGAATTTGATAAAGCACTATCCTATCACAAAAAAAGTGAAGAAATAAATATAGCTCTTTACGGAAAAAATCATCCTTCTACAGCGGGTAATTATATAAATATTGGAGTTACCTATAGTATGAAAAAAAACAATAATATAGCAATAGAATATTACAATAAAGCATTAGAAATTAGTCTTGCATTTTTTGGAGAAAATCATGATATGACTGCGAGTTTGTATGCGAATTTAGGAAATGCTTACTCGCATAAAAAAGAATATACAAATGCTCTAGAGTATTATAAAAAATCTTTAGCTATCAGTAATCGTATTTACAGCAAAAACAACCCTTTTATTACTAAACTGCACCTAAGTATAGGTGAGGTATTAGTAAATAAAAAATATTACAATAGCGCTCTATCTTATTACCAAAAAAGTTTAAATTCTACACAACAAAATCATGGTATAAATAGTCCAACCACAACCAAGGCATATATTCTTATTGCTGATTTATTTTACAAACAAGAAGAATACGTAAAAGCTATAAGCTACTATAATAAAGCGCTACAGGCCAATATTAAAAACCAAGAACTTCAAAAAAAATCGTTTAACCCAGATAATTTTTATAATCATATAGAGTTATTGAGCACCTTTAAAGGAAAAGCTAAAACACTTCAACAGCTATATCTGCAAAAAAATAACGTAGAAAGTCTTAAACAAAGTACGGTCATTTATGAAAACGTAGATCTTTTAGCCAATAGTATTAGAAAAACGGCACAAAACTACCAAGATAAAATAGCGTTGGCTACAAAGGTTAAAGAAATTTATACAAATGCAATATCAACTCAATTACTCCTGTTCAAAGAAATTAATAATTCTGAAACCATTAAAAAGGCGTTTTATTATACAGAAAAAAGCAAAGCTAATACCTTAAAAGAACTACTCGCTGATTCTAATGCTAAAAGTTTTTCGAGATTGCCAAAAGGGTTAATAAAACTAGAAAAAACATTAAAATCTAATCGTGCCTTTTATCAATCTCAAATTGTAAAAGAACAATCTAAAGATTCTATAGATCCCGAAAAAATAAGGGAATTGGAAAGTGATCTTTTTGCTGTTAACAGAAGACAAGATTCATTGACTAAAATAGTCGAACAAAACTACCCCAAATACTACCAACTTAAATATAAAAACGAGGTAGTTTCTGTTTCAGAAATTCAGGAGCGATTAGATAATAAAACAACTGTTTTAGAATTTTTTGTAGCAGACAGTACTACCTATGCCTTTACGATCTCTAAAAATGATATTAGGGTCAAAGAATTAGCAACACCAAAATTAGAGGAGAATATAGAACAATTTAGAGAAGCGATTACTTCAGAAAACGCTACTAATTATAAAAAAATTGGACACACCTTATATAAAGAGCTTCTTACACCTATTAAAAGCAACATACAAGGTAATAATCTAATCATTATCCCCGATGGTGTTTTATGGCACCTTAATTTTGACTTATTACTTACAAAGCAAGAAGCAGAAAAAAACAGTAGAAATTTATCGTATCTACTAAGAGACTATGCGATCTCGTATGCCAATTCTGCTAACCTTTTGTTTAAATCACCAAAAAACATTTCGAATTCATCTGAAATACGTAGGGAGTGTCTTGCTTTTTCTTTTTCAGACTCTACTAACCTTAATACCAACACCACTATAAGTCTAGCTGCTCTACGTGATGCCGGTAATGATCTACCTGGTACACGACAAGAAATCAAAGCCATTTCAGAAATTATAGATGGACAATACTATTATGGGTCTGAGGCTATCGAGCACAATTTTAAAAAACATGCCAATAACTATAGCATCCTACATTTGGCATTACACGGAGAGGTAGATCATAAAAATCCACAAAACTCAAAGCTCTATTTTACAAAAAGCAAGGACACCTTAGAAGACAATCTATTGTATAGCCATGAGCTTTTTGCGCTGGATATCCCAGCAGAGCTTACTGTACTAAGCGCCTGTAATACGGGTACGGGTAAAATCGCTAACGGAGAAGGGGTATTAAGTTTAGGAACTGCTTTTCAGTATGCGGGGACCAAAAGTTTATTATTAAGCAATTGGGAGGTATCAGATAAAACAACACCCCAACTCATGCAATACTTTTATGCCAACCTAAAAGACGGTATGAATAAGGCAGAAGCGCTACAACAAGCAAAATTGCAGTTTCTTACTACTACAGAAGCGTTTTACACACACCCCTTTTATTGGGGCAGTTTTTATGTTTTGGGAGATACCAATCCAATCAACATAGGTAATCCTTATACTATTTATTACTGGATATTCGGAGCCTTTTTGATCGCATTTATATCGTTTTTGTTCTATAAGAAAAGAAAGAGTCCTCTATAAAACAATAAATGTTGTACCTATGTCGTAATCAACTATCTTTGCACAAAATTTAAGATATGAGCCGCGGAGATAATTCTAGAGGAGGAAAAAGTAACGAAAGACAAGGTAAAAGCAAGTCGAATGCAAGAGGAGGGTTTAATTCTGGAAACAAACCCTATACAAAAGGTAAATCATCAACAAAAAAGACAACTAACTCTCCCAAAAAAATAACTGAGTCTGATGAGATCAGACTCAACAAATTTGTAGCAAATTCTGGCGTTTGTTCTAGAAGAGAAGCTGATCTTTATATTCAAACCGGTAGTGTTTGGGTAAATGGTAAACCTGTTACCGAAATGGGATATAAAGTAAAACTAACAGACGAGGTGAAGTTTGACGGTAGATTGATCACTCCGCATAAAAAAGAATATGTTCTTCTTAACAAGCCAAAAGGATTTGTTACCAGTACGAGTCCAGAAAAGACAAGGACTGTGATGGACTTGGTGTCTAATGCTTCTAAATCTGTTCTAAAACCTGTGGGCAGACTAGAGCGTAACACAACGGGGTTGCTATTATTTACCAATGATGTAGATTTAGAAAAAAAATTAACCCATCATAAAAGTGAAGTTCGTAAGATATTTCATGTAGAATTAGAGCGTAATCTAAAATTTGAAGATCTTCAAAAAATTGAAAAAGGAATCAAATTAGAAGAAGGGTTTATCAATATTGATGAAATTTCTTACATCGATGGTTCTCCAAAAAACGAGATAGGAATCCAATTACAGTCTGCTAAAAACGGTATCATTCATAAACTTTTTGAACACCTTAATTATAGTGTTGTAAAATTAGATCGAGTCATCTTTGCCGGATTGACCAAAAAAGATCTACCCAGAGGACATTGGAGAATCCTTACCGAGCAAGAAGTGATTAATTTGAAGATGATGTGATTAAGCTATAATAAAAAGCTTATTTAAAACTGCTAAAAATTTCAAAGAATGAGTTTATTCTCAGGAATCACTGACTATTTTAAAACAACACAATCCTTTGACGCAGATTGTTGTAGTAAAAATACGTTGGAAATCACTAAACAAAGTATTTGTTCCTAGCCTATCTTTTTTCCATTCTGATACTTCTTTATTAGCCCAAGTAAAATATGTGATATTTATAAGCGCAGGTGGCAAATAGAAACAATGTTCAAGAGGTTTAAGCAAAAAATTCACATCAAAATAGTGTCTTGGAAAAAGTCAAAACGCTATTGAAATTCAGATATGGTATGGGCTGATCATTCAATTATTAATGCTAGTTGTCCAGAAAAAAATAAATAGAAAATGGGCGTTTTCTAATATGGTATCCATGATTCGATTGCATCTTATGAACTATATAGAATAGATATTTATAAATTCCTTAACGACTCTAACAAAAGTTGTAATAAATTGATAACTAAACCTCCAGAAATACAACTTAATCTATTTACATAGACATTATACTATCGAAATATTCAAAAAACTGTCAGTAAATATAAGGCATCAAAAATAAAATATGCTCAATTATAATTTTTATCCGACACTAATGGTTCTTTTACTATATTTTTGATGCAGTTCATTAATAGAAATATTAGAATATTTTTTATACTATTAACTAATTGGTAAGGACACATCAATTACCACTTGATGCTCTAAAATTGGTACTCTACTAGATAATGATAGGCTTTAGAAGCATACTCCTCCATGTGGAGGTTTTTATTTATTAAAAAGCTTTCATTGTGAATAAATAATAGAGAAAATGTAGCCTACTTTAAAATACAAACCTAAAGTAGGCTACTTAAATCATAAAGTTTATACAAAACATTTATTAAAAAGCTTTCTTTGTTTTAAGTAAAGCATAATATAAAAGTACTATTGTATTAAAGTTATTGGCATGGTATTATATCCACATGCCCAACCCAAGGAGATTTAACACAAGCTATTGGTTGTCCATCATGAAAAAAAGCTGGATTAGCTTGAGCTTTGTACCCATCAGGACAAGAACAAAACTCTAAACGTTCTTCTAATTCTGTTACATTGAATTTTTTCTGGTTCATAATATTAGGTTTTAAGATTTAATAAAAAACATTTAATTGATTCAATTTCAAGTCATTAATAAAATTACATAATAATCTTTAGAATAAAATTAGTTTTGTATAAACGGATCTCTTCATTGTATGAATGGTATATTTTAATGTATAAATGGATAATTTTTAGTAATAGTGTGTTCGACCTAAAACTTATCGATAGTAATATCCATTCTGTCAAAGGAATATAAAAATACAATTGGATAGATTAGAACGTAATCTAAGATTTGAAAATCTTCATAAAATAGAAAATAGCATCAAACTAGAAGAGAGTTTTATAACCGTTGATGAGGTTTCTTATACCAATTCTTAAATGATTTTACCGTTTCTATAAACTGTGTTAATGCTGTTGGTAATCGATCTATATCATGTAGTCAGGATAGCCATGAGATTAATTTATATAATCATAAGAATCGTATACGAAAAGATGATAGTATTGGCACCACCAATGCCTCACTTAGAGGATTAGGATTTCATATACACGCAATTTTTATAATTGACTCATTTTTTTCCACAAAATTTGAAAAAGCATGTTTTTTCTTAGCTATTGTCTTTACAACGAGTTATAGCGGCAAGTAATTCGGTAAGAATCAGTACGATTTCATTTAAAAAATGATCTGAACGGTTATTTTTTAAATGAAATTGCCCTGCAGAATTCTAAGGTTACTTTTTTAATCCAACTTTCGGATAGTTGTGCTAAATGATCAAATAATTGTACTTTAAGTTTGGTGTAAAAGTGCTCTTTTACACCAAACTTAAAGTACAAACGAAGATAACGGCCTAAGTTTTTATTTTAAAAATTTTCCGTAAGAGTGGTATAAATCAATGGGCTAGATGTATTTTCTTTAAAAATAGACCTTGCCAAATATAAATGTCCATCCTCTCCAAATTCTCTATTTTCTATTACATTACTTGATGTCCATTTAATAGGTGAGGGCGGATTTCGAACGTAATCAAGATTTAAACCTATACGGTTTGATCCACTAAAAGGAGAGTCATAAGCGAAATCACCTATAAGTTGAGCGTCCGAATTTTGATAACTAAAATGTCCTTCAAAACCGGTTGCTGCACCACTGGTTTTTACTCCAAATGCTATAGTGTATTTTTTTGGAGGTAATTTAGCATTAGGTTTTACATTCCAGTTTCCCCAAGATGCACCAGTACTCACTAAATCCAATTCATGTGTTGTTTGGTTTCCAAAAATTATCAAAGCAGACACCCCAAACCCCCATTTAGATTTTGCCCTTCTAACTGCTGTTAACGCATCTGCATAGGTATTGTAGATTCCTCCATAAGTAGATTTAGAAAAAGTGACAAGATCATTTTGGAGTGTGGTGATTTCATCATTAATATTTTCTTCTGAAGTTTGTTCGGAAGAAATAAAGTCTTCTTCTTTTTCGCAAGAACTTAAAGAAATAATAGAGAATATTATTCCAAGAAAGTAAACTTTTGTTTTCATTTTGTTTTTCATAATGTTTTAATTTTTAATAGCTTACATCAAATTTAACATAAAAACACACGCCCTTTCTTAAGTAAAAAAAAAAAACTTTTAAATTGTATGAACGGTTTACTGGACTGTACGAATGGTTCATTAAACTGTATGAATGGTTTTGTGAAAACCATAAAAATTGGCTAAATATACTTTAAAAACACATTCTTGCTACTGTTATCAAGTATTTTTAATAAGCAGTATTAAGATTTTGGGAACATTTATGTAGGTGTTTTGATCCAAATATTTGTGAATTTGAACCAAAGAGCTTGCTTTTTGAGTTTTACCATCAATTTTTCGTAATTAAATCCTGTGCCGCCATCATAAGGTTGATACTGTCGCTAATTTGTCCTTTAAGAAAATTTATAAACCCTATAATCTGTTTTGAGATGTCCAATAATGGGTTCAATAACTACTCTTCTTCTGTGGTGTTTTCTTTTTTTGATTTTTGATAATTGTTATCTTGTTTTAGCGGAGGTTTAGGAACATTAATTTTGGTAGTTCCTACCATTTGTTTTCCTTTATACCCCCTGTCAACCGTTGCGGTCTTATGAGTTTTACAGTAAGTTTAATGGTTTGCTTTAAAACCTCAGCTAAGGTATGCCCATCATACCGGTTTTCTTTGAAGTTCGTAGCTCCTACAACAATACCAGTCTTTTGAGTCAATACCGCAGAAGCCTTACAACCATATTCATATTTCTTATGCGCTTTACCCTTGCCCATACAATAGACTTCGGGTTCGTGTAAACTGTAAATCTTGTTTTTACTGTTTTTCTTGTACTAATACTGGCTTTTAAAGTACGCACTAAGAAACTTAGCTGATCAGTAGATTTATTTTGTAAACGCATTTGAAAAGGTTGTACAACTCAATTGAATAAAACATTGTCTTTTATCATACCTAAAAATTCTTTAAAGCATAGATAATACAACACTAAAACGGATTTTAAGGGTCGGCTATAATTCTACAACCGATGTCTATTATCACGTTATAGAATAATCTCTGGGAGAGAGAGGGGGGGGGTAAAATCATTACAATGTATATACAAACGTGCTCTCCGAATCTTTATTTAATCGTTTATTCTTTGATAAGATTCCTTTGCAAAAGGTAATTCTTTATCATACCCATTGCAATATATTTCCCAACCAAAAACAGCAAAAACTACAAGATATTCTAACCCAACCATCCATAGGTTTTCTTTAAAATTAGGATCTATATAAGCGGTATAGCTAAAAATAATAACAAAAGACCAGGCGATAGGAAACTTATACCTGGTAAATATGCAGAGAGACAATGGTACTGCAATGTACCAAGGATGTATCGTTGTTGATAAAAAATAGTAGGTACATATTCCTAAAAGCATTCCGGTAATAAGTTGGGGTATTGTTCTATTTTTTCTAAAAAAAGTTAGACCTAGAATAATTGTAACAGTCACCAATGGCAATATTTTACCAGCAGTTTCGATTACATTCCAACCCACTACTTTGTACCCAATCCAACGTACTATAAAATAAATACTGGCATTAAACTCGAAATTCTGAAACCATAATGAGATGGTTCTTTTATAATTGTATAAAAACTGCTCAGAGAGAAAAGGCGCAAAGGTGAGTAAAACTACCCCAAGAACAATACTATAAAAACCTATTAATTTGGGTAATGTCCCTATCCAACTAAATACATTACAATTTTCTGGTTCTCTAAAAACAAATTTCCTAAAAAATAAGGGTAAGAATAGTAAGGGAATTAACTTTACTGAAACCGATAATGCCAACACTACCGCAGCCCAATACCAATATCCCTTTTGCAAAAGATACAACGACCAGATAAGAAAAAACACCATAACCGCTTCAAAATGAAGGTTTCCGGAAAACTCAATAATAACAAAGGGATTAAGAATGTACCAAAAAATCCTATTTTCTGGTATTTTTAGAGATTGCAACAATTTTCTTCCGAAGTAAAAAATCCCCACATCTGCCAAAATAATAAGGATTCTAAACACCATTGCCGAACCAAGAATACTTTTACTAGCAACCAATGCAGCGATAAAATAACACAATTGACTTACAGGTGGATAGTTCGTATAATGATGGCCATTAAGTTCTCCCATGCCCTGGTACAACTCTTGTGCCTGAGCGATAGGAGCATTTCCTTCTGCCACCCAAACTTCTGGTAATGACAAGTAGGGGTTAAATCCTTCTAATATCATTCGACCATCCCAGATAAATCGGTAAAAATCTTGTGACAAATTTGGGATTGCAATCAGAAAAACTATTCTAAACAGCAATGCCATCACCGCCAAAAACTTCCAATTATTTGGATTTAGCTGAATTAACTTATACGAAACAAAAAATAGCCCAGTCCAAAGACTGATCATTTTAATAAAATCAACCCGCTCCAGCGTGTATGCAAAGCTCCAGTAAAATAAAAAAGTAATAAGAATAAGGAGTACAGAAAACTTATGGTATTTCCATACATTACCTAGCATTATAGTTTTGAGGTTACCGATTTAAAGAACACAAAACCGAATCCAAGAAATAACATAATATGGAACAAGAAAAGTCCAAAATCCTGTAGTTTGAATGCACTGTATAAAGCAAAACCAAAATATCCCATTAGCATTGCTTCTATAATAGTATTACCAGAGATATTTTTATTTACATATTTATTCCCTTTCCAAGAATCCTTTAAGGTATTGATATTAAACTTTGGCGTACGCACAAATTCACTTTTCTTTCCAAAATGCCCTTCTAAAACAGCCATAGAATTATGTACAGAGAATCCCATTGCTATCGAGAAAAAGGTAAAGAACATTTTTACGTACTCCATAAAATTCCAGAACCCTTTTCCATGAATATTTTTAAAAGTATGCCAGTAGCAAAAGAAAAATATAACGGTACTCATGGCAAAAAATGCAATGACATTAAAATACCAACTAAATAGAGGATTGCTGTTTTTAATATACATTACTGGTACGCTCAACACTGCTACCAACAACACTAATAAAAACATACTACTATTTAATAAATGGAAAAAGCTATGAAACTTGGTTTTAAATGAAACCGTTTTATCTCTAAGCATTTTCCAGTACAGTTTCTGAAAATTCTCTGCTGCACCTTTATTCCATCTAAACTGTTGTGATCTTGCCGCGCTAATTACCACAGGCAACTCTGCTGGAGTCTCTACCTCTTCGAGGTATTTAAATTTCCATTTTTTAAGCTGTGCTCTATAACTCAAATCCAGATCTTCTGTAAGCGTATCTCCCTGCCAATTTCCTGCATCCTCGATACATGTTTTTCTCCAAACTCCTGCAGTACCATTAAAGTTAATAAAATGATCTTTGTAATTACGGCCCACCTGCTCCATAGTAAAATGAAAATCTAAAGCAAATGCTTGTATTTTGGTAAGCATCGAATAATCCCTGTTAATATGTCCCCATCGGGTTTGTACAACTCCTATATTATCATCTTTAAAATAAGGGATGGTCTGTAACAACCAGTTTTTACCTGGCAAGAAATCGGCATCAAAAATTGCTATAAATTCTCCTTTGGCAATTTTAAGTCCTTCTTTTAATGCACCAGCTTTAAACCCTGATCTATCTTCTCTACGAATGTGTTTTATATCAAGTCCTGCTTCCTGTAATTTCTTTATATGAGCTTCCGTAGTCACTACAGATTCATCTGTCGAATCGTCTAAGACTTGTATTTCTAATTTACCCTCTGGATATTCGAGTTCTGCAATATTATCTAACAAACGATCCATTACATACAACTCATTATATACCGGTAATTGTACGGTAACATGAGGAATCTCCTCTTTCTTAGAAAAATCGAAAGTAGGTGAGCTATCCTTTTGTTTACGTGACTTCAGGTAATTAAACAGAAGGTTTAGTTGCGCCAAACTATACAAAAATATAATTAGTAGGGCTAGTGTATAGGTTATGATGATAACTATATCCATTATTCTTACGCAAAGCTATATTTAAAAATCCAACTTAATATCTTAACGCCTGCAAATATAGCACCTTTTATGGTTCCTGAAACTTTTGAGACACCTATTCTCTTTTTATAGTGCACGGGCACTTCGACATAGGTATAACGTTTCTTTAACACTTTTAACTGCATTTCTACGGTCCAACCGTAGGTTTTATCTACCATCTCGAGTGATAAGAGCTTATCATATTTAATAGCTCTAAAAGGTCCAAGATCGGTAAATTTTGCATTAAAAAAAAGTTTCATAAGACTGGTTGCAAGCCAATTTCCGAAAATTTGAGGAAAGGTCATGGATCCTGATTCTCTCAATTTCTTAACTCTTGCTCCTATTACCATATCGATATCTTTGGTAATAATAGGGGCAATAATATTGGTGAGCTCTGCTGGGTAATCGCTATAATCCCCATCCAAAAAAACTACAATATCTGGTTTTTGCTGTTTGGATGCTATATAATCCATCCCTTTAAGACAAGCATATCCATATCCTTTTTGTTGCTCAACAAGGACTGTAGCTCCCGCTTCTTTCGATACATTTTCGGTTTGATCTGTAGAATTATTACTAACTACAATAATCTCTGAAACCGTATTTGGAATTTCTTTAATCACATGCCCTATCGAACTTTCTTCATTATAGGCCGGGATAATAACATTTATAATGAGAGACATTTACAGCGAAGCATTAGGGTTATCTCTTTTAAAGCTAAATACATCTGTCCATTCTCCAGTTTTTCGATCATTAATGTATCGTTCGGCTTTAAAAAGTTTATTATTTCTATATAGAAGGCAATACCCTTCTTTTTTATTGTTTTGATATTGGTGTTTTCTAGTTATTCCGGACGCAATATCGTAAATAATCCACCATTTTTCGGCTTTCCCTTTTACGAAATGTCCTTCTTTGGTTACTTTCTTACCATTTTTGGCATAATAATACCAGTATCCATTTTTATCATTGTTTTTATAATGCCCTTCTTTTTTCTTAATTCCGCTACTGTCATAATGATACCAAAAACCTTCTTTCTTGCCATTCTCAAAATGCCCTTCCATAGCGGTTTTTCCGTTTGGATGATAAAAGTACCAAAAGCCTTCTTTAGCTTTTCCTTTTTTCCATCCTTTAGATTTCAAGGCACCAGAAGTATAATATTCTCGATGGTACTTATCTTGAGCAATCAATTGATTTCCTGAAAAACAAACCAAAAATATCAGAATACATATTTTTTTTAGTATCATAATAGTCTTTATTGATGGCTTTAGACGAAACGTAATTCTATAGCTAACACTATTCTGCCATAAAAAATGGTTAAATAAAGATTAACTTCTTACCAAAAAGCATAAATCATTAAAAATCGGCATTACTCAACCAGCTCAAACTTCGCAGATTTTTTGTCTTTTAATGAACCTGCAAGATCAGGAAATTCTTTTCGTATTGCAGTATATTCTTCATTAACTGCTTGCTCATCCCAGATGCCCAGCATGTACTTCAGATTTTCTTTGTCTTCTGGATATTGTCCCTTATCACCTGTCTTTTTGATCCAATTGTTTAGAATTTCTCTATGTCTTTTTAACTCATTTTGATACTCGACATTAGTAGCAAGGTTATTAATTTCATTTGGATCCAGTACAAGATCGTACAATTCTTCTTCTGGGCGATTATCTTTAAAAATACGGCTCTGTAATTCATTTAACTTTCCTTCAGCATATAATTTACGTAATAGCTGTGTTGACTCCCATTCGTCTCTATAATTAGGTTGCATATACGAACGGTTAGGGTAAAAGTTTTTGATGTATTTAAATCTTTCTGTACGCACAGATCTAATTCTATCTATGGTAAAATCGCATCGATCTCTGGTAGAGATTACATAGGGACGTGCTTTGTGATCAGCAGCAAACAGGTTTTCTCCTTCCATATAATCGGGCTTTTTGATCCCCGCCAGCGCCAAAGACGTGGCCCCTATATCCAGGCCGCTAATTAGTTTATCATTTACCGTACCTGGCTTAATTAGATCAGGATTACCCTCCCATTGTACAATAAACGGAACTTTTATTCCTCCTTCATAAAGAAACTGTTTATGTCTTAGAGAACGCATACCATGATCAGAGAAAAAGAAAACCACAGTATTCTCTAACAGACCGTCTGCCTTTAATTGATCTAGTATCTTTTTTACTTCCATATCTGTAAGTTCTAAGGTCTCCAGATATTGTGCCCATTCTTCTCTTATCAAAGGAACATCGGGATAATAAGGAGGTATCGTCACCTTAGAACGATCTATAGGGGTAATTACTTTTTCTTTAAAAGTTTTACTAAAGATATGCTTGCTCCCCGACAATTGTATTTGCCCAAAGAAGGGTTTGTTTTTGATTCCCTCCTTCCAATAGTTTCTTTTTGCCGATTTACCATATAAAGGATGTTGATAATATGCCTCATTATACAGGTCTTTTCGGTTATACCAAAAATTGTAATCGTCTTTACCACTATTAAATGTATAATAGCCTGCCTTTTTAAACAATTCTGGAATTGTGGTGATCGTATCTGGCAAACGAATAGCAGAAGCTTCTGTTCTCGAACTATGATGATTATGTGTACCAATCGTGGTAGACATCACTCCTGTTATCATTGCAGAACGACTGGGAGAACATACAGGAGATGGCATAATCGTATTGGTAAATCGTACTCCTTGTTTTGCCATTGCATCTAACTGCGGAGTATTAGCCAATGGATCGCCATAGGCTCCTAAATCTGGAGAAATATCCTCTACATAAATCCATAATATATTTGGCGAAGTTTTTTTGACTTCCTCCTTTTTTTCTGCTAATGAGTCTGAAGATTTCTTTTCTTCTGATTTTTTTTCAGCGCAGGATCCAATACTTAGCATCAGCAATAAAATGCTAATGAATCGCAATAGGCAATTACTATTAGAGTTCATATGTCCTTTTTTATATAAAAATGTCAAGATTAATTACTTTTTTCTTTCTAAACTGACCAAGCCTGAAACGGGTATCTCTATGGCATGCGCCTGTTGTTTCAGATCAATTTCTCCTGTCCTTTGTACCACTCCCAGACAATTGTAAATCGTATAGATATATGTTCCTAAATCCTTTTGTGCATTGAGCATCACAGTCGAATTATTTTTTGCATTAATAATGTCGATACTAGAAGGTAAACTTTCTGCCAACGAAATATACTGATCAGAATACAAGGTGATTATTTTTTTATCCTTATTTCCTGCTACTAGCATAGGATAATGCTGTAAAGGATAGGGTGCTTCAAAATCACCTTCTAATAATACTTTTTGATTTTTTGCCCAGTAGTCCAGGTAAAACTGCATCATCTTAAGATGATCATTTGGGATATCTTCTAATCGTACCGATATCTGTGGTACAGCATACAATACATTAAGTAACTGAAACGCTGCAACCTCTACCTGTTCTTCATAATGCCACATAATCATATCAGAATGTACTGCAGTAGTGCCGCTTAACATACGTAAATCTGTAGTTCGTACTCTATTCTCTAATGTCGAATTAGGACAATCTCCTGCTCTAAATATATTACCATATTTACGCATTAATGGCCCTATATACGGCTGTCGAAACTCGATCATTATATCAGGATTGATACTGGTCAGTTTTTTTATAAGATCTGTCATTAATCGATCTGCCGCCTCATTTACAGAAGCATAATCTCTACCATCTTTGGCCTCTAGCACTGTATGCTTGCGCGCTACCCATCGCCCAATAAAATCTAGCTTAAACCCATCCAGATTCCATTCTTCTAATGCTTTTACACAAATATCTATTACGTGCTTTCTGGATTCGGGATACCTGGGATCCAACTCATACGCCCCTTGTCCATCCCAATAGCGTAAAAATTTACCTTCTAACTTCTTATAAGCTTCAGATTTTTCGCCTACCAGGGGTAATGCATACCATAATAAGAATTTCATATCCAGGGCATGTACCCCTTCTACAAATTTTTTCATTTCAGGAATTCGCTCTGGCTTCCAATCCCCTGTGTACGCATATCCTCTTTTATTATCTAAGGTCTGCCATCCATCATCTACAATAATAGACTCGAATCCCATTTTTTTGGCCTGCGTACATTCTTTTAAAAGAGCAGTTGGATTTACATTTTGGTGGTAGCTATACCAGGTAGAATACATAGGTAACAATGCATGTTCTGGAACCTTGGCAGGTTGATAGGCATCTTTCGAAGCCCACCACGCTGCCACGTCTTTTAACGAACTATAAAAAGGCTGGTCTCTGGTATCAAAATAAAGTTCGATTTCAAAATTAGTAACCACCTTATGTTTCGATGTAAATAAAACGGCCTGGTTGTAGATAAAACCATCTTCTTCACGAATACTAGTTGTTAGTTTTACGGTATTTAACGCATCAGATGCAGCTACGGTCAATCGATTTTGATGGGCACTCCCAAATAAGGTTAAGACAGGAGCATTTCTTGCCATACTCGACGTTACCTGCGATGGCCACCAATCTGGTTGAATGTTTTTCTTAAGACCGCTTCTGGTAGTCCAGTGTCCAGAAATATCATTAGAAGGTAAAGACCATTTTAGCTCTAATTTTGGAGGCGGTGCTGCACTATCGCGAGTTAGTTTTAAGGTAGCAACCTCTACTCCTTCTTTAACTTTGGTCGAAGTAAAGGCCATAGTAAACCCATTAAGATCTCCGTTTACTTCGATCGGAAAGGAATTTATGGTATACTTTTGAGCGGATTCCTGACCTATGATGATGGTATTACATCCCGCAATAATGTGCATTGCAACCACCAATACCAAGAGTTGGTGATTTTTTTTACATAAAGAAGAAACCTTTTGTATAGATCGTTGGGTAAGCCTTGTCATAATTTGTGTGATGATTTATATAAAATTATATGCTCTTCAAATATGAGTTTACTAAGATAGGAATACTCACCAAAAATAAAAGACAGGATTTTTTATTTTCTATACGCAAGATACAATTTAAACACTCTGTCATTTTAGATCAAATTCTAAAAAAAACTTAATTAAGTAAGGATTTACCGGTAATTCCTTAAATTGAAACCATACAAACACAAACATTTTATGAAGTATATATACACCACACTATTTCTTATACTTTTCTGTATAATAGGTACAGCTCAAGACACTTATTTACATTGCGGAAAACTAGTAGACACCAAAGCAGGAAAAATATTGACCGAAAAAACTATTGTAGTATCCAAAAATAGGATTGTAAAGATCGAAAATGGGTATACCCCCGGAAAAAAGGAAGATCGTATCATCGACCTAAAAAACGAAACAGTATTACCAGGGTTGATCGACATGCATGTGCATATCGAAAGTGAGTCTAATCCTGGGGCTTATTTGCAAAAATACACCTATAACGATGCCGATGTGGCTTATAATTCTGTAGGTTTTGCAGAAAAAACACTACTGGCCGGATTTACAACGGTACGAGACCTGGGTGGTACAGGAGTAAATATCTCTTTAAAAAAAGCTATTAATAAAGGTAGTATTACAGGTCCTCGAATATTTACTGCCGGCAAGTCACTGGCTACCACAGGAGGGCATGCTGATCCTACCAACGGCAACAAAAAGGCATTGATAGGTGATCCAGGTCCCAAAGAAGGTGTTGTAAACAGTATCGAAGATGCAAAAAAAGCAGTACGACAACGCTATAAAAACGGAGCCGATATGATTAAGATTACAGCTACCGGTGGTGTATTAAGTATGGCCAAAAGCAGTTCTAACCCTCAGTTCACAATAGAAGAAATAAAAGTCATTTGCGAAACGGCCAAAGACTATGGGTTTCATGTAGCGGCTCATGCGCATGGTGATGAAGGAATGCAACGCGCTATTATAGGAGGTGTAAAAACCATAGAACATGGTACACTGATGAGCGAAAAAACCATGGACCTTATGAAACAGCATGATGCCTATTTGGTACCTACGATTACTGCTGGCAAAGAAGTTACCGAAAAAGCTAAAGTAAAAGATTATTATCCCGAAATGATTGTTCCCAAAGCGTTAGAGATTGGCCCCAAAATACAAAACACCTTTAAAAAAGCATATCAAAGAGGGGTAGGCATCGCCTTTGGCACCGATGCCGGAGTGTTTAAGCATGGACAAAACGGAAAAGAATTTGGATTTATGGTCGAAGCTGGTATGCCAGCAATGGCTGCCCTACAAAGTGCTACTATTACCAATGCAAAAATTTTGAATATGCAAAATGAATTAGGACAAATCGCTCCTGGCTTTCTGGCAGATATTGTAGCTGTAAGCGAAGACCCTACACAACATATAAAAACTATGGAGAATGTAGTTTTTGTGATGAAGGATGGGGTTGTTTATAAGGAGTGATCGGTTGTTATTTGTAGTAAATTTATTATGAAAAGCTTTTTTAGGACGAGACGAGATTACAAATCCGAACTCTCGAATAATTTTTCAGCTCCTTTTATATCGGGTTTATTGCCTAATTTAAGAACACTCGTCTGAACTTCTAACCAATGCCCTTTATCATAACTATTCTGAAATGAAGCTCCATAGATTGAAGCAATAGGTGGATAAGAAGAAATTCCTTTTTCTTTTGCAATCATAGAAAACACAATTGCTAAATTTTCCTTGTTCAAAGCTAAAGATTGAAATTTTTCAGGTAAAACACTAATAGTACAAAATAATGTTAAGCATAAATTTGACAATTCTCTATAGTTAATATCATCTGGTAAAGATTCATTTAGATAAGAAAAGAAATCTTTTATACTATCCATAATTATTTTTTTATGCTAGAGCAGCTAATTCATGACTAACGTACCACAAAAATTCATACTGTTAATCCAAAAATACAACAAACCAATTTCAAAAAATGAAACTGGTTTGTTTTTTATTTCTCACTCATACCATCACTAGTCGCAGCTACCTTTCTAGTTGCAGCAAGAACTCTTTGCTTCATGTTATGCCACTATTTCCAGCTATAATTAATATACTAATTTTGAGTATTTTGTCATTTTTAATAACTCTCCTTTTTTTGGGTTTTTAATCTTTTTAATAATAAAGTATGACATGATCGAGATAAGTATTATACCCACTATTAAAACCCCAGTCGACCCTAGCAATTCTGCAATCGAAACAATTATCTTTTTTAACCAGGATCTTCTTCCCGAAATTCTTATCGATTCTCCTTTTTCTAATTCGGTTGCGGTATGGTATATCAGTCCAACAAAAAAAACGGAAACTCCCAAAACAGTAAGCTGAGATGCTATTTGTTTAAAAATAGGGTAATTTTTCAATTCAGTTTCTTTTAAGTGATTTTTTAAATACGATTTTATGTCTATATAAATATTTTCATCCATACGAAACTCTTTATCAGTAATTTTGTCATCCAAATAATTAAATTCAATAATATACTCTGAATCAATAAAAATAATTTCTTTTACATCTTCATATCTAATGCTCTCTATTTTACCTAAATTTTGGGTTGCTATCAGTTCATTGATATCTACATTTTTCTTTTGATCAGACAACCAAATAGACTTTTCTGTTGCAATAAAATATGTGTTTGTTACTTCTGATTCTGAAATTATCCAATTTTTCATTCTAAGTGTTTTTAATTCATAATGAGACAATGGTCTAAGTAGATGTCATACCCCGCTAAAATGTTACTGTTTTATTTTCCGTTAATCGACACAACCTGGGTATTTGGTCTACAGAGACATTACTTCGACCTAACCTATTCTGCAAAATGTCTTTATTCGTACTACTTTTATCACAGAGTTTTAAAACACATAGTAACCTATATGAAACATAAAGTAAGTACCAGGGGTACCTCTAAAAAGAAACATACAGCTACTATTCTAAACATAACATACTATTCGTTTTATTTTTTTATGATTTTGGTTGTTTTTAAAGTCGAAAATGTTGGCGGTAATTAAGTACGGGCGTTCCTCGACTTTAAACCTATAGTATACCTTAGAAACCCTATAACATCTAGAATCATTTCAAAACCTATCATTTAAAGGACAAACAACAGGGTATTTATCATCCCCAAAAAATAAATCCTAAGGTGTGATATCAAATAAGTTGTGCCTACTACCAAATAAAAAAACTCCAAAAGTTTGAGTAAACTTTTGGAGTCTGAGTTTGCGATTAAGAGTTACTTAATGCGTACAATATATAAATTATTTTTTATTTACATAATCCATTAGATCTACGTCGTTCCCTAATAATACTTCTGTAGGATTAATTCGACCGTTTAATGAATCATTTTCTAGTTTTAATACTCCGCGAGGACAAACAGCAGAACAAATCCCGCAACCCACACAGCTGGATCGTACTATATTTTCTCCTTTTTGTGCATAGGCACGTACATCAATTCCCATCTCGCAATAGGTAGAGCAGTTACCACATGAGATACATTGTCCCCCATTAGTAGTAATTCTAAATTTTGAAAATAATCGTTGCTGAAATCCTAAAATTGCTGCCATAGGGCATCCAAATCGACACCAGGCTCTACTACCCAAAATTGGATAAAAACCAGTACCAATCACACCAGAAAATATAGAACCTATATATAGACCATAGGCAGATCTAAGACTGGATGATTTGATCAAGAAAATTTCATTAGAGGTTCCAGAAAAATGCATTCCTATCAGTGCTGCAATCACAACAAAATATCCTATAGCTCCGTATTTGGCATCTTTACCCAGTTCTCTTCTTTTAAAAATCATGACTAACGCAAATACTAGCGTAAGAAAGACAGAGATCGCTATTAAAAATGTACTTCTGGTCAACCAATATTTATTGGGATCACTCCCCAGATAGGTATAGATCATGGCAATGGTCATTACTACAGAAAACACTAATACGGTATGGATCAACCATCGCTCTAATCGCCAAGCACTTACTTTTTTACTAGACAACTGTCTAAACGAATCTCCCGCAGTTTCTGCCAAGCCACCACAACCACAAACCCAAGAACAATACCATCTTTTTCCAAATTTATAGGTAAGAATGGGGGTAATGATAAATATAGAAGCAACACCAAAGATTAATAAGCCAATTCCTAAATTTTGTGATGATAAAAGCCCGTCGATAGACCAATTATCAAACAAATAATAGTTTAGAGGCCAAACACTTTTTAAATCATAATAAGGAAGGTTATAATCAGGACTAGTGTTTAATCTCGCCATAAATTCTGGGATTAAAAATGCAAATCCTAATTGAAAAAACATGACTGATACAGTTCGTATTTGCTGATAGCGGTTATGGCGATATTTTAAAATAAACTTATATCCAAAAGCTATTATGGCTACAGTATATAAGGTACCGTATACAAACCATTGGCTGGCAGGTCTACCGCTTAGCAAATTGCTTAAGGGGTCGAACAATGCAATCAAACCTGTATTTGCTTCTCCATTACCACTCAATCCTAATAATTCTGCTTTAAAATACAAGACAATATAGAATGCGGTTAGCCCCACTCCTGTAAGCCACCCTAAAGCACCTCGAGAAGAAATAGAGTTAAACCAGACTTTATCATTTTTGATTCCTTCTAATTTGGTTAGGTAGGCATCGTTTGCAAATAGGATCACTCCGGCTGCAATCAATACCAGAGATAATGTTAAGAAAACTCCCTGATTAGGAAATGCTGTATTAAATAGTGCCAGTCCCAGAATAAAAAGACCCAGAAAACCTACTGCTAATGCTATTTTTTGCTTTACCGAAACCCCATTGGCATTGGGATTTGCCAGTGACATACTATGATTTAATTTATTACTCATCTTTAATTATTGTTTTTTGCAGACCCTAAAAAGTCTGTATATTATTTATGCGTTTTGAAGTTGTGATTTTTTATAGGTAGCCAGAATCTCGGGCTCGTGTAGGGTATAAAATTCTGGGTCAAAATTGGCTTCTGCCAGATGCTCCATCACATAATCTACCGTCCTCTTTTCTGTTAGCCATCTATCAAAAACTTCATGTCGCATTCTAATTCCGAAGGTATTGATCCCCAAAAACTCGTTGGTGTCTTTGTGATACGACACCGTAATACATTTTGTATCGTCTTTATGTAACCAATGAAACTGCTGTTCGTACTCTTTTGGTTGTCCAAATACCCATCCATAGGTTTGATATTCGATATCTAAGAATTTGGCGCTATTAAACCAATGTCCTGGTTTATACTGGATTTTATTACCACAAATGGTTTGCGCAACGGTTTCACCCATCATACGCCCAGTATACCATACAGCTTCTATAGGGCGACGGTTGCCTATAGCCTCGTGTTGTTCTGCACAATCGCCAATAGCATATATATTAGGAATATTGGTTTCTAGATACCTGTTTACCTTTACTCCTCTTCCCAGTTCTATTCCAGAATCTTTTAAGAAATCAATATTTGGTGATACTCCTGGGGTCAATCCTACTACGTTACAATCTATTACTTCTCCCGTCTCTTGCACTACGACTCCTTTTACTTTACCATTTTCATCTGATAAAATTTCTTTTAAGTTCATCCCTAATCGCAGATCGATATGATGATTTAAAATATGTCTATTAATCATTGCACTTTCGCCAGCGGGTAATACTGCGTTCCAAAAACTTTTTTCGCGTACCAAAAATGTTACAGGAATATTTCTAGAATGTAACATCTCTGCCAATTCGATCCCGATCAAACCTCCACCTACAATCACTGCTCGTTTGCATACTGTATTATCTGGTGCATGTTCTTCTAAATTTTCTAAATCCTGCTTGTGATACATTCCCATCACACCATCAAGATCCTGCCCTGGCCATCCAAATTTATTGGGTTTAGAACCTACGGCTATAATTAATTTATCATAATCTAAAGTTTCTCCATCTGCAAAAACAAGTTGGTTTTCTTGATGATTTATGGTAGATACATATCCTTTTTTGAGTTCGATTCTATTTTTTTCCCAAAACCAATTTTCATAAGGTTGAGTATGCTCAAACTTCATATGCCCCATATATATATACATAAGTGCTGTGCGCGAAAAGAAATATTCTGTTTCGGCAGAGATTATTGTAATTCTCTTATCTGATAGTTTCCGGATATGCCTCGCGGCGGTAACTCCCGAAATTCCATTTCCTATAATTACTATATGTTCCATATTGATGATTGTTAGTTATATTATTTGTAGATGAAGTGAGAACTTCGGACAGTCAGTCGAATATAAATATAAGAACTTAAGGGGTGTGATTAATTTAGAATCAGTCTAAAAACAAGACAATTTGTAAGGTTTGTATTCTTTTTACGAGGAGATTTATCTCTTCACACGTTTTATATGAAAGGAAAAATTGTTAACTTAAAAAATAAATATTTTGAGTGTAAGCTGATGGATAGTGATTCGACTGAATGGTCGTTAAACAAGAATAAAATTTAAGAACCTGATCAATTCTATATTTTAAATAAAATAGTAATCACATGAAAAAAATAGCAATATTAGTAATCTTATTTTCTTTTCAAATAGGATTTTCGCAAAGCACATCAAGTTTTTTTACCAAAGCAGATCAATTTTTTAAGACTCACGTTTCGAACGGAAAAGTAAATTATAAAAACATCAAAAAAGATCCTTCATCACTTGATGAATTGATCAACATGGCTGCTGGCATTACAGTTTCTACCAGTGATCCTAAAACATATCAAGCCTTTTATATTAATGCATATAACCTGGCAGTAATCAAAGGAATCACGAAGGCATATCCAACAAAGTCTCCATTAGACATTAAAGGTTTTTTTGACAAAATCACTTATACTCTTGGTGGCAAAAAGACCACTTTAAATGATCTGGAAAATAAGTTACTTCGTAAAAATTTCCCTAAAGAAGCGCGTTTCCATTTTGCACTAGTATGTGCCGGATTAGGGTGCCCTCCTATTATTTCAGAAGCATACACCCCTGCTTCTTTAGAAAAGCAACTACAACGCCAGACAAGAATTGCATTAAACAACCCAAATTTTATTAAAGTAAAAGGGAAAAAAGTACAACTATCTCAAATATTCGAATGGTATAAGGTAGATTTTACACATAATGGATCAGAAATAGATTATATCAATCAATTTAGAAAAGAAAAAATCCCTGCAAAAACAAAAATCTCTTATTACCCATATAACTGGAGTTTAAATCACATAAAATAACATTCATACTAAACAAAGTATCAAAAACTAAACAAAAAAAAGACATGAAATTAACCAAAAATATTTTTACCTCACTACTTTTATTAACTAGTGTAATTGGATTTGCACAAGAAGAGGAACAAGAAGCATCTAATATACAAACCTATACACCTTCTAAATTATTAAAGAAAGGACAATGGGATGTTAAGTTTTTTAATAGTATTTATACCCAAACAGAGCAAACTGACTCTGGGTCTAAGTCTCAAAAAATAGATAGGCAAACTTTTTTTACAAATACTACCGAAGTGTATACGGGAGTAAGTAATAGTTCACGAGTTAATGTTGGATTAATTCTACAAGCTCGTGCCAATACGGATGGAGGTGCCGGAGCTTTGGAAGTATTGAATTTTGAAAATAATACGACAGATGCCAGAAGTGGTTTGACCACTATAGCTCCATCGATTCGAGTACAGCCTTTTAAAAACGTTGGTAATTTTTCGTTTACCAGTTCTTTTTACATTCCAGTTTTTAAAGACGAGCCTAACGCTCCCTATTTAGATAAGAGAAGTTATTTCTGGGAAACTCGATTTTTCTATGACAAAACCTTTGGAGGTAATAAATGGCAAATTTTTACCGAAGCAGATTTTGGATTTAATTTTGGAGAAAAAGCAACCGATGCAGATCCGCAATCGGCAAATATAGGAGAGCGTTTTGCTAACAACAGTTTGTTTTTACCACTAAGTGCATTTTTAAGTTATTTTCCATCTTCTAAATCAACAATTTTTGTAAACACACAACAAGCGTTTTTAATTGATCTAGGAAATGATTTTTCTCAAAATTATACGCAAGTAGGTTTTGGAGGGAAATATCAGTTAACAGATGTTTTAAATCTAGAAGCATCCTTTGGTAAGTTTGTAAGAGGAAGTAATTTTCAGGGATTAGGACAAACCTTTAGTCTAGGAATTCGAGCTTTGTTTTAAGATCAAAGAACCAAATAAAATTGTACTTTCGGCAGTATGAAAAATGATGGAAAAAAATTGCTATGAAACAACCATAACGACCGGGTTCTATTTGGATCCCGATAAATATTGGCAATTCCATCTGCTATTTGAAAACAATAAAATTGTAAGACAGATGAAAAAATTTTTTGTACTGCTGTTTAGTATTTTTTTGACCAGTTGCACTGGTCAACCCTCAAAAATAAATGGAGTTAGTTTTGTGGGATCTCCTAAGGCGATTACTGCCAATGAAGTGACACCTGTAGTAAATGTTAATGCCAATTGGGCTGCTGTAATGCCTTTTGGTTTTATAAAAAACCTTAGCTCACCCAATATCACTTTTGATATCGAAGAACAGTGGTGGGGAGAACGAAGAGAAGGTGCCAAAAAAACAATCGAATTACTAAATCAACAAAAGATTAAAGTAATGCTAAAACCCCAAATATGGGTTTGGAGAGGTGAGTTTACTGGTACTATTAAAATGACATCTCAAAAAAACTGGGAACTTTTTGAACAGTCGTATGAAGATTATATTCTTTTATACGCCAAACTCGCTCAAGAAATGAACGTTCCTATTTTATGTATTGGTACCGAGTTACATACTTTTGTACAAAAACGACCCGAATTTTGGAATCGTTTAATACAAAAGATTAAAGCCGAATATAAAGGAAAACTAACTTATGCAGAAAACTGGGATCAATACCACAATGTTCCTTTTTGGAATCAACTAGATTATATTGGTATCGATGCCTATTTTCCTGTTTCAACTAGTAAAAGTCCTACTATTGAAGAGATGAAGTTAGGTTGGCAACAACATAAAACCAACATCCAGACATTACAATCAAAAATGGATAAGCCAGTACTATTTACCGAATATGGCTATCGAAGTGTATTTTTTACCGGCAAAGAACCGTGGGACTCTAACAGAGTCACTGGAAATGTAGATCTGGAGTCCCAAAACAATGCACTAACAGCTCTTTATCAAGAGTTTTGGAGCGAGCCCTGGTTTGCAGGTGGATTTTTATGGAAATGGTATCATAATCATACCGAAGTTGGAGGTAACAATAATAATCGATTTACTGTGCAAAACAAACCTGCCGAAAAATTAATACAATCCTTTTATAAAGATGATTAGACCAGGATATTTCATAGTAATACTACAATTTATTTTGTTTGCCTGTGATAAAGATGATACAGTACAGGTAGATGATTCGCTATCCTCATTAGTTGCGGTTAATGAGATTGTGATGGATAATGTAATTGCATGTGCTTCTGGTTCTAATACAGACTCCAATACAAATACTATTATAACCTATGCCTATCCTCGACCGGGAGCCACAGATCTAAGGTACTATGAAACCAATAGTGTATCAGACGATAAAAACGACTATACCAAATATAAAAGGATAACTATCACACCTCAAGATGTTTTTAATGGGTATTTAAAAAAGTTTATTAGGGTTACCGCTCAAGAAAAATGGGTAATTATTACTTTTTTTGAAAACAACAAATTACACCTTTCTAACCCTATCAAACTAAAACACAAAACGAAACCCACAGAATTTAGCACCGATATTACTATTACACAGGATACGCCCCTAATGCCTATTTT
Organism: Aquimarina discodermiae; assembly: GCF_040786235.1. Lineage (NCBI taxonomy): Bacteria > Pseudomonadati > Bacteroidota > Flavobacteriia > Flavobacteriales > Flavobacteriaceae > Aquimarina > Aquimarina discodermiae. The sequence goes on from NZ_JBFMKP010000028.1 coordinate 29,747, forward strand.
TGCTTGGGATGATGGTACCATTGCCGAAAATAAGATCTATTTTCAGGTGGTGGCAGATACTGATAACAATTTACTTTCGGGAACCTATACCTTCGAAAAACAATTTCAATATTATAAACTGGATAATGTAGTACTAAACGTTACTACCAGCACACCCCCTCAATTAAACTCAAACGATTCTTATGCTATTACTCTTATGGGAGTGAGCGAAGACAATTGGGTAAACTTGTTTATTGAAAAAAAATTCATATTAAACTAACTATGAAAAATTTAACCTTAATAGCTTCTATATTTTTATGCAGTATAATATATGCGCAGGAGCCTGTCATTACTGATATTGTTATAGAGGGAAATAAGAAAACAAAAACGGCTGCACTATCCAAACTTATCTCTACTCAAAAAGGTGAGGTATTGGATTCTATCCAGATCGAAAAAGATGTGAAGCTTCTAAAAAGACTTCCTTCTATTGCCAATGTATCTTATCAGGTTCAGGAAAAGGGAACCGGATATGAAGTGGCCTATAACATAGAAGAGAATTTTACGATCATTCCTTCTGCCAATATATATACCACCAATGATGATGAATTTGCTTTTAGACTAGGATTGTATGAGTTTAATGCCTTAGGACGCAATATTATCTTAGGAGCTATATTTCAGCAAGACATTTACAACTCTTACATTTTTAATTTAAGAGCTCCTTTTTTATTTAGTAAGAAGCTGGGAGTTTCTCTTACCTATAGTAATTTTACTACCCAAGAACCTGTATTTCTGGATAATGGAACAGCAGATTATAAATACAATAATACCTCTTATGAAGTATTAGGGCTGTATCAGTTCAATTCACAAAACAGAATAGAACTTGGAGCTAATTATTTTAATGAAGACTACACGTATAAAAGAGGTGCTACTGCTCCCGGTGTTCCTCAAGATTTTGATGTAAATAAGTTGCTTTACAAACTAATTTATCAATACGATAATCTTGACTATGACTATCAGTATGTTTCTGGTTTTAAAAGTGCTTTAAATTTTCAGTATGTAATAAGTACCGAAGATGTTTTACCCGATTTCCTTATAGGGTGGAATGACTTTTTATACTACAAAAGAGTAGGTCGTAAAGGAAACTGGGCATCAAGACTTCGCCTTGGGTTAGCCACCAATGCCGATACTCCTTTTGCTCCTTTTGCCGTCGATAATAATCTTAATATACGGGGTGTGGGTAACATTATTGATAGAGGAACGGGAGTGATTGTCCTTAATACAGAATACAGGCACACCTTGGTAGAAAAAGACTGGTTTGTACTACAAAGCAATATCTTTGTAGATGGTGGTAGCTGGCGTAATCCGGGAGGAGAGTTTAGTGATTTCGGAGATTCTCAAAACTTTAGAATATACCCAGGGGTTGGTCTTAGAATTATGCATAAACGTATTTTTAATGCTATTTTTAGAATAGACTATGGGCACGGAGTAACAGAAGATGCTACACAAGGATTTGTTTTGGGGATTGGACAGTATTTTTAAGCTATTGCTTTTTCTATAGCACAACATAATATTACCTATTTATTATTATATAAATAAACATAGGTATCCGAATAGATCAAGACAAAGAAACACTAGAATAATCTATATATTCGAAATGATAATCTTTTTTTGATTTAACATTTTAATAGCCGTTCTTTATTTTATGAAAATAATGAATGCATCTATTCTTTACGTACTATGTTTATTATCTTTTTCTACAACCGTCTTTTCGCAAAATAAAAAGATAGATAGCTTAAAACATGAATTAAAAACTTATACAAAGAAAGATACTGTTCGCGTAAAAATTCTTAATCATTTAGCTTATTATAACTATCGAAATGATCCACCTCGAGCATTAGCATATGCAGAACAAGCAGGAAAGCTTGCTGATGAAATACAGTCTGTAAAGGGAAAGGCTCGTAGTTTTTATATGAAGGGGATTGTGTATATGGAGCAAGCTAATTTTAAAGTTGCTATTAGCCATTATGAAGAAGCAATACAGCTATATACCTCTATAAATGATATAAAAAGTATAGCCGGTTGTAAAAATGCCTTGGGAGTTTTATACAACTATAAAGGAAACGTTACACTTGCTTTAAAATATTATAAAGAAGCATTGGCCATAGATGAGAAATTAGGGGTGAAAAAGAATATGCCTAGTTACCTTTATAATATAGGTGATATTTATTCGGATATAGGGAAATATGAAGAGGCTTTAGTTAATTTTAAAAAAGCACTCGCTATCTATACCAAGAATAATGATGAGCATGGAGTACTTAGTTGTTTCAATGCGATAGCTATCGTATATATTGAGCAAGGTAATTTTCCAAAGTCTTTAGAGTATCATAATAAATCATTGGATGTTGCTGAAAAAGCTAAGGACTCTATTGGTATTTTTCAGTCGTTAAGTAATATTGGCAATGTATATAGACAACAGGAACGCTATGATAAAGCATTAAATTTCTATAACAAAGCGCTAACTATTCATCAAGCGAATTACAATACCAGAAATATTATAGCTATAAAAAATAATATTGGAGCAATACACCTTGATAAAGGGGAGTTTAATAACGCCATCCCTTATCTTAAGGAAACTATTACTATTAGTAAAAATATTGGTGATAATGAATATTTAGCTATTAGTCATAATGGTCTTGGCTTTGCATATATAGGAATTAAAGAATATGCTAAAGCTTTGGTTAATTTTCAAGAAGCAAATAGAATTACCAAAACTACTCAAAAACAATATGATTTATTAGAGTCTTATGTGGGCATGGCAAATGCGTATTATAATCTAAGCAAATACAACCTGGCACTAATTAATGCAGAAAAAGCGGCAGATCTGGCAAAACGATATAAATTTTTAAAACATCAAAAAGATGCCTATAATTTACTGTCTAAAATAAATAATAAACTAGGAGAACATGAAAAAGCATTCATAAGTCACCAACAATTCAAAATAGCAAACGACAGCCTTTTTAATAAAAAAAATGTAGAAAAGATTACCCAGTTAGAATATGAATACAAATACAAAAACGAGTTAGCATCTGCCGAAAAAAGAGAATTAAAGTTAACTAAGACTGTAAAAACAACCTCTCAAAGCCTTGAGAAATCACAGCGAAACCTATTACTTGGTGTCATTGCTTTTTTAATGACAACGTTAGTTTTAGGAGCAATAATTTTTTTCTTAAAATTAAGGAATATAAAATCCAAAACTCAAAATATAGTGATAGAACAAAAGCTATTACGTTCACAAATGACACCTCATTTTATTTTCAATTCATTGTCTGTTTTACAAGGCATGATATTAAATAAAGAAGGAAAAAAATCAGTGTCGTATGTGTCTAAATTTTCAAAACTACTTCGCATTATTTTAGAAAACTCAAGAGATAAAACAGTGCTACTATCCCAAGAATTAGTCGCTATAGAAAACTATTTGGCACTTCAAAATTTAGAAAACGAGTCGTATACTTATACCGTTGCAATAGCAGATAGCGTAGATACATCACTGTTCAAAATCTCCCCTATGCTTATCCAACCTTTTGTTGAGAATGCTATAGAGCATGCATTTGTTAACCAAAAAGAACATAGAATCATTGAAGTAAAGCTTGACTATATACAAAATGAATTAATTTGTACTATTACTGATAATGGCATTGGAATTAATTCTCAAAAAGAGAAGAAAACAAACAACAAAACGTCATTATCTACCACTATAACCTCTGAACGTTTAAAAATGCTTTCTAAAGATTTTAAAATGACAGGATCGGTTACTATAGAAGATAGACAAAAATATAACGAGCAAGGAACCATTGTTACATTGATAATTCCTTATAAAATTCAGAAAATGTAATGAAACAAGCCAGAATAAGGTTTTGGATACAAATCAAAAATAATTATTTGGCGAGTTCCATACTCATGCTGAGCCAGGCCGAAGTATGACATCTAAAAACAATCGTATAAACACATGAAAGCATTAATTGTTGAAGACAAGGCATATATTAGAAAAGGATTACTTAATCTACTCGAACTTATTGAAACCGATGTGCAAGTAATCGGCGAGTGTGAATCTGTAAAAGAAGCTACTGTAGTTGCTAACGCTTGTAAACCCGAATTGGTCTTTTTGGACATTAACCTTACTGATGGTACCGGGTTTGATTTTTTAGAGCAAACAGAAAACTTAGACTTTAGAGTGATTTTTATTACTGCTTATGAAGAACATGCTTTGCAAGCTTTAAAAATTGGTGCAATAGATTATCTTTTAAAACCCGTAGATATAAATGAACTACAAATAGCATTACAGAAAGTTTCTGACATACCCATACCAGAACAAAAACAACAAATATCAACTGTAAAAAAGGTATGGAATAATGACGACGCAACATTAATATTATCACTTCAAGATAGTTTTCAGGTGGTGGATCTAAACGAATTACTATTTTGTGAATCTGACAAAGGCTATACTACTTTTTATTGTAGTAATAATAAAAAATACCTGGTATCGAAAACTTTAAAAGAATTCGAAGAGCGTCTTTCTAAAGCCAATTTTACGCGTCCACACCAGTCGTTTATGGTCAACTTAAAATTTATAGACAAATATGATAAAGCTGGTGTTATTCATTTAAAAAACGGAAAAAAAATACCCGTATCTTCTAGAAAAAAGGATCATTTCTTAAACACCTTTTTAGATTGGAATAATAGGTAAATTACTTCCTTCTGCAAATATTTTATAAAGTATCGCACTTATTTATTTGAAAGCCTCGGAAATAGATCCTCTATTTTCTAAACCACTCTTGTACAGTAATTTTGGTTGTGTAAAAATAAAAACACGCTAAAATGAAAATATTAAAATGTACAATTATCGCAGTAATACTAGTAGTATCACTAATCTCTTGTGGAAATGGAGTTAGTAGTCAACCCGCAACAAAAAAAGGGTTTACCTCTATAGAAAAAGAGCTCAAAAACAAATTTGGTGTCGATGCTTATTATACCAATTTACATATAAGCTATGACAATACTGTTGGCAACCTTATTGGTGTAACCGTTACCGAAGCTCCTGAATCCTTAAAAATGGGACAGTGGAATTTAATGCGAGGAAGCTGGAAACAAAACTCAGAAATATCTTTAGAAGTTCCAGAAGGTAGCAAAGCAGCAGACTTTATGTTTCAGCTAAACGATCAAATTAATTTATCAAAATTAGGTGAATTAGTTGAAACGTCGAGCGAGCAATTAAAAGCAGAAAAGAATATCGAAAACCCTGCTCTTAGTATGGCATATATAAATTTTCCTGAAAATGGCGATATATCAAAAACTGAATATGATGTAGTGTTACAACCAGAAAATGGTGGTACCAAATTTACTTTTCGTTACAAGTTAAACGGGGATTTTATAGAAATGGATTATTAAAAACGTACAACTCAAAATAAATCAAAAAAAGATGAAAGAAATTTTCAAATTTACAAAGCTATTACTGTTAACAATGCTATTTATAAATTATGGTTGTGGTAACGATGACGAAGCAATAACACCTATAACCGATAATGAAATAATAACTCTACAGGATTTAGAAGTAACTTTAAATGAAAACCCGACTAGTGATCAAGTTATTGGTACCGTACAAAGTGATAGTAATACTTCACTAACTTTTAGTATAACTACACAAACACCAACGGGGGCGTTAAGTATTAATACGAGTACAGGACAACTAACGGTTGCAGATGCAACATTGTTTGATTTTGAAACCAACCCGGTGATTACGGCCACTATTACCGCAGATGAAGCTCAAAACACTGCTAGTGTAATAATTAACCTAAATAATATAAATGAGTTGGCTATTCAAGGTTTAACTGCAAATATCGATGAAAACCCAACCAATGGAGATACTATAGGTACAGTACAAGCAACAGGAGATGGAGTCTTAAGTTTTAGCATAACATCGCAAACACCTGGTGGTGCCATAAGTATAAATCCAAATACTGGAGAGCTAACGGTTATGGATGCCACATTGTTCGATTATGAAACGAATCCAATTATTTCTGCAACTATTTCGGTAAGTAATTCGGTAGGAAACGAAAATAGTAGCGCTACAATAAACCTTAATGATATTGATAATATCAAGGAGCTTTTATCAACGTCTCAAGCAGATTACAATGTTGCCAGTTCTGGAGATTGGGTTATTATTACCGAGGCAGAATACAACAATATAGCAAATAATTTAGCAGCTATTTCAAGATCAGCAACAACAGAAACAGAATATGGAAGTACTACTTCTTCAGTTATAAATAGTAACAACAATTCTATTACGGTTGCTAATAGTACTACAAATCTGGTACCTGCTAATAGTTATTTAATTGCTTTTAAGTACAAGATATGGAATTCTGCAAACGTCACTGGCGTAAAGTTAAAATTATCCAGTAGTGCTAATAATAGTGGTTTTATGGATTTTGGGAATCCATTACCAACACATTCAGGAAATAATGAAGATGTCTTTTTTGTATTAAAGAATAACAATACCTCTATTAATGCTGAGAGTTATTTAGGTTTTTTTCAATCTAATTCCAGTATATTCCTTTATGATGATGCTACTACGAGCGGAGCATATTGGGGGATACCAGATACATCAAATCTAAACGCTGCGCCATATAGTAACAGAAATGTTTTCTATCAAGGCCTTAGTACGACTCAGGTACAGTGGTAAAATTATAAGTAAAACCTGGATTGCATTTAGAAAAATGTAAATTAGAAAAAGCGTCGGTTCGAGTAATTTTTCATAATGAAATGGAGAAAAATTGTATCGAGAACAGCTTTTTGGATACAACATCCTATTCTCGATACACTTCTTCCTTAGGTCGAAGTACTCGAATGGACGAATTTTGAACCAAAATAAATTAAATGCACTACGGGTATAATAAGGTTTAACCTTCAAAAGAAACACACTACTTTTCTTTTTCCTAAAAAGTGGTGTGTTCATCATAACAAAATGACATAAGAAATATGGAAAAAATAATTACCATCAAAAAAGAATACAATTCCTTAGATAAGGTATACAATGCTTTAAAAACAGTTTCCTCTTATAATTGTACAAAAGAATATGATAAATGGGAAGTAAGAACAGATACAAATGGGCAAATGGCACAATGTATTGTGTTTAAAAAAAGCGCAATACATGCTGTTAAAATCTACTTTATTGGGGAAAACAAAGTAAAAATAAATTATATCATTCCTAATTCACTTATGAATGCGTATTTTGGTAAAAGTGTTAAAGTACGAAGAGATATCATTGAAATACTGGCAGGAAAAATAAAGGAAATAGTATTAGCTCCCGCCCAGAAAAAGGCTTTTCAGGAACTAGAGATGGTAGTTGATGAAATAGTGGTATAACTCAAAATAACATGAACAGGCGTATGTATAGCGAATTAAAAAGTTCAATATTTGTATCTTATAAATAAAACTTAATGAAAACCTTAAAACAAATTTTAACGTACCTGATTTGGACAGCAATAGCATTATTGTTGGGTATAGGATACATGCGAATTCTTTTAGGGGCCAATGATGCGCCCAAAGAAGGCTTATGGTATTTGTTTCATATTTTTTACAATTATGGTTTAATTCATCTAGGGTTAAGAATTGGTGGTATCATTGCAATTTTATTTATTATTTTAGATACTTTTTACCTTAAAAAAAAACTAATAAATAATAAAATTAAATCGACTTTAACTCGATTGCTATCGCTTTTGGTGATTACAATCCTAGTAGGAGGAATACATTATATTTTAGAGAAGGTGATTGATATCATCTAGAAAAATAAAAATGTAGAAAATGACAAAACAGCAGTTGTATAAGACCTTATTAGAGTTTAGTAAACAAGGTAATTGCTTTACACAAGAGGTGAGAACCATATTACTTCATTATAAAAACTCTGGAGGAACTCAGGATACCGTAGTTTCGATATTAAAGAGCATTAAGAAAGAAAACCTTAACAATCAAACCATACAAGACGGAGCCGATGATATCTTAGATATAGCTACAGGATATTGCGGTCTGGACATGCTGGTTTGGAAGTAAATATAAGTGAAAGATTTTATATTAAATGAATGTAATTGTAAACACCGCTAAACAAATTTTATCCTACTCTATTTGGGGCATTATAGCCGCTTTATTGAGTTTAGTTTTTATGAAATTTGTTTTAGAAAAAGAAAATAGTGGGTTTATTGAAGAGTTAAGAACACTACATATTACAATTGCTATAGCTAGTGTTACCATACCACTTTATATTATTCTAGATATTTCTTACTTGAAAAAGAAATTAAACAGCAGTCTACAAGCAATAAGTATTCGTTTTATCTGGCTATTAATCATTACAATTACTGTGGGAGCAAATTATCAAGTATTAGATAGGTTTTTGAGTTAATTTTAAAAGTATAAAAAATGAAGTTACAAGCCTTGCGAATATCATCTGGTTGGAAAGTGAATTGGAACTTGTTTTACGAACAAAACATTAATGAAGAAAACCGCTTGTACGAGTTTTCCAGTTCGACTTTATTATCTATTTCTAATACCCAAATTAATAGAAATATAGAATTGATTTGGCACCCTCAAGGAGATCTGAATGGGAGCTATATACTAGACGTTTTTAACCTTATAGAAAAGTACAATTCAAAGAAAAAAGTAATAGAAAAGATTCCAGAAAACTCAGCATCAGAAATCACTTTTAAAAGTAAAAACAGACAAGAAATAGTTGACAAAATAGAAACCTTAATACTGGAACTAATACCCTATAAGAAATAATTAAATGCGAAACACTCAACAAAAATGAAAAACCTATACGTTTTAATCTTACTTGCATGTATCTCTTGTACCAAAAACACAAAAGTAAAGAAAGATACTGTAAAGGATATTGCAGTAGATAGTCTTAAAAAAGAGGTAGAACCTATTAAAGTAAAAAATACAACTGTAGAAGATATTTCTGGTGTATATGAACTGATCAATGGCAAGACATATATGATTGGTTCAGAAAATTTTGAGATTTATAAGGCAGCTATTGCTATAGAAAGACTTTCAGAAACCGATTTTGGGTTCTACTCGGCTTATAAAAGAAAAGATATTACGCCAATAGGTGATTTTGGTATTTTAAGAAATTTTAAAAATAACTTTTATAAACTGGACATCTGTGATGAAGAAGATATTGAAGGGTATACTAAAGATAATTTTACAAGCGGATTGTACCTACACAACAAGGTAATCATTCACAAAAAAGGAGATTCATTAGGAATTGTTCAATATGGCGGTAATTTCAGGAATTATATGCTCTACAAGAAAAAGAAACATGAACTCAATTTTTTTGTATCACTAGTTAAAACAATCAAAAACGCGAAACTAGATTATCAAAAGTATCTAAAGAAGTATGAAAAAGCAAAAAACTATGATACTAATAAACTAGAAATAGAACACAATTTACATGATGATGTTTGGAAAACAAAACATCATCACAAGGAAGATTATGCTAGTTTCTATAATACACACTCCTATCAAAATCCGAATCAAGAGGGAAAGTTTATAAAGGAAGATGCCGTTTTTAAAGGTCAATTTAAAAATTCAGGTTTCAACAACATAATCAATAAAATTAAAGTCAAATCAATTCCTTTAGTTGATACTACAAATTTTGATGATTTTATTGAAGAAGAGGATTATAAAAAAGTAGACGAAAAAGGGTTAAAACTAGAAAGAGTATATCCTGATTTTTATAAAGAAGGCCATAACTATAGGGCAATAGCTGCTTATAGATTAGAATTCTCTAAAAAATTCTATACCGTCGTGGTAACAGTTCTAAAAGGAGAGAACGAAATGGAGTCCACTTTAATCAACTATGATTTTGATGGAAACATAATTGATGCTAAAGTTATTTCTTATGATGAAATAGCCGAAGGAGCTTTTCAAAGAAAATCAAAAATTGAAAAAGAGAAAATCACGATAACATACATAGAATGGATGGATGAAAAGAAAGAAACAATTGAAGTTTTCGAAATAAAAACAGACGGTAAAATAGAGCCAGTTTCGCAAGGAGAAACCCTTATCGATACTGTAATACAACAATTAGGGTTAAATAAACTAAAAATTAAAGAAGAATTTATCGTTTCTAAAGTGCAACCTCATAATCCTAATGAAACCATTGTAGTGATTCCCGAAATTGAGGGAGATGATGACAAACATCATTTTGAACTTAATAGTCATATCGTAATAGTAAATAGTACTACTGGAAAAATAACCCATAAGTACTATGAAAGTGCAGATACAAATGGTTGGGATTCTGATGCAATTGAGCTATCAGAAATAGCAATTGATACAGCTCCCTATATGGTTAGCGAAGATGCGAGAGCATTTGGTATTCGAGTATATCATTATGGTAGATCTAAGCCCAATCCATATAGTAACAAAACCATTTCTTTGTTTGTAAAATCAGGCAATACTTTAAAAAAAGTGTTACGTCATTATGATGTAATGGATTATGGAGGTGAATGGGATACCCATTGCGCTGGAGAATCAATAAGTGTAAAAAACACACTCATTATGTCTAAAGAAAAGACCAATACATATTTTGATATTATAGTAAAAAGCAAGATTACCAAAAGTAAAACTTTTGTAGATGAAAAGGGTGAATGTGATGAAGAAAATAAAATTACTTCAAAAACAACGGTATTAAAGTTTAATGGCAAAGAGTATTTAAAAAATGAAAAATAAAGTTTTCTTTTTTGGTATATGGTGTCTGTTTTTAACTCTATCTGGGTACGCTCAAAACGAGAGTTTAAAATCACAGTTACGGCTATTACAAATACCATCAGATTATAGTTTCCCTTTAGATAGTACCGGTTTTTCAGCAATTAAAAATGCCAAGTTTTATACCAAAAATGGTGACATAGGTATTTTTGACATCAATGGTAAAAACATACATATAGTAGATCTTAATAGGGACGGTATAAAAGATATTATTTATCAAGATGATCGACATTATCAAGCAATAATAGTATTCCTAAAAAAGGGTAATGATTTTGTTGAGATTTGGAACGGATCAGGAGTATTAGTTGACATAACATATGGAGAAAAAAATACCATTCATGTTTTAACCAGTGCTATTGGTTGTTTTGATATGATACTGTTGTCAGAACTAAGTATTAAAAAAGATAACTCCATTATTGAAAATACAGTAACGCTACATTCAGACACAAAAATCAGTACAATTAACACGGTTTTCGAGCAGAAAATAATTTCAGGAATCCTAAGATCACAACCAATTATAGATGATACCAAGAAAAAAGATTCTTGTACTGAAGACATGAAAGAAGGAAATCAACTACAAAAGATCAAAAGCAAAGAAGTAACGGTTATTCAAAACAAAAATGGTTGGTTGCAAGTAGTTTTAAAAGAGAAGGATAATAGCATAATAGGCTGGATAAAAGCTTAAAATGAAAAAAGAGATATATACATCATTAATTTTAATATTTCTCATAGCATTAGGTGTTCATTTTTATAATTCATAAAAAGAATTAGCAACCTATCATAGCCCAGATAACAACTATGAATTAGTTATAAAAAGAGAAAAAAGTTTTTTGTCGATAACAATGCCTGGAGATGGAGGTGCCGGGAACATCTCCATAGAAGTTATTTTAAAAGATGCTAAGGGTAAAATAATTGGAAAAAGTAGCGATAGCCATTTATAATGATAGCATTGAGGTAATTTGGGATTTGAAAAATACACAAGTATGGTATGGTCGAGGTAAGACCATTAACACAAAAACAGGTAAAGTAGATTGTTAAAAAACAAAACATATGAAACTAAGCGAATCATTTAGCGGAGCCTTACGAACCTTTGCTTATTTTATGGCTAGTGGTACACATTACCAACTAAAAGGTATTGATTATTTAAAACTGTATGGAGAAGAACCTAGTGCCATAGAACAAGTCTTTGCCATATTTGCCAATGTGATTGAGTTAGATAAAAACGGAGAAGTGCTCAATGCAAAATATGCCGAAAAAAGAGCCGTAGATTACCTTCGCTCCTATTGTGATCCAGAGTTTAACGTAGAGCCTCCTTATGAAGATTGGGAAACAGAATTGTATTAACCCTTTGAAACACATATAAAAATCGTTGAAAATGACTTTCAAAAAAGTTTAAACTAGTTCTTAATTAAAAAAAGAGTATATGATACAGAAAATACAATTACATGCTATAAAGTACCTTAATAAAAGAACGACTTTCGTTTTTATCTTATGCAGTATGTGCTATCTATCATCTCATGCTCAAAAAATGAAGAAACTCTTAAACAAAGAATTGATAGCAAAAGTAGGAACGGTTTATGAAGAAACTCCAGATGACAATCCTTGTGCGGGTAGCCAAATCTATTTGGCATTCTTGTTTGATAAAAAACAAGTACAAGTATCAGAAATAGAAGTATCATCGTGTGATAAAGAAACTTTACACATCATAGGAACCTATACCTGGAAATTGTTATGCACCAAAGAAGTTAAGATAGATTTTGATCCTGTTACGACAGAAGGCACGTATGCAGAAAATATAGCCTTAAAAATACAAGACAAACAGCTTATAGGAACTAGTACTCATTTAAACGGACAGGTTATCGAGTATATATTTAAAGAGAAGAAGTAGCAATGAAAGATCAAAAGTTAAAAGACAACTTAAGGTTCGAAGATGCTACAGAAGGTGTCATTTTCAATCACTATTCTTTCTGTGAAATCATAAAACATATTATGGTTCAATATGGGCATATTACGTATCAAGAGGCAGACAAAAAACTAAAGAAACATTTTCTATACGAAGAGCCAAAGTCCCTAGATGATATCTATTATATAACACGCGAGTTAGAATTTCATTGGGCGATGCTCATTGCCCATGGTCATATGTATTGGCTAAAAGGAATCCCAAGTGATTTTAATGAATTTAAAGAAGAATATCTCACTTGGCAAGCCGAAATTAGAAAAAAACACAAATTAAAAGAACCATATACCTACTACGATATATAAATATGAAGTATCTATATTTTATACTATTAATTATAGTGAATGCTTGCGCTCCAAGCACAAAAGAAGCAAAAACGAATGATACTTATACCATTGAAAAGGTAACAAACTTAAGAGATAACGTATCTATAAAAGATTTGATGTTGTTAACAAAAGAAGAAGCCATTAATAAGTGCGGAACACCTTATTATATCGAACGATTTATTCTAGATGATCTCCAAGGAGAGTTTAGAACTGGTATTACTTTTAAATATAGTTTAAAAGAAAGAATAAGCGAATCTATTTTAATAGATGAAGTTACTTGGGAGAAAGGTCAAGAAACCTTGGTTACAGTTTGGTATGAAGTTCAAGAAACAAAAGCAATACCTAAAGAAGTCTGTATATGGGAAAAAGGAGATGAGTTTTAAAACCTTAAAATATAATCAATGAAATACTACAATATACTATGTATCCTATTTATTTTTAGCAGTTGCGATGTATCTACCCTTTCAAATGCCGATACTTTAAGTTTGGCTGATTTGAAAGTAAATATCAATATCTGTCATGATACAAAAAAGAATACATTAAGCTATCTAAAAGTAAAATTATCAGATGGCAAAAAACAAATCATTAATAAAAACATTCGTATTTTACTTAACAGTAAACCTTTAGATTTATATGTAAAGGAAGAGCTTTACTACACAAAAACATCATATTATAAAGCAGATAGTTTCACACAAAGTGATGCGTACTATTTTGAGCTTATTTTACCTGACAATAGTAGACACCCTTTGGCTTTTGTTAAGCCCATGGAAAAAAGTCAGGTAGCAAAATTCAGTATACCCGATAGTATAGCTGCCAATGATGATTTTGTTTTAAAATGGGAAAATTTAAACACTCCCCATCAATTAGAGCTCATAAAAGGGACGAAAACAAAACACAACCTAGTTAAAAGCATCATAGAATATGATTATGCTGTAAAGCCACTAGATACACTTAGGAAAAATACAGGTCAGTATGTGGTTTCAAAATCTCATTTTACAGATTCTCTATCTATAGCAAAGCACTTTGATATTATTCTTTCTCGAAAAGAAAGTGGATTAATAAACCCCAGTTTGTTAATAAATAGCACAATAACATATCATTATATGATTCAAAAGACTATAAATAGTAAAGAAAATTGAAATGCATGTCATAGCAAAAGCAATAGATAACAACACATTTAAAATGGTTTATGCTGTTTTTAAAGACAAAGAAAGAGCTACAGTTTATACTAAAAAACATAGACTAGATACTGTAGTAATAGACGCTGATTTCCCTTTTTTTCTTATTGAAGAGTTTAGTAATGAAGAGAATTATTATCAATATATCACCAAAGATGCATTAGAAAGAAAAATTGAACAAACCAAAACCCTAGATCATTCTAAGTTTGTGCATTTTAATCTATGGCGAATTGATGGAGATAGGTACAATAAAAATTTTCCTGATGAACCCATATTAAACGGTATGGATTTCCATATTCATTTTACAGATACAGATATAAAAGAAATTGAAAAAAATGGATTTGATGTCTATTGGAAAGATATAATAACCATTTAAAATCAACTATTATGGAAAACAGATGTCGAATTGCAGATGCAATGAATACTTATAATTTGGGATTAAAAATTATACTGTCCAAAGGATATAAAATTTTTCTCATACCAGATAAAAGAGAAGGATATGTGGGTGATTTCTGTGCAGTAAAAGGCAGTCGTACATTCTTTGGCAGTGATCCATTAAGACTATTAGGAATTATTTCTATTTGGGAGAATACTGGTGATGATTGGCAAAGTCATATGCCAGAAGAAGATTTTTATGATGAAATTTTATCAAGAGCATATCCCGATAGTGTTGAAGATTATAACAAGTTGTCGGATAAAGAGTTTGCTGACTTTGTATCGGATTATAGAATGTTTTTTGAAGATGTTTTATATGAAAAATTCCCTAAAAACCCATCAAGAGAAGATCTATTTCAATTAGTTAACACATTTTATTTAGAATAGAAATTAAAAATGGGAGCAGTAAAAACAGAAATAGAACAAGCTATTACAACACTTAATTTGACACCAACAGAGATCCGTTTGGTTGCTGATGTTGAAACACTCTATTTAGATTTACTTAAGCACTTTGTGAAATCTGGCGATAGAAAATGGTGGTGGGAAGATTTTAAGCAAGAATCATTTTATTTTAAAACGTATCAATTTCCATTTAAAGAGCTTATTCATATCATTCCTAAAGAAGCAGATACCGCCTGGCTTATGATAGAAGATGATCAAGAAGACTACTACCCTATTTACAATTGTAAGTCTTCTATTATTGGTGAACTTATTGCCGAATGTTCAGCTTTTGAATATTATGTAATTGATAAAAACAAACAATGGTTGCTTTGTGAAAATCATAGCGATCAATTAATCGGAGTTGGAGAGCAGTTAAGAATTATAAATAAAGATAAGTTGAGGTAAGGTAAATTATGTCTAAAGCAGATAAAAGAGTAGTAATTAACACAAATATAACAGATGAAAGAACAAAAGATAAAAGTAACCGAACTTGAGATAGATTTAATTGAAGCTATTGATGCCAAAGAAAAGGAATGTCTTGAATTATTAGCTATATCCGAAAATGAAACTCCCAAAGAAGTTGTGAAAATTATGCGAAAATATGTGGATAAGCTTTTATCTAAAAGTCATACTGAGGAAAATTTAAGAGAATTCGCTATAAAATTAGGCGCTTTATGGGGGAAGATGGTGGTAAAACAGTACGACTGGAAATGGAAGTATATTGATTTTGGTAACGATATAGAAGGAATATATCTTGTTTCTCCTAAAAAATTTTATTGTTGTCCTCCTTTATATTTTTTGACAAAAATTTTATTAAAAGAAAATAGAGGATTTGATGGTAATAACGACAATACTATAATGCTATTGTTTAATATGATCGATGGTATCGAAATCAAAAAACCAAAATCGAATTATCAGATTATTTCATAAATAAAACTACTCTAAATAGTATGTAAAACATCGAATCATTAGAAAAGAAGCTTCAAACTGGAAAACAGTTTGAATATGAACGATCAGAATTGGGATTAAAAATTTACGGTTACAAATGAAACTAACCCTAACAGACATAAGCAATCGACAAAAAGCCGAGGTTTTGGTAGATAGTTTCGAGGGTAATTTGGTGCAAGGCGTTATGCTATCATATTCATTTGATGCTGAATTACTTCAAAAGATCACTGAGTTTGAAGAAATGGTAAACAGTTTTGTGATTGGAGAATTGTTAGATGAGATAACGGATCAATTAGATGGGTATAATTGGCAGGTAGCAGGTAAAGATTGGGTTGTTTTTAACTTTCAGGTTTTTGAGCTGAAACACATTTCATTTCGAATAAAAAACACTTTTAGAACATATGAACAAGGAGAATTATAAAATTAATGATGAAGGAGACTATCTAAATTCTGTATCCAAAGTAGACATTCCTTGGCTAGAACGGCTATTAGATGTTTGGGTGGATTTGGATAATGAACAAAAATGGTTCACACCAATTCAGGTAAATGCACTAGAAAAATTTAAGTCACTTCCCAATTCAAACAACATAAATTTACGTACAGAATTAGAAAAAGTCTACTTCAGCGAACTTAAAAAGAATAGAATTCAAAATATTGAATATGTAGATATTTTTGAAACGATTAATTGGGAGGAGACTCAAATTTGTATTCCAAAACATAGCCAATCACAAAATAGGTATGTTTTATTGCTTCCAGAAACAAATTGGGAAATTACAGATAGTGATTGTACATTAGAGCTAGAAGTATTATTCACCAATGAAAAAATAGAAATTTGTCAAGAAATGAGCGGGTTATGGTGTAGAACAGAATGGTTAGACTACTATTTAAAAAGACCAAAAAATGTTTTATGAAAAACAAATTTATTACAACCGATTTTATAGCAGAACTCCGTTTTTTAACCACCGAAGAGGGAGGTCGAAAAAACTCGGTAACATCGGGTTATAGACCTCATATAGAATTTGAAAGAAATCCTAATTATATAACCTCTGGACAGCAAACATACCTTGGTCAAGATACCGTGGCACCAGGAGAAATCGTTTTGGCCGAAATCTCGATCTTGAGCAAAGATTATTTTGCCAATAGGTTGTATGAAAATATGAAGTTTGAGTTTTATGAAGGAAAACATATAATAGGCTCTGGAAAAGTATTGGAGATTGTGAATGTAAGTTTGAAAATGAAATAGCCTTTTTTTACAGATTTGATAAATTATTTGTGGTAAATGAACAAATATAGATTCCTACACTACGAATATGGATTCACTATAGATTTATAAAACAAATATATTTAATATCGTAATGTATAATAATAATAACGATATTAATATAAATAAGTTATGTGCGATAAAAAATAATAGGTGAAAATGAAGGGAATATTCATATACTGTTTTGATAAATGGTGGAGACCAACTAATCAAAAGGCGTTGTTTTAAAGCTCTATTTACAGGTCTTTTCTTAGGAGGTATTATCGCAACATTTGTTTTTTATGGACTATTTATGTTTTTAATCTCTAAAGTTGATGAAACAATAGTCTTTACAAAAACAAAGTGATTAGAAACCTACAGTATGCAACACAGTTGAGATAAAAATTCGATGCTTTGTTAATCCGAAAAGTAAATCTCTTTTTTATATAGTATGTTTGATATAAAGCTCCTATTAATAAGTACATGAAAAATAAATTTAACCTAAAAGTAAAAGTGAATTCTAAAAGACCTGATTTTAGAGTTTTTGCTAGTTATTTTTTTGGAGATGATTTATACAATTATGACTCAGATGGAGATAGTTTATCGGTAACCAGTAAAGATTGGACAGAATTGTATATGCGTAGTAGGAATAACTCGGATGTACATTTTGAAATTTCACCAGTGAATGAAAACCCTTTAATCTTAGAAGTGACTTCTGAAAAAGCAGAGAATGTATATAGAATTGCTTATTTTTTAGCTAAAGAAACCAATGGAGAAGTGATCAATGAAAAAAATGAAATAATATATCTGAATAGTTTAATAGAAAATATGGGTGACTTTAATTTACAAGAAAGATTGATACTTGCCGAGAAAAGTATTTGGAGAAAAGCAACGGAAGAAAACCCATATCCCAACTTATAGCAACTAATGAAAATTAATAATCCAATACATATTCATCTAAAAGACTTTTTTTTAAAAGAACAATTTGACATTATAAAAGTTGGGCAAACAAAAGAATGGATTTTAAATAACTTTCCTGAACCTGACGATGATACAGACATGGGAAATGGCTTTAGCATTATCAGGTATGGATGGATTGAACTTCATTTTGACCTTGATAAATTATTTCTAATATGGTGTGATAGCCTTCCTTATATCGAAGACAGTGATCGAGTTAAATATGATAAATGGATGCTTACCAACCTAGATGAACTGACATTAGAACAAACTCAAAAAAGGCTTAATTCAGAAAGTGTTAATTATTTAGTGAAGTTTAACACTGAAGAACAGCATGTGATTGTCAAAATAAAATATAGTGGTGTCAAGCTTTGGTTTCATCCCGAAACCGAAAAAATGAATGACGAAATTAATAAATATAAACTTTTTGCATTTGGGAAAAGCGAAGAAGATTATGATAACTTTAATAGAGGTTTCTAATATAGAAATGATGATAACAGAATTTGAAAAATAGAGCAATGGAAATTAATTACAATAACATAATCAAACTTTTAAATGCTGAGTCAAAAAAAACAATAGAAGAATTACGAATAAATAGGACTCAAGAATTAGTAGCTAGAAAAAAAGAAGTTGACAATGCCATTACTTGGTTGAAAAAAGGAATGGATCATCAAATTCATCCAGATCTGAATATTGTTATGATACCCGAAAAAACAACAAAAACACCATCGTCTGAATATAGATTGATAGAAGATCATGAATCTGATGAAAGAACATACTGGACAGAAGTTAAACTCGACGATCAGGAATTAAGACCGATGCCAGGAGATTTTTTAATAATGAAATAGGTTAAATAATGGAACATTTTCATCATAAATATGGACAATGTGAAAATTGTGGTTTAGCAATTGAAAAAGAAGGTGTTTTACAGCCAATTAACTTTTGGCAAAAAATAAAATCTCGTCTTCATCCTTATTATTTATATGTATGTGACGCATGTTTTGATTCACAAGAATCATGGTGTGAAAACATTTATCCGGATAATTGTGAAATATGTAATAGTTTGATAGAAGATGGGGATCATTATCTTGAAAAAAAGAAAAATCAAAATAATGAGAATATAAACTCTTTTGGCCTATTACCTAATGAAAAATGTAGAATCATTTGTTATGCATGTTACAATTCTAAAAATTAAAGAATGACGTTACTAGAACAAACTATAAATAACTTAGGAGTAAAAGGAACTATTCAACACAATGGACAACGAATTAGGTTAGTGTGCTTGATTCATACAAAAGATAGACGCCCTTTTCAGGCAGATTGGTATAAAGGAAAAGAGTCTTATCTAGTAGCAGTAGACGAAAACGGACATTTTTTCCTTAGACATTCTGGAGGTTATATTTTTAAGTTAGACCCAAACACCAAAAAAGAAGAACAGATTGCTAAAGGTGAAAATGAATTTATCAATATGATAGGTTGGGATTAAAGGAACATGAAATACTATAAAGAAAAATTATATATCGAAAAGAATGGTGAGAAGGTATTTGGTAAAAAACTGCCCGTAATTATCAACAATAACGGATATTATCTGTCCTATATAACAGTATTTGAAGATGGAAATATTGATTGCTGGGGATTAAAAGATATAGATCAAATCAAAAATGAAGTAACATCAGGAAGGCTATTACAAACAATACCAAATCATGTCGAATTAGAATGTGGTTTGGGAACTATAAAGAGTTCAGGGTTTATTCCTGAAAAAAGTAATGAAGATTTTATTAAAGAAATTGAAGACATTATAAATGAGCTTAATAATCGAGATACCAGAAGGATAATTTGTGAGAAATTATTTAAAAACTATCTGATCGAGCCATCAGAACTCAATTTAAAAAGCCTAACAGATGCGTATCATGATTTGCCCTCTCATCAAAAGGTAATATTCGAATATATTGACGAGAAAGATCCATTATGTAATTTAATGAATGGTCTAGAGGAATGTACACCAACATATAGAAAATCTGTATTAAAACATTATTTCAAGATAGAATTAGAATAAGTTAGAAAAATGAAAAAAATAGTTCAAAGTACATTTTTTATAATAATAAGTATTGCTAGTGGCTTTAGTCAAACCAAAGACACAATTTTTAATGCTTATGTATCCGTTCGAACTGAAGAGGTTAATTTTTCAAGCCTCAAGAAAATAGAGAATACTAAAATTTATGACTATGAAGGTGTTTATTATTTTGGAGGCTCTGAGTCTGAGTCTGAATTGAAAATAATTTATAGTAATGGTAAACTGTTTGCTTGTTCAAAATATTATGATTGGGAAATTGATAATTGGGTGCTCAAAAATCAACGAGAATCGATTAAATATGAGAACGAAAAACTTTATGTATCAAATACCCCATACCAGTTATATAAGTATATAGATGATGCTAATGTACTCTTAAAAAAGGGAGATAAAGGTTTAGCTTCGTTTTATAACGAGATTGAAAATGAAAAAACGCATCACTATTTACAATTTAACTATCACAGTACTATTAAAAAACCTTTAGGGAAATATCCCGAAACAAGTTTTGTAAAACTAACCTCTTTAGATTTAGAAGGCTTCTCTGCCAAAGAATTAAAAGTTATGAGGAATGAAATTTTTGCTAGAAAAGGATATATTTTTAAACAAGGAGGAGAAATGCAAAACTATTTTTTACAAAAAGATTGGTATCAGTCTTTAGAAAAAACTACGAATCCAAACTTAAATAATATTGAAAAACATAATGTTAATCTAATTCGCTCATTTGAAAGCAAGTAATTATTAGGTGTCTAAACCAATATGAAAGATCAAATACAACAAATAGAAGAATTACTAGGTGTAACACTCGAAAAGTACGATTATAAAAAAGGAGATCAAGTGAATACATATAATACTTGGTCAAACAGTCCAAGCATAAGAGAACTTGTATTACAAAATATAACTATTGACAACATCCATGTTCTATTACCTTTTTCTAAGTACCTACACACTTTAAAATTAATTAACTGTACTATCGGTAGCATTTCCAGTCTCTATAACTTCCAAAACTTGGGAAACTTAACATTAAACAATGTTACTATTACTAATGTTGAGGAGTTAACTATCGAAAATAAAAGTTGTAATACTGCCTACAATGGAAATTTAATGCACGTAAACTTAGAAAACATGAACATTAAGCATTTAGGTGTTTTACAACCTATGGCTAAAAATTTGGATCATTTGTTTATTACCAATTGTACCATTCATAATTTTTATGAGCTCAACCTGTTTCCTAAATTGTACGATTTAAGACTAGAAAATGTTAACTTAAAACAAGCTCTTGAAAAAGTTATTTATACGCCCAATACCGACAGGAATTTTACCTGGTTAACGTTTACAAATATGTCCGTAAATGACCTCAGTTATTTTATACCAATCGCAACAGGTTTATATGGGCTAAGAATATACAACTGTAAGTTTAACAACATAAAGCATTTATCAGAGTTTACGACTTTAAATAAATTTGAAGTAGATGCTACTACCACTATAGCAGATACAAGCTTTCCTACCAATCATTCTAATCTTAAACTTAAAGAATGTATTATAGCTAGATCAGAAGAAGATACCGATGTACAAAACTTTGATATTAAAAAACTAAGTTCAATTGGTCATTTTATAGAGCAACTAACCATAGAAAATCATCAGCTAGTAAATCTAGATACTCTAAAAAACTTTACTAACTTGAACAGATTAAAATTTGATCGGGTTACCGCAAGATTAAATGATTTTTTACCCATAGCAGCACAAATCAGCTCTTTAGATTTTTCAGAATCAACCATTAAGAACAGATCAAAAATCCAGCACTTTAAAAATCTGGAAATATTAAAAATCGATGCCAATACCTCAAAAGAAAGTTTTAAAGATTTTAAAACACTACTCCCTCTAAAAAATCAATTAAAGAAATTTGATTTTTGGGAATTCTCTGATAGTTGTATTGAAAATTTGGATTTAATTAAGGAATTTACAGCACTAGAATCTGTTTTTATTCTATATGCTTCAAAAAAAGTAACTCAACGTGTTTTCGCGTTACCTAGTTTAAAAAAGTTATCGATCAATATTCGAGCAAAAAAAGCGCATACATTTAATGTAGAAACTCTTAAGAACATTGAAGAGCTTTATATAGAGAATGATAATCAAATTACGCTAAAAGGGCTAGAAAGCCTTCAACATTTAGAAGTATTAAGCCTAAAAGATGCTTGTAAAGCAAAAGGAATTCATAAAATTAAAAACCTTCGGTATTTAAAGATAAATGAAGCAATAAACATATGTGAGTTACCAGCAATAGATACACTTACAAAATTAGAAATCGATGTTACAGAAGCATATGAAATTTCAGGATTATCACAGTTTATCAACCTTAAAGAACTCTCGATAAAAGGGACTAACAAAATTAACCTAGGGCATTTGCCTAATTTAAAAGTGCTGGATATTTCCAGCATATTTCCAAAAGAAATTGATTTTTTAGATGATTTACCTAACTTAGAAAAACTGTCTTTAGAAAATAATTGCCTAACAGACGTAAAAGGGATAGATAAACTCACCAATCTGAAAATGTTGAATCTTTCAGAAAACACAATTGAAAACATAGAGGGTTTAGCAAACTTAAAGAGCTTAGAGTACCTAAATTTATACGAAAATGAAATCTCTGATATCACTATATTAAATGACCTGCCAAATTTAAAACAGGTAAATATTGCAGGCAATCTTATTGAAAAACCAAAAGTTTTAAAACAATTAAATATTCCTGAAGTCGCAGTTTTTTATGGGTTACCTAAAGTGCCTTTTTGGATATGGGAAGATCAAGATTTTGAACTGTAATAGCATTAAAAAATAACTAAGCGTATGACATTAGAAGAAATAAAAAAAGAGGCAATGCAGTGCAAGTGTGATGATATACCATCATTATCATCAAAAATCACAGAACTAAAAAATAATGGCGTTACATTTTTAGGTTGTGTGGCATTCGTTCAAGTAAATCAACAGATTACATTAAAAGAAGCTCAAAAACTAACCTTACAGCTAGAAGCATACACCAAAGATGAAAAGAGGAAAATAGAAGAAGGAATTGATGTAATGTTAAGTGATTTTAAAGAAGAGGAATAAATAGATTGATAACATTAAAGAAAAACATAATGAATTTAATTGAAAAATATATTGAAAGCTCTAATAGTATTGAATATTACAAAGACAGAATTGATAAACTAAGCATAAAACAAAGAGAAGAACTGGAGAATTTACTTGAGAAAATGAATAATTCAGGGGCTAAAGAGCCATTGAGTTGGGCTTTGAGTGAAATAACTGAAAATATTCCTCAGTTTGGACGATTTCTTTTTTTAAAAGAGCTTTATGGAATCATTAATGGTGTTGAAGAAAATATGGGATTTGCAGATGATATAGATGAAAATTACGAAGAAGATATTTTCGAAGTAGCTGAAAAGTTGAAAAAAAGTATTGGAGAAAAAGAATTAAATGATTTTCTGAAATCGTATGCCAGAGGAATTATGTGGCAAGTTACAAATCAAATAGATGGAACATATAATTCCTCTAGAGAAGTAGTCTGGGCATTAAAAGAAGTGAAAGATGGAGCAAACGAACGATTTATAAGTGGGTTGCATGAAAACTTTAATGAATTTGAAGATGAATTGGAATAATAGTAACAATATACGACAAGACATACTAAAATGTATTTTACAGAAAACATTGTGGATTATAAAGACAATATGAATAAGTATAGAAAAATAATAAATGAAGTTAAATCGAGTAAAAAAGTAGTGTTTTTTACGCGTTACGTTTCATACAAAGCCCATAAAAAATGAATTGGAACAATTATCTATCTCAAAATAAAGCACCAAACTCTTACCCACACTTGGGAGTCTTGGAAGGTACTGTTCGCTGCCCGTTTGATATCTCTGAATTACCTAATAATACAAGGGTACTAGAGATGAGTACACCTCTGAAAAAATTTAAGTTAGAGTATACAAATTATGATGCTTTAATAGGGAATAAAACGATAGAAGCTATCACATTAAACGATATAAATGAGAATCGAATTAGTATATTTTCTACTTTACCTAATCTAAAATACCTTCATATTTCTAATAATAAACAAATATCAATTCCGAGTTTATCCCCTTTAAAATCATTAGAGGTACTTATACTAAGTGGTATTAAAAAGGCAGAAGACATTGATTTTATAAAAGATTTAAAAAATTTAAGAACACTATACATTTATGGGGTCAATAACCTTTACGATATAACCCCAATCGAAACTCTTGTAAACTTAAAAGAATTATGGTTGGACCATGGAAAAATGAGCGGAACCGGAAAAGCGATTAGAAGCATGGAGTCAATATCAAAATTAACAAACTTAGAATACTTGAATTTCATATTAAATACAGAAAACAAGAATTATGACATTTCTCCTTTACTAGAACTGAAAGATTTAAATCACTTGAGAATCTTACCAAGATTTTTGAAAAATGGACGAAAAGAAATTATTGAAGAAAGACTTCCTCACATCAATATAGTTTAAAAATGTAAAGGTGATAAAGTTATCAAGGTGTTAATGTTTAAAATGCTAACGCAATATGAAATCCTTGAAGTCTTAATCAATCTAATTAATGAATTTAAGGAAGAAGAATAAACACTATGGACAAACTTAAAAACATAGAAGAAGCACTCGGCATACAATTCGAAAAACATGATTATGGTAAAGAGCAAACCAATACCTATCAATATTTTGAACATTATAAGAGAATAACATCATTAACCCTTCAAAATATAAGCATTGACAATCTGGATCTCTTTTTGCATCTGGTCAAAGAAGTATCCAGATTAACCTTTATCAATTGTACGATTAAGGATATTAGCGACCTAATTAAGTTTGAAATCCTGCGTGAACTTACTTTAGATAAGGTAACTATTGAAAATATAGATGAGCTCTACAGTGACAAGGTTTGTACAACTACTTACGATGGCAATTTAAAACATATCAATCTTAAAAATATGACTATTGATCATCTAGCGGTGTTACAACCCATGGCAAAAAAAATCGATCATATTTTTATTACAGATTGTATAGTTCATAATTTTTATGAAGTTAATCTCTTTACAAAATTGTATGATTTACGATTAAATGGTGTAACTATTAAGCAATCAGACAACGATATTGTTCATAAAGCAAAACCTGATAGGAATTTTATCCGGATTCTCTTAAGTAATATGACCTTTGATGTTATAGATCTATTTTTACCTATATCAGAAAATATAAAACATATTGGTTTAAATAGTTGTACAATTAATTCGATTAAAAACTTACATCAATTTTCTAAACTAGAACGTTTAGATATGGATACCAGCACTAGTATAAAAGATCAACAACTTTCTCAGGATACATCAAGTACATTTACTATAAATTATTGTTCATTGGGAGAAGAAAGGTCTTATCCAAAAGCAAAAGTCAACTTGCAAAACTTAGCGTCTATAGCACATTATATCAAAAGCTTAGAATTTAACCAGTATGTGCCTAATGATATGACGTTTTTACAACACTTTACCCAGCTCGAAAAATTAGAATTTGAATATAGTACCGTTACCATTAGTAATTTTATACCCATAGCACCTCAAATAAAAGAATTATATTTTAGTCAATCAGAATTAAAAGAATCAGCACGGCTAAAAGCGTTTACACAATTAGAAAAAATTACATTTTACACCAATCCGCATGAAAAAGGGTTGATTGATTTAAAAAAACTCTTACCGTTAAAACATCAACTTAAAAAATTGAAAGTAGATGAAGATGAGGTGAAAAACGTTTCGTGCATCAAAGAATTTACGGTATTAGAATCTCTGGACTTAACAGTAACTTCTATTGCCGAAACAAAAAGTATTTTAGCTTTTAACACCCTTAAACGATTACGATTATTCATCGATATTGAACCCGAACCAGAAGATACTATAGCTATAGATGTAAGTACTATAACGAATATAGAGACTCTAGAACTTTGGTGTTATTTTTCTATTGAATTTATAGGTATAGAACATCTTCAAAAATTAAAAAACTTGACACTTTATGGGAATTTAAAAAACACAAGATTAGAGACCTTACATAATCTAAAGTACTTACGATTAGATGAAGATACTGATATAAACGAAATACATTCTATCAAATCTTTAAAAACACTAGTGCTAGAAGTATCAGAAGAATCTAAAATTGATACTTTAGAGCAATTTCCTAATTTAGAGAATTTAAATATTACTGGTACTGCTAATATTGATATAGGAAAACTTAATAAACTCAAGATTTTGAGAATACAAGGTGAGTCCAATTTAACAAATACAACTTGTTTTGATAATGTACCTAATCTTGAAAAATTGGATCTGGGCTACTGTAATATAGCAGAAGTTAAAAACCTGGAAAAGCTTACAAACTTAAAAGTATTGGACCTTTCAGAAAATGGAACGATAGAAAATATAGACGGATTAAAAAATCTTAAAAAATTAGAACAATTGAACTTATACAGTAATAAAATTTCTGATATCAGTGTATTAAACACACTCCCTAATTTAAAAGAAGTCAATTTAGCAGGTAACGGTTTAGAAAAAAAAGAATACCTATCCCAACTAAAAAAACCTGAAATAGCTATTTTTTATGGGTTGCCCTTTGTGCCTTTTAGGATATGGGACGATCAATATTTTAAATTGTAAATAGTATAATGGATTTATACGAACGAATATAAGTTGCCAACCGGCGGATATGGATTAGCTATAGAATTATAAAAGAAATATGCTTAAAATTACAATATGCAAAACGCTTACAACTCATAAACAATGATACAATTAGATGAACTACATATTTGGAAAAAGTTAAGCAGTCCATATGGGAATTCTGAGGTAATCCCTTCACTAATTCACGAACTTTCAAAAACGTTGAATAAGAAAATTGCGGATGAACTAATCTGGGAACACATTTATCATCAAGGATCAGTATATGAAAATACACTTGCTACCATACCTCATCTATTAAAAATAATTGAAGAATCAGATAACATCGAATTTAATTTGGATGTAATAGCATCTCTGGGAGTTGTTTTAATTTACCTTGACAATATATCAGAGTTAGAACAAATATTTGAAGAGAATCATCTTAATGAAAAAGAAAAAAAGAGGATTCAGGTAGCATTTATGGATTCGATAGAAAAATTTAGAAACCTTGTAAATAAGTATTCACACAATACTGAAATTTTGGATGAAGAGTCCAGAAGATTTTACTTAATCGCATTTTTAGTCTCTATAAAAAGACATAAAGAAGCTGAAATATTTAAAACCTTCAATATAAATGACGAATATATTTTTGTATGTCCTAGTTGTGAAGAAGAAACTTTTTTGTGGAATGAAGAAAATGTTTTAAATGCATATAGCAGTGATCCAACAACGAATAAAAACCGGGAAAAATTGGCAGTTGATTTACACGAATCTAATATAAATCTTGAGTGGTTAGAAAAACCAATTGAGATAATGAATATCAATTCGCTTAAACCATTAATCCCATATTTTAAAGGAGATATACATTGTCATAGTTGTACTAAAAAACATAACATTTTTAAAGGAATAATGAATAGCATATAGCTTTTGATAGTTTGTCATATATGCCACTTAGGATATGGCAGGATAAATATTTTGAATTGTAAAATTTAGGTTAGTAATGTTAGAACAAGTTAAGAAGAAATTGCAAAAAAAACATATCGTAATTGTTGGAAAGTCTAAAAAAGAAAGACGAACATTTATCAACAGTCTAATAGAAGATACTAATCTAGAGCTTTTAGGAAGAGTTCGTGAGATTCAAAGCCTAGAAGAGTATGCTAGTTTTATTAAGAAATCTAAAATGTATCATCCTCAAGATCTAAAAAATGATTCTTATCCACCTCATCAAGATGTGCGACCGGTATATGCACATCATTCTTGGATAAAAGAAAAGGATAATACAGGACTTATGATACTTGAAGAACTAGACAATGTTTTGTCAAACGATGTAGGTTACATTCTACGTACTATTTGTTTTTTAATAAAAAGATCCGATACCTTGAGGAAAGGAGAAAAAGGAATAAGATGTATTATTTCTATGGAAAAGGATAATGATTTAATAGAAAAATTAATGGTAAATGACAATACAAGATTCGAAGATGCAACTGGACGCACGAAAAGGCAGCTTTTCGAACAAAATATAGAAGTTATTGATATTTCAAATAGCATCCATATATAGAATGAACTTAAAAACACCTATAGAAATTGACTTTTTAGAGTTTTTTAAAACAGGAAAGTTCGATTATTTAAAATTAGGGCAAACCAAAGAATGGATTATTAATAATTTTCCTGATCCAGATTGTTATGACTCTAGTTTTTTAACCGAAGAAGTCAATATCTGGACCTATGGTGGTATTGAACTTTTTTTTGAAAACGAAAAGCTCTATTTGATTTTTTCTGACCATTGGTACGAAGGAAAATTATCGGATACCAAACAATTGAAACTCAACAAGTGGATTTTTGAAGATATTGATAAACTAAATCTATTATATATGTTGAGTAAACTAAATGAACATGATATTGATTACAAAAAGAAAGCAGACAATCTAGGGGTTTTATTACGCCTAAAAAGTGGTGTTGAACTCACTTTTGAAAATATAGAAGATATAGAAGGATTAAGTACAAACGACTTTCACATAACCTCTTTTAGTTTGGTTGCAGAAAATCCATACCGTTGGAAAGAGTGATTTTTGAATTACACTTGGCAATTGTAAACTCGTTCTACGAATATTAGTTAATTGTTTAGTATATATCATTGTAACCTTTAAAACAAAATAGTATGATTAAAAAAATAGCAGTACAAACAAATATATTGACTTTTGCGATTTTCTTTTTTAGTTTAAGTATAATAGGTCAAGAAATGAAAAATACAGCGAATGTTTATAAAACTGAACTAGAAAAAGGAACCTGGATTACCGATAAAATCTTAGGGTTAGATACTAATGTTAAGAAGTATACTTTGGCAAAATTCACTCAAAGAAAATTTGCGGGAAACTTGACTACTTTTTCAAACAAAGCGAGTTATACCAGTGAGTATGTTTCTCATTGTGGAAATGATAATTTTACCACTGTGGTCGGAAAATATAAATTCCTTGATCAAAATAGAATAGCGATTTCTGTTGATACTGTTTCTTATCATGGCGAATGGGAAAAACCAACCGAATATAGAAAACCAGAAGAATTCATCTTTACGATTTCAAAATCTGAAGACGCCATAGTTTTTACAAGACTAAATGATTAGAAAAACATAGTATTCAAAACCTAAACAAAATACATATGCACATCAGAGATATCTATAGCAGAATAATTAATGATATGGAATCTGATGATAGGCAAGTCCAGTGGGACGCTATGATCAAATGGTGTACACTATGGATTAACGTACAGCATAAAGAATTGACCCCGCTTCTTGAATTAATAAAAGAGCTTAAAGAAATTGGTTTTTGGGAGCGATACTACCCAAGCCAATCTCATTACGCTTTAGGACTTTCTTTAGGTAAAAATTATGATGAACGATATGATTTACCCATGGTATATATCAGATATAACTCAGACAAAAACAACTTTGACATTCAATACCAAAAGGGACAAGGAGGAAAAACCACTAGAGTAGCATGTGGAGAAAAACTTTTAAAAAAGGATTTTCATAGAATAGAGCGCTGGTTAGACGATAAAACAAACAACAGTAGGACCCTTGAAAATGACTAACAAAGAAAGATTGATAAATGATATATACGAGGCTTTTAAAAATGTTAAGCTAGAAGATGGTATTGGTTTATGGGAAGCACAAGGACATGACGATAGGTTAAGCAAACTAGAATGCAAAAAACTTAGGGCCAAAGATGTAAAAGAAGATTGGAACAACATCCCATTAATTCATCTATATCAATGCAGTAGTTCATTAACATTTTTTGATGCCAAAGGAATGCGTTTTCATACACCTATGTTTTTACTCTATGCCTTAGGAGTTTTTCAAAAAGAACAAGAAGAATTACAAAAAAATGGACTTTTAAAGGGTTGTTCTGAACCTGATATGGAAAATAGGTTACAAACCATTACCGGGTATCAACTAGATACTCCAGAATATAAATTACTCTACATAGAACCGTTTTCATTATTTTCTGGCAAGCAATTAAAATGCATTACACAATTCCTTCAATATAGAATAAACGAATTAGTTATGTACTATAAAAGTGATAAGGCAAAGGAATTAGGGTTATTACCAGAGATGGTCAAATACAATAGTGATTATTTACAATTGCAAGAAGCATTAAACTGCTGGATACATAATTTTGAAATCGAATAAGTGTTGAAACGATCATAAGTATGTTGATTTCGATCAAATGATAACTTCAGATCTAGAACAGTCCTCTCACATTTAATAACAAGAAAGCTTTTTAACCGGGTTTAAGAGTTACTTTTTTTTGCAAATATTAATTCTCCCTTTACGAATATAGATTGACTATAGTACCCTAACATAAATAAGCTTAAATTAGTTATACCAAATGAATTTAAATACATCATTAAAATCTAAATGAAACTAAAACTACTAACCATATTACTTGCTATTTCAACAATACTGCTTGGGGGACTAGCATATATCTATTATTTGGAAGCAAATTTTCATACCAAAGTAATTAAAGATAGAGAATTGACAATTACGAATTACAAAAAAGTGATCAATGCCATAGGAAGATGCGGAGGTGTACCTGTCAACAAGCTAAAAACAGAACTAAAAAAGGAGTTTGAAATTAACGATAAAATAGGCTATAGTGATCATAGCAAAGAATATTATTATATCCTGTATCCAAAGAAATATGAGGTGAATGCTACAGAAATATGGGATTTTATGGGGCTTGAATTAACGCTCGATGAACAGAAAGAGTTCAAAACCATACATATGTATAAACCTTAATACAAAACATGCTCAAAACATTGTTATGCAAAACCATTTAACATATAAAATTAGCTTGATAATGGTGGCATTACTATTTACTATAAATGGTAATGCTCAACATAACTATACTGTTCGTTTTGAAAACGATACCATTGCTGTAAAAAGGCAAAACGATTCTATTTACTTTTATAATAGCTTAGGTGAGATAAGAAAGATAGTCAGTTTAAAAAATAAAAAATCAACTCCCTACGGATTACCAAAAGAAGTACAGGAGATTATCTATGATGGGGAGATACCAGAGCGAATAGAAATCTCTGAAGAAACATTTCCTACCTATTTATATACACAACGATATGTTGATGCAGGCATAGTACTTTGTTCTGTAAATTATTTTTATAACGATTTAGGCTTACAAACTGGATATAAAGAAATCTGTCCAGATGATTTAGCCGACGGTGATGACAATCATTTTGGAGATAAAGACCTCTATAAATACAACAAATATGGTTTATTAATTGAAAAAGAAGGGGATGTATACCAATATAACAACCATGGTCAGTTAATTGAAAAGTGTTATCGTAATGCGAAATCCAAAAAAATATCATGCTCTAGAAAGTACAAATACCAAAATGATAAATTGATTGCATCTACAACCACCTCTGAAGACGATAAAAACACTCTGGGCTATACTTACAATAGCAAAGGGCTTCTATCAGAAATTGTAAGAAGCAAGCGAAGCAAAATTGTATTAGAATACAACGAGCAAGATAAAATAATCAAAGTAAGTGATGTAAAAACATGGCGAGATAAAACATATAAAAATACACGCCTCATCTATCACTACAACCTTCAAAATAGAATTATTAAAATTAATACATACACTCATTATCCAGATTTTCCTTTTGAAGATTGGGATTTTGTATATGATCTTAATGGAAACCTAACTCAAAAGAAATTGAATGGAGAAGTAATCGAGAGTTACAAATATGATGCTAATGGCACCTTAATCTATATAGAAAACAACAAACGATGGGGAGAAGACAAAGGACACGTAACCTATTAACCAAATTATGCTGAATAAGTGAAAAAAATAAAGTTGATCATAACAATACTATTAGGTTTGATAACCTCGCTCTGTATATGGATGTACATACAAAGAGCAAACCTTGAATACAATGTCAATGGGAGTTTTTTATCTCCAGATGGAGTTGTCTATAACGAGCAGGCAAAAGAAACGTATGGTATTTTAGCTAGTATAGGAGTATTTCTAACAGGAATACTCATGCATAAACAGATAAAGAAAAACAAATGAAAATAATTACGATCATTTTTATAACTCTTATTTCTCTCAATGTATATAGTCAGGAGTATTATTTTATAAATGCTAAAAATGGCTTAAATGTACGTTCTGGTAGTGACTTGTTATCAGCAAAAGTGGCTAAAATTCCGTACGGAGTTTTAGTAGAAAAAGTAATAGATACAGATAAAAAAATGACCCTTAATGACAATGGAAAAATAATCAAGGGAAACTGGGTGAAAATTAAATACAACAACTATTTGTATTTAGTGTCAAAAGAAACCGAACCATTCATAAAAGAAGGGTATGTATTTGACGGTTATTTAAAAAAAGTAATTGATGATAGCATCATAAATAGATCTCAAATTAGCAGCACAGAATTTAATGAATTAAAACAAAAATCATTCAGACAAAATCATAAGTCAAAAAAAATAAGTAGTCTGGATTCTATTAAAACAATTTTAAAAAATCGTGTAGAATGGATTACAGAATTTGAAGATGAAGCATATAAAAGAGAAGATGCACTTAAAAGTATAAAAACAAAAAACGGTCAAAAACTGATCATAAATCCTCTAAGCGATGATTTTGGGTTTGCGACAGGTTCGTCAGGATATTATCCCCAATACGATATTTTAGTTTTAGAAGGAGGACATACCATCGATGTCTGTTTTTCAATCCAAACTGGAGAAACTGAAGTAACTATTGGCAATCCAGAGTATATCATCCCATCACCCAAAAACACGCATCGTTTAAATGGTTTTTTTGGAGGACATGAATGTATTACCTTTTTTTTGCAAAAAAAGATAGACGACAAGTTTACATTTTTAACTCAATTTGCTAATAATAGCGATATCTGTACCTTCAAAGAGTTTTATTGGATAAGTGAAACTACATTTATCTATAAGATAATTAATCACAAAGGCGATGATGTTTTTTTTAAAACAGAAATAAAAGACTATTCTGTAGAATTACCAGAGTCAGGCACAAAGCTAAGTGATCTTATACCGCAAGGATGGAAAGTTTTATCTACTTCATCGGGAGATTTAAATAATGATGATATAGATGATATAGTTTTTGCAATACAAAATACATTACCAGAAAACTTAGAATTTAATGATGGCCCTGGAATCGATACACTTGATCTGAACCCAAGAGTTTTGGGTATATATTTTGGAAAATCAGATCACGTTTTTGAAAAGAAACTACAATCAAATGAATTCATCATATTGCGAGATTCACCAACCATGGATGAACCCTTTGATGGGGTAAAAATCCTTGACAATGGAGATTTACAAATTGATTTTCATTTTTGGTACAGTGCAGGTAGTTGGCATATGTCAGATCATCAATACACATTCAGATATCAAAAAGAAGCTTTTGAATTAATAACTTATGAATCAAGTGAACGCAACAGAGGTTCTGGCGAAGAAACTGATTACAAGATTAATTTTATCACTAAAAAAATGAATACCTCAAGGATGTATTTTGATGATGCAACTGAAGAGAAAAACGAAGAAGATCTTCAGAAAAAAATTGAAATACAACAACTTAAATCCTTAAAATCATTAGGCAAACCATTTGAATGGGAATTTCAAGGTATAAGAATATAATCATCACATGCAAAAAGAAGAAAATATATATATTGATTTCAATGCAATGATAACATGTGATTTGGTGCTGTTATCAAAAACTGATTTTAAAAAAGATGCAAACGGAAATACAATTAAACTCAAAGAAGGGATGAAAATCTGTGTGTATATGGATGATGAAGACGAATTTGGAAAACCCGACAATTTAATAGCCTACGGAACAGTAGAACATAATAATAGTGGAGCATTTACAAGCTGTAAATGGAATATTCGTATCGACGAAAACGGAATTCGTCATGAGTCAGAATTAAATAATGATTAAGGATGCTAGAAGAAGCTAAAAAGGAATTACATCGTAATAAACACCTTCTAATTGTAGGAAAATCTGAGGCAGATAGAAGAAAATTTATCAATGATCTAATAGTAGGGATCAATAAAGAAGTGATGAGAACTCCAAAAGGAATGGAAACATTAGAGGATTATGTAAAATTTATTAAGAAAACAAAAATGTATACCCCTGATTATAAAAAAGCAGGATATCCACCATTTCCGGAATTACAAATGGTGTATTCACATCATGCAGTACTTAGATCAAGTAATGATACTAGTTTAATGATAATGGATGAATTAGATAAAATCAACTATCAAGAAGTAGGATATGTAGAAAGAAGCATTAAAATTTTAATTAAAGTATCAGATGCTTTAAAAAAAGGTGAAAAATCAATTCAATTAATCGTTTCACAAGAGACCGAAAATGATTTAATAGATAAATTGGCAAAACGAGACAATGTATATGGAGAAAAAGATAAGCATGGCAGAACCAACAAACAAATTATAGAGCAAAATCTTAAAATTATAGATATTTCAAAATGAATTCATTTTACAATATGGCAAGTGGAAAACAAATACTATTGTCTCTATTAAGTGAATATTCACAAAAAAAGACGGCAAAACAGCAGTTAGAAAAAATCACAGAACGTGTAAAGGCAGGCTTGTTATTACACGGTTCTACAGCAAAATTTATGTGGCCAACTGTAGAGCAATTAACCTGGGTAGAACAAACACCAGATATAGAACAAGGAGATAATGAAGTTAAAAAACAAGGCTTGGGTTTAAAAGATGCCGATTTGCTACTATCTGATTTATTTGATTTGATAACCGAAAGTGAAGAAATCCCCGAAAATATAAAAGAGATATATCCAGAACTCACAAAAGAAGCATACCAAGCAGGGACACATATCATTTGGTCATTATTAAAAGCCCTAGAATGGTCTAAAACTTATGAAGATGTAGAGAACTTGGGAACGTTGGATACAAACGAAAAAGAAGATTTTTTAACTAGTTATCAAAAGAAATTAGAAGAGTACAGAAAGGACCCTGATGATTATTCGTAAAATAAGTAGGAGATGAAATATATACGCTACCTTATACTAGCACTAATTGCATGTGTTACCACTTTCTTTATTTATATGTATATACAAAGAACAAACCTTGATTACAAAACAGAAGGTAAGTTTTTATCACTTGAAGAAGGAGTAGTGTATACCGAACAAGCAAAAGAAGTTTATGGAATTCTTGCACTTTGCGGGCTAATTTTAGCAGGAATATTTTTTTACAAATTGATAAGGAAATGATTAGTACAAAAGAAATTACAGAAGAATTAAAATCTCATCCAATTTTAAGGCATGCCCCTGGTTTGTTAGATAGATGGAAAGGAAAAGAGGCAAGATTGTTTAATTTAACTACTAGTCATAGAAAAATACAATTAAAAATAAGTGAAAACAGGTACATAGATAGTGTTCCTTATCTATTAATTTCAATGCTTGAGCCTATCAAAATGAATGGACCATTTGATTGGGATCATGCAGACTTAGAAATTCAATTTGATGGAGATACCTACAAAGTAATAGATGCCAAAGCTGCTTTCGAAATTAGTTGCAATGCTGTTTCTGTTGCAGAATACAAATAATAATTTAAATATTTAAAAATGAGACTGTTATTTTTTATATCAATGATTGTAATTGCCGTAAATAGTAAAGCACAAGCAATGAAAGAGATTGGTGTGGGAATTTTAGAAGTAAATACCAGCTACGATATTTCACTATATAAAAATTATAATGATGTAACTCCAGTAGCAATAATTCATATGAAACAACTCAAAGATTTTCGGGTAGCATATGAATGCCCTATTGTATTAGACCCTTATCAGATGTCTATAGGAGAAACAGACATAGAAGAAGAAGAAGAGTTAGTAAATAGGGGACTTGTAGCTTTAGGTCCTGTATTAAAATTTAAGGTTACCAGAGAGACTTCTAGTTATTATCAAGTAATCCTTAATGAGGAAAAAGGAATGAAATGTTACATAAAAAAGAACCCAAAGGGAGTTTATCATACCACACGAGAAGCTTTTGAAGCTAGTGGTCATAAAGAATCTTTTGATGTGAACTGGATGCTATACGAAACCTGGGAAAATTACCTAAAACGTGTTGAATTTATAGAATTAAATACGCTTGAAATCTATGATCAACCCAGAGGAAAGATTATTTTTTGTTCAGATACCCATGACTTTTACCCTTTTAAAGTAAAGAGCATGAAAGGAGAATGGATAGAAGTGATAAAAGACCCTTTAAGAGAATTTAACTTTGAGAAAGAGAAGAATTATGAAGGTTGGTATCAATGGAAAAAAGGAAATGAATGGAGAATTAATATGACAGAATTCACGATAGAATAACTTGAAAAATGACTGCAGAAGAAGCAAAAAAACTGATTCGCAAAGAATACAATTCTCAAAATGGATTAGATACACTCTTTAGAATGAGTGCAGATGTAGAAGAAGAACGAATAACTAGATTTATAGAGGCATTACATTGTTTAGAGAAGTATTATGCAGACAAAAATACTATATCAAAAGAGTTGGCCTATCAATTATTTAGTATGAATGGCACCCTAAAAGCAAGTATGAGTCACTGGAAAGTAGAAAGGCCTAAAGGCTTGGATTACGATACCTGTTGGAAAATTATTGATGGTATACGAAGTGTTTTTTCACGTTAAATTATGGCTTTAGATTTTCATAGATTAGACAATAACGAATATTTGTTTGAACTAGACGATAGTCAGTATGCGAATGTTGAGATCATTTTTATTGAGTTCAAAAAACAAACAGGAATTTATATTGACCCATATAGGGACGCTAAGCTTTCTGTTACTCATCAAAAAACAATTATACAAATTATCGATGCATATATTAATAAGCAGAACCTAACTATAAATAAACAACAAGCAATGGATATTATAGGGTTTAACGCATTGATAAAATATTTTTCGAGAAAAGGAATTGAACTAAAAGTTTTAGGAGATTAATGGGGTTTGAATATAGAATAATAGCAGCATTCACAAAGAAACAAGTTGTTGATATTCAAGGTGTACTTGAAAACAATGTGGGTTTTGACAAAAAGTACGAATTCGATAATAAAATGTTCTATGATTTTAGGACGATAGACAATAAAGGTACCATGCCAAATATTTGTGTCTTTTTAGAAAGCGATGGAATTTACATTTGCCGGTATGATACTCCTAATATTTGGGAGAACTTACAAGAATTAAAAGAACATCTCGATAATAAAGGGTTGGGATATTCGGTACTTGATTATTAAGATTAGAAATAATGGCATGTAATACAAAACACTTTTACAGATAGGATTGTAACATTTATATTAAATGAGTATAGAAGATATAAAACATATCAGAGATTTATTAAACATTGGATTAACCGAAGCAAAAAAGTTATTGATAGAAAACGGAACCGTAACATCTGCCATCAAAAAATGGAATGATAGACAAGCAGAATTAATTGAATTAGAAAAGAACAAAAAGCACATCGATTTTAAAGACTGGTTTTATATAAAAGATTTTTTTGTTGAATGCTCGAAGCGGTTTTTTAAGGATAAGAATACGATTCCTAACAAAATAAAACCGCTAACAGAAAACTATTCTAAACAACTTTGGAATACATATATTTCTGAAAAACAACGCCATTTAATGCTTGTAAAATCAGATGATGACTGGAAAATAAATAAGGTTGAATCTTTTGCCAAAGAATGGAATTGGGGTACAAGTTGGAATAAAGAAGAGTATCCTGCTTTCGAAAAAAATGTGAAGCATAGACTAAATTGGGATGATGAAGATGTTATATACTTTTTTTGGGGTAGGTATACTGCTGCAGAAACAAATTGGGAAACCTTGTGCAAATACTGGATCCCATTTATGTATGAAGATGAAATGAATATTGTATTTAATCCTAAAAGCCAAAAAGTATTGATCATAGGAGTACATGGTAGTATTGCTATTGGAGAAAGAAAAAGGAATCATGACAGATAAAACACTAAGTTAATTATGCTTCTAAATTTTGATGTAATTGGAGAAAGAACAATTGTAGATATTGATACTATACAAAAAATGGTAAATTTTAAGATACCCGAATCTTATGTGAGATTTCTTAAATATTATGGGTATGGAGTTATTTCTGAAAAAGTAGAATATCTCAATATAGTAACACCAGACAAACAGTTTTTTGAGAATAATTTTATGGAGTATATTGATGAGTGGGAATGGAAAAATGATACTCAAAAAAGTAGTATTCAAAATAGTTTTTTAGTAGCTCATACATTCGATGGAGAACATGTTTACTGTACTGTATCTTCCTTTATTATACTTCCTAGGTTTAATGACCCAATAGAGTTTTATGATTTTGAAGAGGTCTTGCAGCATTATATACATAAGTATCAGATGAATACTATTATAAAATACAAACCTCATAAAGGCTACTAAAATAGATAACACACACGATAGATGAAAACCACAGACTTAATCTACATACTATTTCTTATAAGCTTTATCTCTTGCAAAAAAGAAATAACAGACACTAGTTTCAAAATATACCATTTAAAACCCAATAGAGTATATACAGATACCGTAGCAGTTAATGCAAAGTTACTTAAAAGAAGGAATGATTTTTTTGTGGTTAAAAACTATGATTCAAAAAATGAACAACACAAAATTAAAATAGATAGTTTTATAGTAAATCAGTTAAAAAAAGACTCCTTTTTAACTCAAAATAAAAATGTGAGTTGGAGATTGACTTTTTTTAAATACGGTGACGGAATTGATGAGCATACCCAACACGAATACGATACCGACTATACCATACACAATCTGTTCTCTTATAAAAAAGAAATAGGTAGTGTTTACTTTGATACCAGAAATGGTTACCGAGGTTCTAATTATAATGTTACTCCTGAAAAGACAGACAACACTAAAAGAAAAATAATAATCGATTATTTTAATTCTAATACGGTATTGCAACAAAAGATAAAACAAGGACAAGAAGCTAGAGGTAGTTTTGATCCTAATACATACGTACAGGACACTATACAAGTAATTGCTAAACTGATAGAAAGACTAGGAGGCAGTAAAATACAAATAGTACAATACAAATTTTTAGAACCTATTACACCTCTTATTGTATTAGAAGGCGATACTCTTAATGTTGCTTACTCTATAGCATATGAACCCAAAGAATTTCCAAAAAAATCAAGGCTAACCCTCATAAAAGATAGTACAAATGTAGGGTTAAAAAACTACTATATTTTTCCAGATTACAACCCTCAAAAAGGAATTGAATCTATTAATGAATAAAATGTATGAGAAAATACAGAGCAACATATCAAGACAAAAGAGGTACAGAAGAAATTGTTATACAATCTGATGGTAGTGATATGTACTTTACGCTAAGAGGAATTAATTTCGAAGGACAAGATTTTGAAATGTTGGAAGCAGAAGAGATTGATGACACAAAATTTGAGTATGAAATGTTTCAAGATGGGTCAGGAGATTTAACCAATTTCAGGATAACGGTAACAATTCCTGTTTTACTTTTTGACTCGATCAAAAAAAATAAGTTTACTGCACCACTAATAGTAAATGTAGAAGTTGGTGAAACTACAACTATTAAAGGTTTAGATAGTGAACTCACGGGCTTAACGTTAGCTACATCCTTCGGAGAATTTACTGTTGAAAAGAAATTAGAATGGATGGAAGATGCATTGATTGCCATACAAAATCAATTACCAGAACATATCTATTTAAACACCTGTTTGAGTTGCAAATACAGTAACTATAGTCCTTATGGTAACGGAATGTTTGGTCACATATATTGCTTTAAAAATTTAAAGAAAGAGTTAAAACAAGTGAGACATAAACATGATTTACTTCATATGTGGACCGCTGAAGCTGTAGATAAAGAAGACATATTTTCGGTACAAGAAACCTTTGATTGTCCAGAACATCAATTACCAACAAATGAAGATTGGTATTATAAAGATTGGAGAAAAACTATTTAGAAATGGAAGAAAAAGAAAAGGTAATAAATAGTTTGTTTTATAAGGAGGTTAACGTCTTAGTACGCGATCAGTTTTTGGCAATAAAGCAAAATATAACTCCCAGCTATCAACAACTTTTAAAAAATAGGGATTTTGATCATCCTTTACCCATTATTCACCGGTTTGAATATGCTAGCTGGGGAGGAGATAGACAATGGCGATTAGAATTAGATTTTGATGAGTACCAATGGTCCGATAAAACTATAAAACCTCATTTTTTAAATGCATTAGTTTATCTAAGCATTGGTAAAGAATCGATCGGTTTTAAATATCAATTGTGTAGTTCTTTTAATGATGAATTAGAACCCATGCAGTCAGAAAAAATTGAACATCAAAAGCTAAATGATGCAGATTTTGTAGCTGAAAAGATAGGACAACTCAATAAGTTTTTAAAACAATTACCAGAAGCCTTTTTACAAGAAATAAAAAAATTAAACTTTAACGAATTAGAATATATGATGCATCCTAAAATACAAGGAAAATGGAAACAAGGGTATTTACCGGGTTTTGATTGTATCACTATGGGAGAGGGAGATATTATAATAGGAAATGCATACAGCACTTATGACCCAAATAATGGAGAAACCGAACAATATTGGTCTCCTCTATGTGACACAACATTAGAAAGTATAGAAAAATACAATGATGATATTTGGACAGAGGTCGATATTTTTCATGGAGCATTCGAGTATGAAAACCAAAAATTTGTATTTGGTGATGGTGCTATGGGTAATGAAGGATTTGTGGCATCTACATCACTAAATGGTGTTTTAAACTGGGCCATCTTTTTTACATTTTCAAACCCAATACACAAAGCAGAAGTAAAAAACCACCATTTAATTTGTTATGGTGATTCGGGTGTAATCATCGATATTGATCTAAATACTATTACTAAAATAAAGGTGGAGTAATGTCATTAACTATAGAAGACTATGAAAACAAATTAAGTCAGGCTAAAGCAAGGCTTGACAAAGCTTTTATTGCAATTCGTAAATCATATAATGATAAAGAGCGAGAAGAATTTGATAATGCTTCTAAAGCCTTGCTTGTTTGCGAGCGTCATTTATCGGCAGCAAAAAAAGAAGCATATGCCGCTGTCATTGATTTTCCGGTAGCTTGGGATGTAGGAGCTCCTTTGCCCCATTTATTCCTCAATGGTCATAAAGCATATTTGATCTTTTACGTAAAATCTGTGGATCCCAATTGGGACGGAACATATACAACAATAGTAGATACTGCCAGTGATAAAGTTACCTCTTTAGCTTTAGTAGAATTTGAGCATTGCACATCTGCAAAGTTAGGTTCACCAAATGACGAAGTTTTCGAAGGACATCCACTATTCGGAAAAGGTTTAGAACTTTATGCTCCTATGCAAATTATGAATTCGAACTGGATAAAAGAAATACAAAACATAAATAGTGTACACAGTAATTACAATCCAAAAAATTGGGAAAACGCCAAACATTTCTTCTTTGGATTTCACGACGATACATTCGAATGTATAGCAAGATCATTCAAGGTCGAATTACACCAGACCAGTTTTAAAAACTTACTAAACATAGTATCAGAGAAATTAATAAACTAAAACAATCACCAAGTATCGCACCCAATAAAAAATGAGAGAGGCATAAATTAATTAATTTGCTACTTTATCTTTATAATAGCGGTATAAATTTTCTGAAGAGGCTCCCATCCATCTCCTCATATGGATATTCAAAAAGTGATATTGCAAGCGCCATACTCCTACCTCTTCATAGCGTCTGGCAGACGTAACTATATCCTTAGGGATTATAGTAAATTGATCGATAGCAAATAATCTATCTACCAAATCATTGTCTTCATACACAACAAAAGATTCATCATATCCATCAATTGCTTTAAATAATGATGTTGTGATATACTGACTCTGATCTCCACCTCTACATCGTTTACTTTTAAACTTTGTTAACCATCCCAAAAATCGTAACCACCAATGATCTGAGTCAAATTTCATTCTAAAACAACCCGCATCGTTTCCTTTTATCACCTCATCTAT
Organism: Aquimarina discodermiae; assembly: GCF_040786235.1. Lineage (NCBI taxonomy): Bacteria > Pseudomonadati > Bacteroidota > Flavobacteriia > Flavobacteriales > Flavobacteriaceae > Aquimarina > Aquimarina discodermiae. The sequence continues at coordinate 72,424 of NZ_JBFMKP010000028.1, forward strand.
GATACATTGATCATATCCTTTTGGGGGAAAAGAATCTGCATGAAGAAAATATAGAATATCGCCCTTTGCAATTGATGCTCCGGCATTTAATTGTCTTGCTCTTCCCTTTTTTGAAGAATGTAATCTTATAGGTATAGCAGTATTTTCTTTGGCTAGTTTATTAACAATAAGCACAGATTCATCAACGCTGCCTCCATCAACAATAATAATCTCCTTTATGTGTGCTGGTTTATCGCAAAAACTAATGAGGTGATCCACTATACTGCGTATAGTTTTCACCTCATTAAGAATCGGAATTACAATGGATATTTTTAATCTCATTTAAATTAAAATATATACCACAAATTTACTCATTTAAGCTCCAATCATATTCTTTATAACCCTTTTTTGCTTGCTTCCCTATCTTTACGTCGGCATAACGATTTATAAAATCTTTGACATCACCACCATTAACTTTAAAATCCTTTTTGTACCAACTAAAGATTTTTGACACGTTTACCTCTGTATTTGTAATTGTATTTCTTGTAGGGTCATTGATAAACTTTTTGGTTTGATCATTTAACGCTTCGTGTACATTATCTCCTGTGTATGCTCTATTCCATACTACGGGGCAGGAAAAAGATGCACAATTAATTGCAAAATGAATTCTGGGGTCGTTAAACTTTCTTAAGATTTTATGTTCTAATTCTCCCAAACTATACCATTCGCCATCAATCTTAAAAAATTTAGTACCCCAAGGATCTTTAAGGTCTTTGATACTTTTAAGAGGATAACTATCGATAATAAGTTTGATGGTATATGCATTATATGCATTGATCCAATAGGCCAATTTTTCATCTCTGGTCCAACTTTCTGTAGGTGGATTATCAGACAGTTGTTTAAAATATCTGTAAAGTTGAGAGCTATCTCTCATAAATCCATTATAATCTACTTTTCCTTCATCTGATACATTTAATAAAAGTGCCTGATCCCAAGTACTGTGATCAAATACATTCTGGGCCTGCACCTGAAAGAATAGCCCCATTACAACTATAACTATATACTTTGACAATTTCATGTTTTTATGTTTTAAAATCTATTTCTATTAAGCTTTATAAACGATCACAGTATTTTAACTATGATTTAAGCTTTTAGTAGAAAATAAACTAATTAACTTACAGTATTAATTTATTTTTTTAAGAATTCTTTCACAAAACATAATTGTACAAAATATAACAAAATTGACATTAAAATACCTAAAAATAAGGCCTTTTAGGTTCGTTAAACCACAGATTTATACTAACAAAAAAACAGTAAGAAATTTCTACAATTTAACTATTCATTTAAATTCCAATCGTACTTTTTGAAACTCTTTTTTGCTGTACGTTCTATTTTTATCTTAGAATAGGTGTTCAAAAAATCGATGATAGTACCTTTGGTTTTAAAATCACTGGCAAACCAACTAAAAATTTTGGAGATACGTATTTGATTGGGGGTTATCGAATTTTTATCAGGATCATTGATAAAATCGAATGTCAATCTTTCTAGCTCTTTATCTACATTTTGGGCGGTAAAAGCTTTGTTAAATATCGGTGGGCAAGAAACAGAAGCGCAATTGATACCAAAATGAATTCTTGGGTCATTCATTTTTCTTAGAATCTTATGTTCTATATCATTAAGGGTATACCATTTCTTACCAATTTTAATGAATCGATGATCCCAGGGTTTTTTTAAATTTTCTATTTCTTTAATACTTTTTAACGGGTAATGATCTATAATAAGCTTGATAGTAAATGCATTATATACATTAAGCCAATAGGCTAACTCATCTGGCTTACTCCAATCTTCATTAGGTATATTCTCTGCTAGCTCTTTCAAATATAGCCTTAGAGTCTCTGTATCTTGTTTAAATCCTTTATAATTAACCTTTCCGTCTGCAGACACATGAACTTTTAACAATTTATCCCAGGGTTGGTGATTAAAATTTTCGACAGGTACCACCGGTTCATCTTTTACTATATCAACTTTTGGAGGTACTGTTATGATCGAATCTTTTAGTATCGAATCTTTGGCCGATAAGGCCTGTTTGTTTTGAGGAATAGTATCTACACCGGCAGAAGGTATTTTGTTTTGAGATGTAGCTTGAATTACCTTCTTACCGCCACCACAAGACATTAATACTCCGATGCTTAAAACAAAACAACAATATATATACTTCATAAAAATAGGTTATAGAGCTATTCAACTAGTTGGTATACACAAATTTAGCTAAATCGTTTTTACTACTTTACTAACAGTTTTTATACTTTATTATTATAGAGTACTACAACAAAACTCTCTTGATAAAAAATGAGAATACTCTTCTTATACAATCAGAAATA
>NZ_JBFMKP010000029.1:0-68199 GCF_040786235.1 Aquimarina discodermiae
GTTCTTGTATATTTGGTAAGGCGCAATGCTTGCAAAAAAGTAAAAGTTAGCAACCAATGCGCAGGAAATGTCGATGGCTTGGTAACATTTTGCTCTGCTACGACACATATATTAAACGTTGTTAGGCAACATTTGACAACAACCCGAAATATGACTGAAGAAACAAAAAATACAATTCACGATTTAGCAGTAAAAAAAATTATTGCTGATTTTGATTTTATAAAGGAAAAGTCAAATGGAGAAACCATATATGGTTTTGGCCTTGGAATAGTTGGAGATATTACAGGATTCTTTTCTGCTGGAAATACTATAGAGTCAATAAAAAGGAAGCTAACTCAAGATGGAGAGGAGTTTGACTCTTCAGATTTATGGTATATCTCGGAATGGGAATATGAGGGAACTAATGATAATACTCTTTATAAATTTCTAGCAACTTTTATATATGATATAGAAGATGGCAAATATGAATCCGCAATGAAAGATTACGAAGACACTTTAATTAAAGCGTTAAAAACTTGTGATAAAAAAGGGATTTTTGGAAAAGGAGAAGAAAGAGAAAACATAATTGTGTATTTGCATTACGCAGACGCAACAGATGAAAATGTCGATGACAATTCTTCAGAACAAATTAACCCCGAGAATATCCATTCATTGTTCAAACAGCGATGGAATGACGAAAATAATAACCTAACAAAAATCATATTAGAAAAAACAGAAAACATTGCCTAACACGGTGTATAAAACATAGCTAATAGGTGCTGAACCGAAAGGTTTGAGTATATTTAGAAAGTCCGCCAAATCTTTTGATTTGGCTTTATAAATAAAAAGATAAAACAAAATAAAAAAGTTTTGGCTAAGTGCTTAATCGAAAGGTTACTACTTTTAATTCCCGTACTAACCATAGCCGAGACGTTGTGTGTTATCTAAAAAATGTGAATGAAAAACTTCAATAATAATGTTTATAAATACTTTTTTCTATCGTTGTCACTTTTCGGTTGTAACGAAGAAGAACCTATTAAACTAAAATTTGAAGAACTTCCAATTGAGGTAAGAAATAAATTTACAACAGTTTATAATTATTCGGAATCTCCAAAAGTTAATCTTGATGGAGACACAATACTTTATACTCCACCATTTGTTGAATGTCATAATTTGGATTCTAAATATAAATGCCAGATAGAATCAAAAGGTGGAATTATAAGAAATCCTTTTTTTATAGTAAAATCAGATAATAAAAATGCTAAAATACCTTGGTCAGTATTGGAGAGGGTTTTTATAATAAAAAATGATAGTGTTTACTATCCAATTTCTAAAGGCGGAATAAGGCAATATGGAGAATCAAGAGCTAAATGGATTAAAATTGATACGTTAAAATTTGAATCTAAAAAAATGAATTAATATAAAAACAACACACAACACTGTGTAAAAATGCATTGAAACGCATTTTACACTAACCGTTAGGGGGCATACAGAAAAAAATGTAGAGTTGAAAAGGTATAAGTTGAATTTTAGTATTAAGCGAATAGGACTCTTTCGATTTTATAGTGGCATAACATTGGAATTGTCTTAAGCTATCTATTAGATTGTTTTTTTCTTGGCCTTATTAAACTAAGTATGGTACTCACAGCAATCTCAAATGGATATTGGAAAAAACCATTCTTTGAAAAACCATCATTTTATTATTCTTTTTTTTGGAGTTTATTCTCAATAAGCCTCGCTTTTAGCTTTACTATATACCTTTGGGCAAGTAAGCCGATCTTAAAAGACAGGCGGAATACAAGAATAAATCGAATTTCCCAAACCAACTCATTTTTCATTTTCGGACTAATATTTTTGTGTGTTTCAAGGCTTCTACAATTTTATGTCGCGTTTCATAATGTAGATTATAAGATCAAAGATGAAATTGGGTTTTTACTTTTTATTCTTCCTATATTCATCTTCCTTTATAATTGGACTTTTATTTCGAAAATTTATCTATCAAAAAAACCAATTCTTATTTCCTTAATAATTTTTATAATTTACGGACTGATTTTAAGTGTAATAAAAATATGAGATAACGACATTTATCTGATCATAGTTGCTAAGTGATGAATCGAATGGTTATTGTATTTTTGATGAGTCCTAATACCTCTAGAAAAGAAAAATTAACAACCAATGTGTAAGAAAAACCGAAAAGCTAGGTGATATTTTACTTTACTAGGGGACATAGTAAACATTGACAACAATTTAAAAACCATAGCAACCCCAGGCCTTTATATAAACTATATTGATATGAATTTAAACAAATTAATCCTTTCCTTTATTGCTCTTTTGGCCATTTCATGCCAAATAGTTACAAAGAAAAATACAACCAAGCAGAAAATTGATCTGAATGGAAATTGGGAATACCTCGGTTTTGGAAAAGCAATAAGTGTTGAGGATAGTATTGTAAAAGGATATCACATATCTTCAGTCGGAAATGTCAGAACCTCTGATAATTCGAGAAGTAGTTATTTCAAATATTATACAGCTGATACAATATCAAACGATACGATTTTACTAAAAGATGGCGTTAAAACTTTCAAACTTTTCAGAAGCAATAAAGATTTTGACAAAAACATCAACACAGAATTAGCCAACGACCCTAAATACAATTTTGAAGTATTATGGAATACATTCAATGAGCAATATGTTTATTTCAAAGAAAGAAACATCGACTGGAACAGTATTTATCAAAAATATGAACCTCAAGTAAATTCAAAAACTAGACCTTTAGAATTATATTTAATTTTTAAAAAAATGCTTGAAGAAGTAAATGATGGACATATTTCTATAGACTTGCCTGACGAATTAGAAGAAGATTATGAAAATCAACTGACAAGTAATTCTACTGAAATGGAAGAAGAAATTCCAGAGGGTTTAGATAAACAAGTTAAAAACTTAATAATTGAAAAACATTTAAAAAATGCTAAAAGTTATAATCAGGGAGAATTAAAATGGGGAATGATAAATGAAGATGTTGCTTATATTCAAACATCAAATATGATTAGCTGGGCAAATTACCCAATTGCAGATAGCTTGTCCAAAAAACAGTTTTGGAAAGAATGGTGGAGTAATCTCAACCAAGCCGACAATCATCATCGAGACGTTGCAAAAGGCACGAGTTTCATTATGGACTCGATTGTCAAAACTATCAGAAATGCTAAAGCGTGTATTGTTGATTTAAGATTTAACGGAGGAGGTTTTGATGATGTTTCCATTGAAATTCTTAATCATTTTGTAAATAATGAAACAAGCATCTGCACCAAAAAAGTAAGATTTGATGATGGATTTACTGAAAAACAAACAATGAAATTAGTTCCATCAGAACAAGTATTTAAGGGGAAGCTATATATTTTAACAAGTCACCAAACCGCTAGTGCAGCAGAGTTGCTTGTTTTGGGTAGTAAAGAAATTCCAAACTCAAAAATAATCGGCTCGACAACCGAAGGAGTGTTTTCGGATATTTTACACAAAAAACTTCCAAATGGCTGGACATATGGATTATCGAATATGGTATACGAATCATTAGATGGAATTAGTTATGAAGAAATTGGAATCAAACCAGATTATGAGCTTAATTACCCAGAAAAATCAAAAGACTTTTACAAATACCTTTACGAAGATGTGAAAAATGGAGATGATGCTATTGAGTTAATAATAACCGAAAACAAATAAAAACCCGTGCTATCACGGTGCATAAGTAATATCGGTTAAAATGACGAAAGAAAATATAAGCATAAAACAAAGGAAAGGGTAAGTGCAAAACTAAAAGGTTTTTGAATAGAAGACTGCTACTATCCATACATAGAAACGTTGAAAATAATTAAAAAAAAATGAATAAACTTCTTTTAATCTTTTTAATTCTATTTGTTACAAAATCTTGTAAAGATGAGAAATTAAAAAGTAAATCTTTAAATAAAGTTTCATCAAACAAAAACTCAGAGCAATCTGATAATTTAATAACTGAAATAAAAGAATATACATTAAAAGGAACGGAAGTTCATCAAATTACATCTACTATTAATCAAAAAATATATGATTTGTATGTAAAACTTCCAAAATCATATTCAAAAACAGATAAAAAATTTCCAATACTAATGCTTACAGATTCTGACTATTCATTCCCTTTAGTTGCAAGTATAAATAGACGGTTAAACGTAGAAGAGTTTATTCTAATTGGAATTTCTTATTCAAAAGGAGAAAAAAACACTACTAGTAGAACAAGAGATTATACGCCTACATATTCTCCAAATGAACCTAGAGGACATTCTAAAGAAGCCAGATTAGCTTCTGGAAAAGCTGATAATTTTGTTGCTTTTATTAAAAATGATGTGTTCAAGTTTTTAAAGAAAACTTACAAAGTCGATATGACAAAAAAAGTGTTTGCTGGTCATTCTTTTGGTGGTTTACTAGCTAGTTATATGCTTGTGACAACCCCTGATCTATTTGATTATTATTTGGCTGGAAGTCCTTCATTATGGTATGATAATTATTCCATAAATAAATTTGAAAATGAATATTTTAAGACTAAATCTAACCTAAAAGCTAATGTTTTTATGTGTATAGGAGCAGATGAAGAAATAAAAACAGGCTCAAAAATGGTTAGTGAGATGTTAGATTTTAAAAAAAGATTATTATCACGAAATTACAAAGACTTAAACATCACGTCTTTGATAATACCCGATGAAGGTCATATGACTGTTTACCCAAGTTTTATAACAAAAGGAATCATTTGGGCCTTTGAAAAAAAATAAAAATCTACAGCTAGCAATGTGCTGTAAAATCAGAGCAAAGTTTAGTGTTTTATTTAAAGATCATTTCCTTTTTGCGATTGTGCTAGATTTTTATAAATTAAACAAGAAATAAAAATGCACAGATAAATCAATTGCTTTGGGCATACTAGTCTTGCTCCAATTCATACAATCGGCGTTGACAATAATACAGAGTCTTCCAGATAAAGATAGGACAGAATTAATCTGTTTAATCTTTCAAGAAAACGAATTATACTTCTAAAATAATACTCGTTTTAGAAGCACCATACTCTGCGATTTTTTCAAGAAAAGAAATAAGATGCTTATTGTTTCTAAAATAACCTAAAATACATAAGCAATCATCACCGGTAATTCTATCACAACTTTGCACTTCTTCCATTGCTTGTATTTGTTTTTGAGCATCATTTGATCCTGTTGATCCCCGATGTATTACCAATGTTATATAGGCTTTAGTCTCAATACCCAATTTTTCATGATTCACTTTTAGAGCATAGCCTTCGATTATACCTTCTTCTTCCAATTGTCTAACACGCTTACCTATGGCAGGTGCAGATAATCCTACTTCTTTCCCAATATTAGCGAAGCTTTCTCTAGCATTAATTTTTAGCATTTCAAGTATCTTTTTGTCTAATGTATCCATTTGTAATCGTAATTTTATTTGTTAATATTCGATAGAAACGAATTCAAATGTACATATATTAATTCGATTGTAATGTAAAAATAAGATAATACATTCTATATTTGTATAGTAATGTTTAGGCAGTTTGATTTCTAATTTGTATTAATCAAACAGAAAAAGATAAAATATGAACCCATTTTTAATAGATAGTATTGGTTATATAGCTCTTGTTATCAATCTATATTCTATGTCTGCAAAAGGCGAATATAAACTACGTTTAATATCACTAATCGCAAATACTGGTTATATTTTATATGGTGTATTAATTAGCGCTACACCAATAATTGTAGGCTGTACAATTGCTGTATTGCTTCATAGTTACCATATAAGAAGATTACGAATAAATAAGAATAGTAATGATTAAAATAAAAATAGCATCCAAAACAGATATAGAAGTTTTAGCACTTCTAGGTCGACTAACATGGGCTGAATCTCATGGGCATTATATCGAAGATAAAAATGATGTATCAAAATACCTTAACGAGAATTTTTCAGTTTTTAAAACGAAACAGAATGTAAACAATCCCAAGCAAATTTTCTATATTATTTATGTAGATGATTTACCTGTCGGTTATGCAAAATTAGTGCTAGATGCATCAAACGAAAATATTACGTCACCAAACAGTTGTCAATTAGAACGAATTTTTATTCTAAATGATTTTATACCCTTAAAAATAGGACAACGGTTACTAACTTTTGTCGAAAAGCAAGCAAAAAAAATGCAATTAGATACGATGTGGCTCACCGTTTACATAGAAAACAATAGAGCCATTAGATTTTATGAAAGAAATGAATTTAAAAACGTAGGTGAATTAAACTTTATAGTAAATGGAAAAGGTTATGAAAATATAGTTTTTTCGAAAACAATATAAATAAGCAAGATTATTAAAAACCTGGGAATAGAAGAAAAAACTACTGCCAACAGTATATAAGAAAAACTTAGATTAATTATCTTTAACAACGATGAAAAGTACTGATGTATTTTTGAGTAATTTATCATACACGTAGTGTTGTGTAACATAGATGAAAAAAATATAGCTACATTAAAATCGGGGAAAATTGAAAGTATTAAATATTCATAAACGAACAATAGACCAGCCAAAAAACAAGGTGGTAGAATTATTTAAAACGCTATCGACAGAGAATGATAGAATTTGGCCAAAAGAAAAATGGCCAAAAATGAAATTTAAGGCCGGAATCAGAGTTGGAGCAAAAGGCGGACATGGACCCATAAGATATGCTGTAGAAAAGTATGAACCGAGTGAGATCATTCAGTTTCGATTCTCAAAACCTAATGGATTTAATGGGATTCATAAGTTCGAAATCAATGAATTGACTCATGAGAAAACCGAAATCAAACATACCATCGATATGAATACATCTGGAAAAGGAACATTTATATGGGTTTTGGCCATTCGTTCTTTGCACAATGCCTTGATAGAAGATGGGTTTGACAAACTCGAAAACATTTTTTCTGAAAATCAAAAATCTAGTAAATGGAATTTCTGGGTTAGGTTTATGAGAAAACAAATAGCAAACAGAAAACCAAGTAAATAAATAAAACATAGATTAATATAAATTAATAATGAACATAGTTGACGATATTGGTCTGGTTACTGTATTTCTATTAGTGTTTCTCTCTCTCTATTTGTTGATAACCCCCTCTAAAAACAAATTGCCCAATATATTCTTTGCCTTATTTCTTTTGGTAACCTCACTAGATATTTCGGCTCTTTTTTTGCAGAATATATTTATAAAGTATCCTCATATTAATACCATAAGAGTGTCATCGGTACTATTACAAATGCCTCTATTTTATTTTTATATTAAAACCATATGTTATCATAATTTCAGGTTTAGATCAACCCATTGGATTCATAGCATTCTATTCTTTATTTTCTTAGCTTTGTTTTCTTTTCAAATTCTAACAAAGGAAAATCATATATTCTATTTGATAGTTGCTCAACTACAGTATTATGGATACATCTTTAGTGTGTTTTATGTACTTAGGAGATATAAAAAATTACACCTCGAAAACTACTCGCTTCAAAATAAAACATATCGATGGTTAATGACTACCTCTATTTTGTTTCTAGTGGGTAATTGTTTTGTTCTTTTTAGAACTATTTATGAAACGTTTTACGATTACCAAGGGCTTACGTTATTAAACTTAGGTATCTCTTTATTTGGGCTCGGTGTAATTTGTTGGTTTATGCTAAAAACCATGCATAACCCAGAGTTATTTACTGGCATCGATAAGGATATTAAACCTCTAGAGAAAGGAACGATTGAAGAGAAAGAAAAATATCATGAAGAAATAGATCATATATCCAGATATATGACAACCCAGAAACCTTATCTCGAAGAAACTTTGACATTGCAAAGTCTGGCTCAAAAAATAGGAATACCAGAAAAGCAGCTATCATTTTTAATTAATAAAGTAGTAGGGAAACATTTTTTTGATTTCATTAATACATATAGAATACAGGAAGCAAAAACTCTTTTACAAGATAAAGAGTTAAATATCCAGGAAATAATGTACAAAGTTGGTTTTAATTCAAAATCTTCATTCAATACAGCATTCAAAAAAAATGTATCAACGACTCCCTCTAATTACAGAAAATCAAACACTTAAAAGAGTTCGACTAAAAATCGAACCTTTTTATACAAAAAAATAAGTGCGACTTTCTTTTCTCAGACCATTTCATCGTTTCATTACCACAAATTTGTATTGAAATATAAATTCAATTCAAATGAAAATTTTATCAAAAACAATTTTGGTTGTTTTAGTGTGGATGCTACAATATATCGATATAAATGCACAAACCATAAGTAAGGAAAAAATTAAGAAAGTAGACTCTATCTTTACCTCTCACTATAATTCTAAATCTCCTGGTGGTGGTTTTGCCATTATCCAACAAGGAGAGGAGGTATTTAAGAAAATAATTGGTCTGGCAAATATAGAATATCAAATTCCTATATCAGATACAACCGTTTTTAACATTGCTTCAAATTCTAAACAAATGACCACATTATTGGCATTTATTCTTGAAGAAGAAGGAAGATTATCATTCGATGATGATATTAGAAGTTATTTGCCAGAACTAAAGGGACTTCCTTATAAAGTTACGATTAAACAATTAACGAATCATTCTCATGGTTTACCCAATGTTGATGAATTAGCAAAATTAAAGGGAATTGAGAGGATGACTCATGATGAAGTTTTAAACATGTTATTTGATGGTAAACAGTTCAACTTTAAACCGGGTGATGATTATCAATATAACAACACCGGATATGTTTTGCTTTCTGAAATCATTACACGTGTTGGAGAAAAACCTTTTCAAGAACAATTAAGAGAAAAAGTATTTGATAAACTTGGGATGCGCCATAGTCATGCTGTAGGGGATTATAACCAAGTAATTCCTAATAAAGCCTATTCATATTCAGAAACAAAGAATGGAATGATGAATAATCCTGTAAAGATTAGTACAATGGGGGCTTCTGGAGTGTATGCAAGCTTGAATGACTTGATTGTATGGGCTCAAAAATTCATTAAAAAGGGTACTAAAAATCAGCAATATCTAAAATTGATGCAACAGGAAACCATTCTAAACAATAATAAATTGATAACATATGGTATGGGTATTCAATTTGAAAACTATAAAGGAGTTGATATTCTATTTCATGGGGGTGGTACAGAAAGTTACCGATCTTATATTTTACACGTTCCAGAACATGAATTATCATTGGTGTTTTTATCGAATGCTGGTGGTTTTTCTGGGTATGAAATTATATATAATTCATTAGAAGCGATTTTAGAACTTGAGTCTGAGGATAAACAACAAACTTTTAATAATGAGAACTTATCTTCTTTTGAAGGAGTTTATGAGTTAACTCCTGGTGCTTACTATAATATTTGGGCAGAAAAAGATTCATTATATTTTGGTACGTATAGAACCACAGAAAGATTCGTTCTTACAAGAAAAGAGAGAAAGGTTTTTGATTTTATATTCCCTTTTTCTCAGATTACTTTTCGAAAAGATGGTTTTGATCTGAGATGGGTAGATTTTACATACCATGCCAAAAAAGTTGCCCCACCCATATCAAAAGATTCGGATTTTGATTTAAATAGGTTTGCTGGGATTTACACAAATAAAGAGCACAATAGCATCTACGAATTAGTAGTAATCGATAATAAATTAATAGCAAAGCATCCTATACATAGTAATATAGAATTAGACATTTATTCTAAAAAATGCATGTATGCAAAAAATAGTTATTTTGGAAAAGTTGATTTCCTTTTTAATTCAGAAGGAAAAGTACAAGGTTTTAAATTGTCAAGACAGAATATTACGAACCTTACTTTTGTAAGACAAAAATCGTATTAACAAAAAAATGGTAAAAAGGTTATAACGAGAGATGCTATTGCCTTTCATAACGTTTAAAGAGACAATTTCTGAATTAAGAAACTAAAAAAAGTACTATTCTAATTTTTTCTTTGCACTACCTCAAAGACTTTGTTTCCATCACATTTTAGGGTTTTAGAAGGGTATTTAAGCAATAGTGCATAATCATGAGTTGCCATAAGAATTGTATTGCCATTTTTGTTGATATCCTGTAAGACTTCCATAACTTCTACAGAGGTTTGGGGGTCCAGGTTTCCGGTAGGTTCATCTGCAAGAATTAATTCTGGATCGTTCAATAAAGCCCTGGCAATTGCCACACGTTGTTGTTCTCCTCCAGAAAGTTGATAAGGATATTTATCTCCTTTTGCTTTCATACCCACTTTGTCCAACACATCATCTATTTTACTATGCATTCCTTTTTCCTCATTCCAGCCAGTAGCTTTAAGCACAAATAACAAATTACCAGAAACCGTTCTGTCATTAAGTAATTTAAAATCCTGAAAAACAATACCAAGCTTTCTTCTTAAAAATGGAATTTGACTTTCTTGTAGTGTTGGTAAATCAAAATCAACAATGCTTCCCTCTCCTTTAACCAAGGGGATATCTCCATAGAGGGTTTTCATAAAACTACTCTTACCAGTACCCGTTTTACCAATAAGGTATACAAAATCACCTTTGTTTACTTCGACATTTACATCAGATAAAATTAAATTTTCTCTTTGATATATAGATGCATTCTTAAGGCTTAATACTGTATTAGACATAAATTATGATTCTAGATTGATAGTATTTGGTAAAAGTAAAAGTTTTCTTTTAAAAAAATAAGAATTGTTATTGTAATTAAAAGCACTTAGTATGTGTATTTTGAAGAAGTTTACTTTGCCATAATTTGATTTTTTAACGCGTCTCTATTTTTCTCAAAAAGAGCCAATTTTTGATCTTTAGTTTTTTTTGCAACATCACAGGCTTTTTGGTACATTTCTAATGCTTTTTCTGTTTGCTCTGCAGCGACCAAGGCTTCGGCATAACTATCATAGGTATTTGCAGATTCTGGGTATAAGGCAATGGCTAGTTTAAACAGTTCTAATGCCTTATCTATTTTTTTGTTGCGAAGAAAGAAATATCCATCCGCGTTTAAACTTCCTTCCGCAGGTTGATAAGTCGATTTGGTTAATAGAGAGTATTGCTTGTAATGATGTAAATGCGCTTCTGTATATCCTAATTTGGTAATATTTTTCTTGAGATCATCAAGCAGTTTGGCATGTGCTTCTAAATCGATTGTATTTTGAGTTTTATCTCTAGATAACTTCCAGGTATCATAAAAAGTAACATTGTTGTCTTCTGCTTTTGAGATTCCCAACAGTCTTTCCTTGGTAAGAACAAGGTTTAATGAAGTTTTTACACCCCAATCACTACTGATATAATCAACGGTTATTTTTTTTCCTGGTTTTAAAAGTACAGGTTTAATTTTTATAGTATCCGCTTCATCGGGCCAATAGGATATGATATCTCCTATTAATGAATCTTTACGTTGTTTAAAATCAAGAGTTACTCCAATAGCATTACGACTACGAGTGGTTGTTCCATACCATTTACCTAAAATATTTTCTGAAGTAATGTCTTGATTTGGGGACAAAACAGGAATTTTATATTCTGGATCTGGTTTACGAATATTGATATGACGATCATTTCTTTTGATAAGCTTAAGCGCTTTTTTTACTCCAGATTGAATAGCTTTTGCTTCTTTAGGTGTAATGGTAACCAGATTATCTATCGTGCTGGACTCTTGGCCCACATTAGATAAAGGATAGCCGTCTATTTTTGCTGAGATGCCTGCGGGATTTGTATCAAAAATTGTACTGAATATAGTTAAGGCAGCGAGATAAGACCCATATTTCGAAGGGTGAGAACCATCGGGAGCATATAAATCAAATTTCCATTTAGGTCTGTTCTTGTGCCAAACAAATCCTACTGGAGCCAATAAACTGTTTGATTCTTTAGCTATTTTATGGTACGCATACGTTAAATATTTTTGTTGTGAAGGAGTCCCTTTTCGAGCCCAGGTCATAAAAAAAACAGTTCGAGCACCAATTTTTTCAATCTCTGTATGAAACTTTCTGGCATGCTCAAAAAATGCTTTTGATTCATCAAAATACCATTGTTCATTAATAACAATACCACTTCCTAAGTTGCTTTGTTCCTGGAGAACGACATAATCCCACGATTCTTTTTTGATCGCTTCAAGAGCTTTTCCTGTTTCCCAATGATATCGTAAGGTTGCTCCACCTCTGGATATCATTTTTATCATTACTTTTTTATTAGGTACTTTTTCTTTTGCCATCTCTTTTACTAGTTGAGGGAGGCTGTTGTAATATGTATAGCTGTTTCCTATAAAAAGGATTTTGGTAGTATCCTTGGTGGTTAAATGCACACTAGTATTTGATTGTGCAAAGGTTGTTGTAGCAAATAAAAAAGTAAAAAGTAGCGTAACAATCAGCGTTCTTTTCATAGTTTGATGTTCTTTAGATCTGTTTTTTGATAGTGATGAATGTTTTGGTAGTATAATGAACTAAAGTTCATATGAGATATTTTATTTATTACAAGAATAATCTCATTTTAAGCAAATATAGAAAGAATGAGATGCTGGGTGAGGGAAAAAAATCATAAAAAAAGAAAAGGAATAGGTGGCCAAATTATTAAATCTAAATTTAGAATGTAATTATCTTGAAAATCTTTCGTTATTAAAAAGAAGATTAGGGTATCTTTAACATAAAAATTATTCACGGGAAACGATATTTACTTTTTTTTAGGAATCAAGACAAATAGAACTTGAATACTGGATGTATACAAAGCGTTATTTGATAGTTTTATCATATCAATGTTACTTTGTTATCTGGTAATTATAGTTTTATAACTTATATGTTAATTTTATGAAATACATCACCTCGATGCTTTTTGCTGTAGGATTGTGTGCAACTCTAAGTGCTCAGCAGTCAGCAATTTATACCAATGATTTAGTGTTGTACAATCAAGCGTTAGAATTGTATAATAACCGACAATTTCTTGCAGCGCAAAATTTGTTTGATCAGGTAAAAGATCGGTCAGAAGATGAAAGTATCGATGCTGATTGTACTTATTACATTGCGAATTGTGCGGTCTGGTTAAATCAAAAAGATGCAGATCAACTTTTAGAAGATTTTGTTGTACAATATCCAACCAGTGTTAAACGAAATGCAGCCTACCTAGATGCAGCTACCTATTATTTTGATAATGGTAAATATGCATATGCCAGAAAATGGTATGATAAAGTTGATGAAAGCCGATTAGGTAGAAAAGAAAGAGAAAAGTACAATTTTAATAATGGATATGCCTATTTTAAAATTCAACGATTTAATGAGGCTAAGAAATTTTTGAATAGAGTAGAAGATAGCCCAGAATATAGTGCAAAAGCAAAATATTATTTAGGTTTTATCGCCTATGAAGGAGATAATTATAAAGAAGCAGATAAATTATTTGATGAGGTCAAGGACTTGGATCAATACAATAAAAACTTGTCCTATTTTCAGAGTGACATGAATTTTAAATCGGATAATTTTCAAGGTGCTATTAATGAAGGATTAAAACAACTTCCGGGAGCAAAACCTTCAGAAAAATCAGAATTAAATAAGATTATAGGAGAGAGTTATTTTAACCTTGGCAAGTATGATAAAGCAATTCCATATCTTAAGGAATATAAAGGGCGAAAAGGGAAATGGAATAATACCGATTATTATCTTTTAGGGTATGCTTATTATAAGCAAGGAGATTATCCAAATGCAATTTCAGAATTTAATAAAATTGTTGACGGGGATAATGCTACTTCGCAAAATGCATATTATCATTTGGCAGAATCGTATCTAAAAACAGACCAGAAACAACAAGCGCTAAATGCGTTTAAAAATGCTTCGGAAATGGATTTTGAAGCAAAAATAAAAGAAGATGCCACCTATAATTATGCTAAGTTAAGTTATGAAATAGGTAACTCTTACGAAAGTGCTCCCAAAGTACTACTATCTTACTTAGAAGAGTATCCCAATACCGAGTCAGAAGAAGAAATTAAGGAGTTATTAATCAGTTCATATATAACTTCAAAAAATTATAAAGAAGCAATGGATCTTCTCGAGGGGAGTAGAAATTATGCCGATAAAGAGGTGTATCAAAAAGTAGCCTTTTACAGAGGAGTAGAATTATATAATGAAAGTAATTATACCGAAGCTATTTCTTATTTTGATACTTCTTTAAAAGAGCAAGTTGATGCTGGTTTTACAGCAAGAGCTATATACTGGAAATCAGAGAGTGATTATTTGCTAACCAATTTTAATGAAGCGCTGATAGGTTTTAAACAGTTTCAGGGAAGCACAGGTGCATCTACCACAAAAGAATACCGTTCTATAGATTATAACTTGGGGTATACCTATTTTAAATTGAAACAATATCCACAGGCAGCAGATCATTTTGATGCATTTTCTAAAAATGAAGATGTAGATGAAGCCAGACGGGCAGATACTTATTTGAGATTGGCAGATAGTCATTTTATTTCAAGAAAATATTGGCCGGCAATGGAAGCGTATAACCTAGCAATTAAAAGTAATGGCTCTGATGCAGATTATGCTCATTACCAAAAAGCGATTAGTTATGGCTTTGTAAATAAACCTGGTAAAAAGATAAGTGATTTAGAAATGTTTCTTAAAACCTACCAAAAATCTACCTATAGAGATGATGCTATGTTTGCATTGGGTGATGTATATATATCAGAAAATAAAATCCAACGAGGTATAGAAGCCTATGATCGATTGATAAAGGATATTCCAAGAAGTTCATATGTTCCCAAGGCGATCTTAAAACAAGGATTAGTATATTATAATGGAAACAAAGGCGATAGAGCATTAACAAAGTTTAAACGAGTTGTTGCAGAATATCCGGGTTCTGAAGAAGCCATACAAGCTGTAAATACAGCTAGATTGATATACGTAGACTTAGGAAGAACCAATGAGTATGCAACCTGGGTAAAAGGTCTTGATTTTGTAGATGTGAGTGATGCCGATTTGGATAACACTTCGTATGAGGCGGCAGAAAAACAATTTATAGAAAATAATGATAATGCAGCTATTAGTGGTTTTAATAAATATCTTGATGAGTTTCCAAAAGGACTGCATGCTTTAAAAAGCCATTTTCATTTAGCACAATTGTACTTTAAGAAAGGTGATAAAGAAGCAGCTATACCGCATTATAAAGAAGTATTGCAAAATGATCGAACCGAATATACAGAGCAAGCTTTAGCCCGATTGTCACAATTATATCTTGAAAAGAGAAAGTATAAAAAGGCAATTCCGATATTAGAACGTTTAGAAAGTGATGCAGATTTTCCGCAGAACATCATCTTTGCACAATCCAATTTAATGAAATCGTATTACCAATTACTAAACTATCAAAAAACAATCGAGTATGCTGATAAAGTATTGGCAAACCCTAAAATACAGAATGAAGTAAAAAGTGACGCTAAGATTTTTACAGCAAGAGCTGCAATGCAAACTAGAGATACAGAACGAGCAAAGAAAGCTTATGCCGAAGTTCAAAAAATAGCTACAGGAGAACTGGCTGCAGAAGCACTATATTATGAAGCATACTTTAAAAACCAGGAAGGACAGCACAAAAAATCTAATGAAGTGGTTCAAAAACTAGCAAAAGATTTTTCTGGTTATCGTTTATATGGTGCCAAAGGATTGGTGCTTATGGCCAAGAACTTTTATGCACTTAAAGATGCGTACCAAGCTACGTATATTTTAGAAAGTGTTATTAAAAATTTTACCAATTATCCAGAAGTAACAGATGAAGCTGAAATAGAACTAAAGGAGATAAAAGACAAAGAAGCAAAAACTAACTCTTCCATCCAAACAGACCAATAATTATCCAGATTAAAAAACACACTAAGTATATGTTTTTATATTTTAAGAAAACGAAACTTTTTATAGTAGAATTATTTCAAGAATCAAGACCGCTGATAGTGCCAGAAAAAGTACTTTTTTTAGGAGTATTATTGGTAAGTGTCATTGGATTTTCTCAGGAAAAAGAGGAGGAAACTTTGGACACAGAGCGTGTTGTGATTGTTAAGGCATATACCCCAACCATAAGTGATGCCTTTAAAATAAAATCTACTCCAGAGATCAATGATTCGATCGTGCAGCAAAAAAAACAAATACGATATAGTATTTTTTCTGTACCTGTGGCTTCTACTTATACACCTGTAAAAGGAAAAGCGGCAAATATTGATCGCCCAAAGCCAATAAAAATCTATGACAATTATGCTACATTGGGATTTGGTAATTTTACTTCGGTTTTAGCCGAGTTTTATAGTAATTTTCAGCTAAATAGGTCTGATAATGTTGGGTTGTATTTACATCATAATTCATCGCAAGGTGGAATTGAAGAAGTAAAGTTGGATGATAAGTTTTATAATACATCTTTAGATCTTAATTATACAACAAGAACAAGAGATTATACGCATGGTATAGAGTTAGGTGTGGAGCACCAGCTATATAATTGGTATGGTCTACCCGAAGAACTAGCATTAACTCCCGAAGAGATTAATTTAATCGATCCAGAGCAAAGCTACATAGGAGTAAAATTAGGAGGAAAACTCCAATTCGATAATTTGTATTTTAAGAAAGCAGCGGTACAATATCGTTATTTTACAGATGCTAAGAAATCCAAAGAGAATAGTTTAGTAGCGCAACCTACTTTTGAGTTTGAAGCGGGAGATAATTTGATTACAACAAACTTTATAGTAGACTATTTGAAAGGAACATTTGATCGATCGAGTGATTTGGCCTTTGAAACTGAAAATCGATATACGTATTTAAATTTTGGAGCCAATCCAAGTTTGGTTATCCTAAGAGATAATCTTACTATAAATTTGGGGGCAGCGATCTATTATTCAATAGACGAAGGAAATGATGATAATGACCTTTTTATTTACCCCAAAGTTACCGCTTCTTATAGGCTGTTAGAAGAGTCTGTAACTGCATATGGTGGTTTAGAAGGAGGGCTATTTCAAAATTCTTATAGAGACGCTGTATTGCAAAACCCCTTTGTGTCTCCTACACTCTTGATTGCTCCTACCAATAAGTTATATGACGCTTACGTTGGATTAAAAGGAAAAATTAGTGACTTGGTGAGCTATAATATAAAAGGAAGTTACGTTTCAGAAAATAGCAAGCCACTATTTGTTGGTAATAGAAGAAATACATCTTTGTTAGAGCCAGAAGGATATGATTATGGTAATTCATTTTCGTATCGTTATGATGATATAAAGACCATTTCTGGGTATGGAGAATTGAAATTTGAAGTAAATAAGAAATTTACGTTAGGGATGTCTGCAGAATATTTTCAATATACATTAGAGAAAGAGGCTATAGCCTGGAATTTGCCAGAGTTAAAAGCATCTGCAACAATCGATTATCAGATTAATACAAATTGGTTTGCTGGGGCACAATTGTTTTATCAGGGAGAGCGAAAGGATATCGACAACCTAGCGGTTGCGGTAATTGATCAACCAGAGCCTACGATAACGTTGGATGCTTTCTTTGATGCAAATGTTAATCTAGGATATCGCCTTAGCGATAAATTATCCTTCTTCGTAAAAGGAAACAATTTGATGGGGGAAAATTATCAGCGCTGGGCCAATTTTCCGGTACAGGGAGTACAGTTTTTAGGAGGTGTTACCTATAAGTTTAACTACTGATTTATTGGTAGAATTGTGTTTTTAGAGCGTTGTAATATAAAGTGTTAAGGTACACGGTATAATTTTTGTTATCTTGTTTTAATCATTGAAAGGATTACATCTAAAAGTAATTTTTTATGATTAAATTGTAGTAAAAATAAACAGATGAAAAATTATACTTTCTTTTTTTTAATCTTGTTTTCTATTATTGGACATGCGCAGGATAACTTTAAATTGTATTATGAAGATACCAAAGATGGTTTTGTAATTCTTGCTGATAACGACGAATATAGTCCTGTTTCTGCAAAAATAGGTTTTAAACTAGAAAACCTGAAATCTACTAATGAAGATGCAATTATTTTTGTAGTTCCTGCAAACACCAAAAGGCATATAATCACAGAATTAAAAGTTATTGATAGAAAAAAAAGAGTCAGGCTGGGATTCGAATCTATTTATAATCATGGAAATCATCATCTAAAAAAATATGATAGAAATTTCAACTATTATTTGCCGTATGGAAAAGGAGCAGAGTATTGGTTGTCACAGGGGTATGATGGAGCCACATCGCATAAAGGTGAAAATGCACTAGATTTTAAAATGCCTATTGGTACCAAGGTATATGCTGCACGTGGTGGAGTGGTCGTAGATATTGAAGAAGGATATAATAAAAGTTGTACAGAGCCAGAGTGTTCAAAACATAATAATTATATATTAATATACCATACAGACGGAACTTTTGCAGAATATACACACATTAAGCAAAATGGAGCAGAAGTGAAGGTTGGAGATCGAATAAAGATAGGGCAATTTATAGGATACAGTGGCAATGTGGGGTGGGCAACAGGACCGCACTTACATTTTATAGTATTTTTTCAGAGACTTAAAAAAAGAGTTACTTTAAAAACAAAATTTCTTACTCAAAAAGGAAAACCGGCAATACCACTTGTCGAGAGGCAGAAATATAGACAAGAATATTAGTTTGTTACAAATTTATAATATACTCAAAAAATAACCTTTTTGAGTGTACCTCTTTGGTATAGAACGGGTTTAAAAAAATGAAATGAACAAGACTATTAAGTTCGTTTTAACTTATAATTGGTATAAGATCTACCCTCCAAGGGTTATTACAAAATTTCCTATCTTTCCTACACAAAACAGAAAACACATCGATCATGATTAAGAAAACGCTTATTCTGGCAGTTTTAGCTATTGTTTTTACTGCATGTAAAAATGAAACAAGTATCAATACCTCTAAAGAAACACAACAAGAAATAAACGTAAGTGTTAAGTTTAGTGAAATGCTTGATAATTATTATGAAGAAGGATTAGAATTAAACCCTATACAAGCTACTATGGCAGGTGATAACAGGTATAATGACTATTTTCTTAATTCATTGGCAGATGAGACAATACAAAGGTTCAAAGAATATTATGTCCGTTATAAACAAGAAGTAAGTCGGTTTGATGATGCATCTCTTTCAGAAAGTGAAAAAATGAGTAAAGCTATTCTTGAGTGGGAATGTGATATGCACCTAAAGGGGTATACCTTTAAAAAAGAATACTTTCCTATAGATCAAATGTGGTCCGTAAATCTAATGATAGGCCAATTAGCAGGTGGTAGTAGCGCACAGCCTTTTAAAACGGTCACCGATTATATTAATTGGTTACAGCGTCTTAATGGATATGTAGACTGGATGAATTCTGCTAAGACAAAAATGCAGGAAGGGATAAAAGCAGGATATGTATTACCAAAATCATTAATAAAAAAAGTACTTCCACAATTAGAAGCATTAACAGTTACTGATCTTGATCAACATCTTTTTTATACCCCGGTAAAGAATTTTCCTGAAGGTCTTTCTGAAGAAGATAAGGCTCGATTAAAAGAGGCCTACAAAGAAATGATTGTAAGTAGAATTATTCCTGCTTACAAAGACCTTCATGAGTTTATGAGTACTACCTATATGGAAGCAGGAAGAACCAGTTCTGGTATTGCAGAAGTGCCTAACGGAAAAGAGTGGTATCAATATCAAATCAGATTGTATACCACCACTACAATGACAGCAGATGAAATACATGAATTGGGGCTTACCGAAGTAGCCAGAATTTCTGCTGAAATGGAAAAAATAAAAGAACAAGTAGGTTATAAAGGAAACCTTAAGTCGTTTTTTGATTATGTGAGAAATAAAAAAGAACTAATGCCATTTACCGAGCCCCAACAGGTAATAGATAACTTTAATGCTATTCATGAGCGTATGAAACCTCAGATAGAAAGACTTTTTGATGTAAAACCAAAAACCGCTTTTGAAGTAAAACGTACCGAAGCTTTTAGGGAAAAATCTGCAAGTGCAGAGTACAATCCAGGATCTTTGGATGGAACAAGACCTGGTATTTTTTATACACCAATACCCAATGTAACTAAGTATAATATGTATAGTGATGAGTCTCTTTTTTTACACGAGGCGATACCAGGTCATCATTATCAAATATCATTAACACAAGAGAGTATAGAATTGCCTAAGTTTAGAAAAACATTGTGGTATAGTGGATATGGAGAAGGATGGGCTTTGTATAGTGAATCATTGGGGAAAGAACTTGGCCTTTATACTGACCCCTATCAATATTTTGGAATGTTAGGAGCAGAAATGCATAGAGCTATACGATTGGTGGTCGATACGGGATTGCATTCTAAAGGATGGACCCGTGAGCAAGCCATCCAATACTCATTAGATAATGAAGCAGAATCAGAAGCTAGTATTACCTCAGAAATTGAACGATACATGGCCAATCCAGGGCAAGCATTATCTTATAAAATAGGGCAATTAAAAATAAGAGCACTTCGTGATCGAGCCCAAAAAGAACTTGGAGAAAAATTTGATATTAGAAAGTTTCATAACCAGGTGTTAGAAACTGGGTGTGTACCACTTGCCTTATTAGAGAATAAAATTGATTCTTGGATTTCGAAAACCAAACAAAATTAACAGTTGATTTTTGCAATTGAGTTCTCTGTAAGAAGAAAACAAAAAAGACGTAAGCTATAAATTTATAGCTTACGTCTTTTTTGTTTTGTGATTGTATGATTAACTATACTTATTTTCCACCATTACCTCTTAAATCGGCTAGACATAAGGGATCGAGAACGGGGATTTCATTTCCCATCCCCATCATACCAGACCCGAAGTTTATCGCGGCTTCCATCAAACATCCAGATACGTTACAATGGTTCTCAGCATCCTGGTCTTCGTGGTTGGATAAATCTGGGGTTCCTATATTTACCAACCCCATAAGATGAGCAAATTCGTGATGAAGTGTTGTGGTTTCAATAGCGCTAAGTGATGGGGAATCAGGACGTTTACCTAGATTTTGTAAGGTGCCTTCATAGATAACCAAAGAAGTATTAAAATAAGCAGATCCTAATGTAATAGTATTCTCGGTGTCATCTTCATTGCTTCCATCTGCAAAATAAATATATACTGCAATCTCATCTCCCTCATTAAAAATAGTTCTGTTATTGTTTTCAATTTCTGCAATTTCTTTAATAGAAAAAGGAGCTTTTCCTGAAGAAGCAATAGAACGACGAGTAATGGTAATACCATCTGGTTTGAATAACCTGTCTTGTAAAAATTGTTGTAGACCGGTAACTGCAGCTTCTGTTGGCTCAAAACCTTCTACAGAAACAATTTCTATATGTAAACTGGTAAATTTATTCGCACTTAATAGGTCGTTGGCAGATTCACCTAAAGGCTGCTTGTTGCTTTGTTGAGAGGCATTAACTGCAGTAGAAGAATCGTCATCAGAACAACCAACAAGAATAAAAGAAAAGATAAACAGGAAACCAAAAGTTTTAAGTAAATGCACAGAATATATTTTTTAGGTTAGTAAATAGAGGGGTTTTTAAGATAGTAATTTTTATTGTAAGCATTGAGTTTTATAGATTTGAATTTAGATATAACAAAAATTATACCGTATTGGTTTTTGTACATTATGATTTACACTTATGATTTTGTAGTTTTGATGCAATACTAATTTTATGAAAGAAGAACAAGTTATTCTAGTAAATGAAAAAGATGAGCAGATTGGATTAATGCCTAAATTGGAGGCGCATCAAAAAGCCGTTTTACATAGAGCTTTTTCTGTATTTATCCTGAATGATAAAAAGGAGATAATGCTACAGAAAAGAGCAAATCATAAATATCACTCACCTGGGTTATGGACTAACACATGTTGTAGTCATCAAAGAGAAGGAGAAAGTAATATAGAGGCAGGAAAACGCAGGTTGCAAGAAGAAATGGGGTTTACTACAGAGCTTAAAGATTCAATTTCATTTATTTATAAGGCTCCTTTTGATAATGGACTAACAGAGCATGAATATGATCATGTATTGTTGGGTAGTTATGAGTCAGACCCTATTGTCAATCCAGAAGAGGTAGCCGATTGGAAATGGATGTCTATAGAAGCGGTTAAGAGTGATATAGCGGTACAACCCGAAATATATACAGAGTGGTTTAAAATTATTTTTGAAAAATTTTATTCATACATTGCCATATGAGGATTAAAGCATGTAGAAAAGCTCATTTTAATGCAGCACATCGATTGTATAAAAAAGAGTGGAGTGATAAAAAGAATGAAGAGGTATTTGGGAAATGCAGTAATCCAAAGTATCATGGCCATAATTATGAGTTAATTGTGGGGGTAGTGGGGACTGTTGATCCGGAAACAGGTTTTTTAATAGATCTTAAAATTTTAAAAGAGTATATAAAAACAGAAGTAGAGGATTACATGGATCATAAAAATCTAAATGAAGAAGTAGAAGAGTTTAGAGAGTTAAATCCGACCGTAGAAAATATTGCCTTTGTTATCTGGAATAGGTTAAGATATAAAATACCTATTCGATATGATATCGAAGTCACTTTATATGAAACCCCTCGAAATTTTGTGATTTATAAAGGAGAATAAATTATGGGGGTAGAAGTGGGTGATTTTGTTCCTTTTTTTAAGGCAATTGATGATAATGGGCAATTGTTTCATAGCTCAAGTATTATTGGAGTAACTCCCGTTGTAATCTATTTTTATCCTAAAAATTTCACACCTGGTTGTATTAAAGAAGCTTGTGGTTTTCGAGATGATTATGAATTGTTTACTTCTTATGGAGCAGAAGTAATAGGAATCAGTAGTGATAAAGTTCGTTCTCATGCTAGGTTTAAAAAAAGATATAAGTTACCTTTTGTTTTTTTATCAGATGATAAAGGAGAATTACAGAAACTTTTTGGCGTGCACTCAGAATTATTTGGACTCTTACCAGGAAGAGAAACTTATGTGATCGATAGGAAAGGAACGGTACGTTTAAAGTTTAACGACAGAAAAGCTTCTAGTCATATAAAAATGGCGTTAAAGACCCTAAAAGAAATAAGTGAAGAATAATAGTGTTGGTTAATAGAAAATATTAATTTTGCGGAAAATAAATTTGATATGGCAAACAAGAGAGACCTTAAGAAAGATATAAACTACGTACTTGGAGATATTATAGAAGTAGTTTATTTAAAAGGGTTAGAAAACCCAGACAAGGATAGTAAAAAAGGAGAAGCAATAATTGACGAGGCTATAGCATCTTTTGATAGTTTTATGGAAAGAGCAAATGAGCGTAAATTAGAGAATGCCAAGCAACATTTTAAGGCTTTAAGAGAAGATTTGCAGAAAACAGCAGAGTCTTTGATAGAAAAAGTAAATTCTTTGTAATTTTTTTTAAAAAATATTTGCAAAAACGGTTGTAGCTATTATATTTGCAACCGCTTTGCCGATGTAGCTCAGCTGGCTAGAGCAGCTGATTTGTAAT
The DNA here is from genome assembly GCF_040786235.1 of Aquimarina discodermiae. Taxonomy (NCBI): domain Bacteria; kingdom Pseudomonadati; phylum Bacteroidota; class Flavobacteriia; order Flavobacteriales; family Flavobacteriaceae; genus Aquimarina; species Aquimarina discodermiae. The sequence goes on from NZ_JBFMKP010000029.1 coordinate 23,471, forward strand.
CAGCAGGTCGTGGGTTCGAGTCCCTCCATCGGCTCTAAGTAAAAAAGTCCTGAACATATGTTTAGGACTTTTTTTTATGAAAAATAGTTGCTTTAATAAAATCTGGAAATAGTGATTTTATTATTGGGTACAATTATCAGAATAACTGGCTGTATTGTCTTTTGATCAATTTGTTAAAACAGATGCTGTTGGGTCATCTACTTGTGTATAAGTAAGAGAAGGATTATTAGCAATAAATACGCTTGTTAAAATATCATTGTTTCTATTTTTCATTAATACTGTTACAGTAAACGATGTTCTGGTTTCAAAATCAAAAAGAGTGGTGTTTGTTATTGTTAGTACTCCTGTTTTGGTATTTACATCAAAAGCATCTACTGGGGTTTCTGTAATAATACTATAGATTGTTCTCCCTAGTCGATAGATAGCTTCTACCGTGCCTAATTCTTGTTCTTTTGTGGGGTTTTTGTCTATAGTGACTTCAAAATCTATTGCGCAAATGGTTGTAGAGGTATCATCGATAGAGCTGTCATAATCTTTATTAGAACATTTGATACTAAACCAATGCATCATAAGATAACAAGTATTATATTTTTATCTTTTTTTTCGTAGTTTCCAAATTACAATATAAATATAAATCATTGACAGGGTGTGTGTTGACTTGTTTACAATGAAATAGTAGTGAGCAGTTAGATATTATTTAGAACGAACCGTCAAGTTTGTTTCGGGATGATTATTTAAATATGTAAAAAGCTTGGAAATAGCATGTTCACTATTAATTTTGGAGATATTTAACAGTGGTAGAAAGCATAGGCTATGTTGACTCTGTAGGTTGCAAAATGATTCCATTAAAAGCAACACACCTTTAGCGTTAATGAAAAAGAATATTAATTATAGTAATGTTCGAGCACCTCTAACAGCTCTAAGTAAAAAAGTCCAGAACATATGCTCTGGACTTTTTTATACATGCTATTTGTTTTTAAGCAGAGAAAAGAACGATTTACTGTTCTTTAGTGTTTTCTTCTTTACTCTGGGCTTTCTTAGCTTTAAGATCTTTAACATAGTTAATCAATTGCTTTCCATAGGTTGATTTTTTTACCTTAGGGCTTAATGATTGAGCAACTGTGTCCAAAAGTTTGATGTTAGCATCATAAATTTCATTAAGTGTAACATAAGGGGCAACTTCTAATTTTTTATTAAGAAGAGCAAAATTTACTGTGTACAGGTATTTTTGTCGTAATAAGTTTTTGTATGCTTTATCGTTTTCGATTAATTTCTCTTCATCTTTTTGTTTATCCGCTTCAAAATTCTCTTTTATTAACCTAAGATTTCTATCATTAAATCGCTGGAGCATTTTTTTATATACTGCGTATTGCATCTGATTTTTTCCTCCAACTATTTTTATGTCTCTTTCAAAGTCCATTACATTAGTAGTAATTCTAATTTCTCCAGGTTCTGCAAAAAAATCAATACGATCGTTATATTGTTTTCCATCTGCTTTATCAAGATATATGTAATGAATTTCTGGTTCTTGAATCTGAGAGGTAAATGCAAATTCGGCATTTCCTTTAACTACCATAGAGTCTACAGTTACCAGTGTGGTATCTTTAACTTTTTGTAAATATATAGTTCCTTTTTTTAAACCTTTGATATTCCCGGTAATGATTAAGTTTCCTTCTTTTACAGGAGTGTTACAACTGGTAAAAAAGGCCATTAAAAAAATAGAAATAGATAAATACTTCATCTTATATTTTTTGGTTGTGATAAAGGTCGCAAATATGCATGTTTTATTTTAAAAAAACAGCTATTTTTTATTTGATTAATGTTTTTTATGGGTTTTGAATGTACGCGAGTTCTCCAAAAGTATTTGATTGTTTAGGCTACCCAACTGAAGCAATTTGCATTAAATAAGTGCATAATATAGCTCCATAGGTTCCTACTACATATCCAAAAACGGCGAGTAGTACACCCACGGTGGCTAGTGAGGGGTGAAAAGCAGCGGCTACAACAGGAGCAGAGGCTGCTCCACCAACATTTGCTTGACTCCCAACGGCTAGAAAGAAATAGGGGGCTTTGATTAATTTTGCGACACCCACAAGTAATAATGCATGAATAGTCATCCAAACCAAACCAATAGCAATAAGCCCAGGATTTTCAAAAATCATACTTAGATCCATTTTCATACCAATAGTAGCTACAAGGATATAGATAAAAATACTTCCTAACTTACTAGCACCTGCTCCTTCATACTGTTTTGCCTTTGTATAGGATAATAAAATTCCGATGGTGGTGGCAAGAGTGATCATCCAGAAAAATTTGGATGTAAAAGAAGATAAAGCAGAACTCTTGTCATTAAAAATCTCAAAATTACCAGATAAAAAAGAAGAAATGCCATTGGCTCCCCAATGAGAAAACCCTACTGTTACAAAGGCAATCGAAAGCATAATTATATAATCGGTAAGTGTTGGTGTTCTAGTTATACTCTGGGCATAATTCGACACTTTTTCTTTCAAGGACTCTATGGCGGTGGTATCTGCTTTTAACCAACGATCAATTTTATTGCTCTTACCAATTCCTATTAATAAAAGTGCCATCCAAATATTAGCTACCACAATATCAACAAGCACCATTCCTCCATATTTTTCTGGATTGTATTCGTAGATTTCTAGCATAGCTGCCTGGTTAGCGCCTCCGCCAATCCAGCTACCAGCAAGGGTAGATAACCCTCTCCAAACTGCATCAAAACCAGCACCTCCTACAGTCTCTGGAGAAACAAGTGAAATTAATAAGATAGCAATAGGACCACCAATAATAATCCCAAACGTACCTGTCAAAAACATGATAAGCGCTTTTGGACCTAGATTAAAGATTGCTTTTAGGTCTATACTTAGGGTCATAAGCACTAATGAAGCCGGTAGTAAAAACCTACTAGCAATATAATATACCTTAGATGATTTTTCAACAAGGTTTCCATCGGCGTCTAATTCCTTCCATTCTGGAGAAATAATTCCTAAAGAATTAAATATGGCAGGTAACAGATAACATAATAATAATGCAGGGACATATTTGTAAAAGGCTTTCCAAAAACCTTTATTTATAGAAGAGGTATAAAACACTAGCCCTAGACAAAGTAATAAAATACCAAAAACTATGGTGTCTTCTGTAAAAAAAGGAATGTTTTCCATTAGTGATTTTTTAATTGATGTTATTATAATTCATTGTGAGGGAACGAGAAATAAGATTTTATAATTCGTCTATCCATTTTTTGAATAATGCTTTTTGCTCTGTCGGGGCGCCTATATCTTGCTGAAGAATAATTTTTTCTACTGTAGGTTTGACTACTTTCGAGGTTAGGTCTAAAATAGAATCCTCTCGTTTAATTTTAAATATGATATCATCTCCTATATTCCATTTATCAGAATCTCCAAATAGGTCATAAATGTTTTTTAAGTTGTATTTTTTTTGATTGATACTTAATAGTATATCTCCTTTTTTTATACCTAATTTTTTAAGGAAACTGTTAAAAGGAATATCAGATGTAAATAGCACTTCTTTGGTTGCTTCTGATCCTTTTACAAAGGGTTCTTGTTGATAAATAAAATAAGAAGAAGGCATATTCTTAACAGTATAGTGAACTCCAAGTTTTCTAAGATAAAACTCGTAATCTATAGGAGTGTTATTAACAACATGTTTTTGTAAAAAAGCACTTATTTCTGGATATGAAGCTTGTTCAACAATTTTTATGAATTCACTGTCTTCAAAAGGTTTGTCGGCACCAAATTGTTTTGATAACTTTTTGACCAAGTCTAGAATACCATATTGTCCTGAGCTTTTTTCTCTCATTAGAATATCTATACACATTGATATTAATGCGCCTTTTTCATAAACATTTCTATAGTTTTTTTGATAAGGTTCTTTAAGTATATTTTTACTCATTGTTGTAAATGACATGGTATCGTCAAAAAGAGCTGCATTTTCTATCTTTTCCATAATACGTTCTAGGAATTGCTTTTTAGAAATAAGCCCTTGTGTTATCTGGAAAAGTATAGAGAAATATTCTGTAGTACCTTCGTATAACCAAAGATGTTGAGACATTTTGGGTTCATTATAGTCGAAATTATGAATTTCTTTTGAATGAATGGTTAGTGGAGTTACGATATGAAAAAACTCATGAGAGACCACATCGGTCAACGCGGGGTTTAGTTTTTTTGTTGAAAGTGATTCGGGTAGTACTACTACTGTAGATGTATTATGTTCTAAAGCACCAAAACCTTTGGCATCGTCTGCTTTCGCTGATGCAAGGTATAATAAAATGCTATATTTTTTGGTAGAATTAACATCTCCCAGAAAATTTTTTTGAGCTCTTATTACATTCTCCAAATGGCGCATGATAGTCGAAGCTTTATGTCTTGAACTATTAGAATATACACTTAACAATACTTCAATGTCATTTACAGTAAAGGTTGCCTTATTTGGTATAGAATACATAATCGGGTGATCAATCATATCTGCGTATCTATCAAAGGCAAAATAATCAGAATTGTGTTTTGAAGTACTTACTGGGGGTTTTTGACCAAAAGACATTTCTTTTGCAGATGTTGATGCTTCGAGATGAGAAGGGTATTTAATAAATAGTTTGTAGTGATTTTCTTTCATGTTATCAAAGTATCCCACAAAAGCGTATAGGTTTAATACAAAGTTCTTATCCTTTAAAATATTGCTGCCTGTTGGAGAAAAAACTTTATGAATATCTTCAGAATCAAAAGTATCATTAACCCAATAGACAATTTTATGTAGTTTACGGGCATTCGTTATTCTCCAGTGGTTATTACTTTGTTTTTGAATTGCTATTGCTACTCCATTCTGATCATACGCTTTAATATCTTCGATCAAATTTCCAAAGTTATTATTTTGATAAGTGCCTGGTACAATTTTGGGCATATAGTAATTTATGGTATCAGGCCCTTCTATTTTAACTTGTACTTCTACTTTGACCTTATCGTCAACAACATTTATAAGATCTAAATAAGCTCGTATAGGAGAAGTATTTGTTACCGTTTTTTGTGTGATAACAGGAGAAGTGGCGCCTTGTACACCTAGCTGTAGGGTCTTACAGCCAGTAACCAAATTAATAAAGGTGCATACAACTAGTAGGATAGTAATAATTCGGTTTATTTTCTGCACAGTTATAAAATGTTTTTGTGAATATAATTAGCTACTCCATCTTCTTTGCCAGATAGAGTTACAATATCGGCTATGTCTTTTACTTCGGGTTTGGCATTAGCTACTGCGACCCCAGTTCCTGCGGCTTTAAGCATTGCAATATCATTATAATTATCACCAAATGCAACGGCCTCAGAAATAGGAATGTCAAAATGAGTTTTTAATAAAAAATCTATCGCCGTTAGTTTCGAAATGTCTTTATGAGCAATTTCTATATAAGTTGGCTTAGAGCGGTACAAATGTAATGCGTCATCAAAAGTATCTTTAAGGTATATAAACAAATCGTTTATATGTGCTTCTTCACCCATGCACATAATTTTATGAGCACCTTTTTGTTGATTCTCCCAATCATCAATGGTATGTTTTGTTGGTTTTACAACTGGAGAAACTTTAGTGTTTGTTGCCTCTCTATTAGCCCAAAAATCCATTTCTGGTACAAACCAATCATCGTTATGATATAAACTCATATGAAATTGTTGATTACTGTTAAAAGTATCAATCGATGCTATAATATTTGGTGCTATAAAAGTTGAATGAACCGGTTTTCCTTCTACCAAAATTAACCCTCCGTTATAACAGATAATAGGTTGGTTTCTAATGTTTAATTCATCTTGAAGATGAATCATTGCACTAGGCATTCTAGATGAAATCAAAACTACAGGAACAGTATCTTTAATCCTCTTAATTTCTGAAATAGTATATTCTGATAATTCTCTGTGTACATTTAATAATGTTCCGTCAATATCAGAGAATACGATACGGTGCGGCATTGTTTTTTTGGATTTGGTGAATATTGTTGTAGTCAAATTATTGATTTACAAAGTTAGCAATACCTGTGATAACTTCGGGTATTATTTTTCTAAACGGTTCGTTATACGATTTGTGATTTTCTAATCGATCTCCTTTTATTTCTTTTAATATATGATTCATGTTTTTAACAAAAATGCTCTGTGCCTCAGGTACTACTTCTTTTAATTTTTCACCTTGTCCTATATCTACCTGGATATCTTTACCACCAAATATAATAAGAATAGGCATCTTTAGTTTCACGATTTCATCAGTAGGATTGTATTTAATCCATGATCTCATAAAAGGTTGTAAGTGATAAGCAAAGATGGATTCTAATGCCGGATCATAACCTGTCGCTCTACCTTGCTCCTTTAATTGTTTAAAAGCTATAAAAGCACTTTTATCTAATCCTGGAGCTTGTTTGGCGATTTGTTCTATAATAACTTGATCTACAGACTCTGCATTACCCGCAATAGAAATAAAGCCATTAGCTTTGTCTTTTGCAGCAACCATTCCTACAAGCGAACCTTGCCCATGTCCAGCTACTACGATTTTTTTATAGTTTCCGTTCTTATTAAAATAATCTAGAATGGATACAACATCTTGTATGTAATGATCTAAAGAAATTTCATTTTCTTTAATTCCTAAACCATCTATTTTAAAAAGCCTTTTGTCATATCGATAGGTAGCAATTCCCTGTTTGGCCAATTCGTAAGTTAATTTCTTGAAAGTATCATTTTTTGACATTCTATCATTGCCATCCCTGTTAATTGCTCCAGCATCCATTACAAATATAACCAAAGGCACTTTTTCATCAGAATATGGTGTTACTAATAACCCTTCTATATATTTGTTAACTTTTACAACAGCAGAATTGAATTCCTTTTCATCTTTTTGAGAAAAGCTAAATGTTGTAATCATAACTGCACATAGAAATAGTATCTTCTTCATAAACGACGTGGGGTATATCTATATAATTAATATGAATGCCATCAAAAATAATCAATAATAAAAATTAAGAAACGGTAAAAGTGATAAGCATGCTCTACTATATAAACACCTTATGGTACCGTTTTATTTTATTTTTTTTGTAGCTACCATAATTTAACGAATCACTAACATACCCTTTTTTATCTTTGTCTCAAAATTTAAGCAAATGAAACTTCAATATATTTGGATACTATTTTTACTTATGGTATCAAAACCGATGTTTTCATACTCATATGATTGGGGAAAAACGGGACACAGGTCTATAGGTCAAATAGCAGATAAATACTTAACAAAAAAAACCAAACGAGCTATTCATAAACTTCTTGATGGGCAAAGTATGGCATTTGTATCCACTTTTGCCGATGAAATTAAAAGTGATGATAGCTATAAGAAATACGGTTCCTGGCATTATGTTAATTTTCCTTTTGATGAAGAATATAAAGAAGAAACCCGTAGCGAACACGGAGATCTCATACAGGCAATAGAGACCTGTGTTAAAATACTAAAGGATAAAAAGACTCTTCGAAAAGATAAAGTGTTTTATTTAAAAATGTTAATTCATTTTGTTGGAGATTTGCATCAACCTTTGCATGTAGGTAGAGGAGAAGATAAAGGAGGGAATGATATTCAGGTAAGGTGGTTTAAAGATGGCTCAAACTTGCATAGAGTATGGGATAGCGATATGATAGATTATTATGGGATGAGTTATACAGAATTGTCTGATAATACAACGGCTTTATCAAAAACACAAATCATAGAAATTCAAAAAGGATCTATCATTGACTGGGTGTATGATTCACAGCAGTTAGCTAAAAAAGTATATGCTTCTGCGAATGTTGGAGAAAAATTAAGTTATAGATATATGTATAATTATTTTCCTATAGTACGTTCGCAGTTGCAAAAAGGAGGTATTAGGTTAGCAAAAATACTTAACGAAATTTTTGGGTAATATCTATTTATTCTCAATAGTCTCTTTTCGATATTGCCTTGGTGACATAGAAAAATGCTTTTTGAATGTTTTGGTGAGATGACTTTCATCAGTATATCCCATTTGATAAGCAATTTCGGCAATAGTGAATTCTGTGTACAACAGACGATATTCTACTAACTTCATTTTGTATTTGGTAACATATTGATGAATAGATTCTCCTGTTTTTCTTTTAAAATAACTACTAATAGAGCTTTGTGACATTCCGAATTTTTCTGCTAAAAAACTAATTTTGGTAAGAGCATTGTCATAAGCATTTTGTCTGATATGACTTAATATCATATCAATTTTTCTATGGTTTACATGAATATCTTTTTGATTGGTATCATATTTTTCAGAAATATTACGTACAATGATACTAAGTATAGTACTGATTGCATTTGAAATTATTTCCTGATAGTACACTTTTTCATTCTTAAATTCATCTAACACCAGGTTATGTATATTCCAGATTACATTTCTGTCTACCTCATGAGAAATAACATCTCCCGGAATAATATTAGGTTGATGTAAAAGTTGTTCGATACGCTGTAACCAGCATTTTCTATCTGGAAGATTTACTTTATTCGAAAATAAGAGCTCTGTAAATTTGAAAAAAGTAAAATGAGTTTGATCAATAATTTCAAACTGGTGTGTGTCTTCTGGTGCAAGTAAAAAGATATTGTTTTCTTCATAAGGAAATCTTATGTCATTGATAGTGTGATGTCCACTTCCTTTTTTGATGAAAATAATTTCAAAATAATTTTGATTGTGTGGCCTTGCTTCCCATTTATCCAGTGTGTATTGATTTACTACAAAAGTTTCATGTAAGGAGTAACGAATCATAGATTTCTTTTTAGCATGAGTTAGATGTAAGCAAATTGCTTTAGTTTATAATGCTCTAAAGCTTATTTTATTGTAAATAAAGTAGTTGTATGTGTAATTAAAGTGATCTAGTGAATTAAGAACAAACCTTTGCTTACAAAGTTGAAGAGAGGTAATTTTTCTTAACTTCTAAATAAAAAGAAGCACTCAGCTTTAAGGCTCTTTTTGACTAAGTATTTACATCAAACTTACATTTTAACACTTTTAAAGTTACAAAAATTAAATTAATAAGCTAATATCTCCCCGTTTTAATCAATGTAAATCATGTATTTAGGTGATGTCGTTTTTGATATAAGGAGCGAAGTGATATTTTACAAGGATGCAAAAAACACTCTAAAAGTAAGGTTTATTCTAGGAGTAATTTTTTTTGAAGTTTTCGGAATTTGATGCAGCCAGTATTTTTGAGTTTCTCCTTTCATAATAAGTAAACTACCTGGTTCAAGTAATATTTTTTGTTGTAGCTTTTTATTGCTTTTATGTTTAAAATGAAACCAACGTGCTTGCCCCAAACTTAAGGAGGCAATTACAGGGAATTCTCCTAACTCTTTTTCATCATCTGAGTGCCAACCATTACTATCCTTACCTGTACGATATAAATTTAACAGGCAGCCGGTAAATTGGCATGAAGCTATATTTTCGATTTTTTCTTTTATCCAAATTAACTCTTTCGTAAAGGGTTTTGGATGCATAGTAATATTAGAATATTTATAAGGGATGTTGTTGTTTGCGTATAAAGCTGTAAGACGAGGTTGCGGGTATGTTTTTCCAAAAACAGTAATGTCATCTTGTTGCCATTGTATGGTGTTGAGTAATGTATTAAAAAGGTTATTTGATTCTTCTAAAGTAAAGAAGTTTGGGTAATACAATACGTCTGCATTCTGCATTTCTAAACGAATTGGTTGATCATCAGTATTAAATAAACTTAAACTCATGTCTATACTATTATAAGTTAGCTAGTGTTAGCCTAGCTAAGTAATCATTGTGTTCTCCTTCAAGAATTAATTCGCATAAAAATCCATTTGCATTGGCTGCATTTTGTAACGTATTGTAATCGATATACAACCAATCAAATTCATTAGATGATTGATTTTTATAAACTAATCTGTAACGCATCTCACCATAGTAACCTGCAGAAGCGTCTACCCAAAACCCTCCATCTTCATCCTGAAAAAGATATGATATATCAGATGAGTCGATTAATACCTGTCCTTTGGGGCTGAGTAATGTTTTTAGTTTGTTGAAAAACAGGTCGATAGAGGCAAGTGTGCCTATAATGCCGCTTCCATTCATTAAAAAAAGTATAGTGTCATAGGAAGAAGAAGGGGTGTTAAAAATGTTTTGTACTTCTGCTCGTTGTATTCCTAAATTTTCACATACTTCGATGGCACCTTCAGAGATATCTATAGCTTTTACATTTAGTTTTCTGTCGTTTTGAAGATATAAACTATGACTTCCTGCTCCGCAACCAACATCAAGAACTTTACCGATTGCAAGGTCCAATGCCTTTTGTTCTATTTTAGGCATTTCAGAATAGGTTCTAAAAAGGTATGGAATAGGTATGTGATCATCTTCAAAATCATTTGCTTGTACTATAATATCTTCTGTATATTGTTTGTTATAATAGTCCTTAATAGCTGACCCAAAAATATCGTTGCTCATGATGTAAGATGATTTGTTACTAAATTAAAAAGCAAAGGTTTGAATATAGAACGATAGTATACACTATATAATAGTTAGAAGTTTAAAAAACGTATTTTTGTTGCATGCAAGAATTCATAAATCAATTACCAAAGCTGGCCAAAGATAAGCATAACGAAAACAAAAAATTCTTTGCGAAACTTAAAAAAAAGACACCCAAGAAGTTGGATCATATGATGCAAGAATTGCATGATGATGAATTTGAACGTACAGATTGTCTAGAATGTGCAAATTGTTGTAAGACCACGGGGCCATTATTTACGGTTAAAGATGTAGAACGAATTGCTAAGTTTTTTAGATTAAAACCTTGGCAGTTTGAAGAAAAGTATTTGCGTACTGATGAAGATGGTGATTTGGTGTTGCAACAAACACCATGTACTTTTTTAGGAGTAGATAACTATTGTTCTATATATGAGGTAAGACCAAAAGCCTGTAGAGAATACCCTCATACAGATCGTAAAAAATTTCAGCAAATATCAAATCTTACTATGAAGAATATAGAAATTTGTCCGGCTGCTTATAGGATTGTTGAAAAAATGAAAGAAAGACTTCAATAAGTAATTTATCTTTTGGATACGTGTTCTTACGTTTGATTTTAATATATAAGCTACAAAAACAATACGTAAGTAATTAGAAAAGTATTATTCCTTCCTAACTTTAGTCAAATAAATATTACCATTAGCTTAATCTATAATTAACTATAAAAAAATATACCATTGAACTTTTCTTCAATGGTATATTTTTCAATATTCTAAACAGGTTTTGCATTTGATAAATCATATCCAGCTGTCTGCTGTGTTCCTCCAGATCTCCCATTGCCTCCTTGTACTTTTAACAATGATTTTCTTTCTAATAAATACTCTTTTTTATTCTTAAGGTTTTCAATACTTAATTGTTCCATATGTCTTAAATGTTTTATTTTAAATGTCATACCAAATGTAAAAAATAAAATACGTTATAAATATGGAAGAATAGTTTAATTTTTTCAAATTATATAAGAGTCTTTTGTGATCGGCTTTTCCATATATGAACTGGGTTAGACTTTTTTGATTCATGCGAAAAATGATAATTTTTTGGTCAATTGAAGTGTTTTTTGCACTTCATAGCAGCGCTACGAAATAAAAAAATATGAAAATTGGGTAAAAAAGGGCGTTTTTATAACGAATTGAAAAAAGTTTAAACCAGTTCTGTAATAATATTTAAGTAGATATTTAGGTTTCTTGATGTTTTGAAAAACTTAATGATTAATCGAATTATGAGGGATAAGTAACAGGCTCGATATTAGTGATTTCTATATTGATTATGGTTCCTCTTCCTTTTCGAGAATCAATGATCAAAGTGCCAAATATCTTTTCTAGTCTACTTTGTATATTGGATAACCCTAGACCATGCGTTTGTTTTTCAGAGTTAAACCCAATCCCGTTGTCTTCAAAAATGACGTTTAAGACATTATTGTCCGCCAGATTAAGATGCAACTCAACAGCATCTGCTTGTGCATGTTTAATCGTATTGGTAATTAATTCCTGAATGATCTTAAAAATTTCGAATTGCAATTCTTCTTCTAATATATCAATATCTTTTCTTGGGTAAACTGCAAAAGATATTTTAATACTACTGGCATTACCAATATTATTGATATACTCTTCTAGTACATCACAGAAATTGTTTTTACTAAATTTTTTGGGAATCAGGTTGTGAGACAGGTTTCTTACCTGTTGGTACGTGTCATCAATTTGATGGTTAACCCCTTTGATATAACCTTGTTCATTTATTTTTGGGTTGTTAAGCTGAAGTTTGATAGCGGCCAGATTACCTCCAATACTATCATGAAGCTCTTGTGCAATTCGTTTCCTTTCTTTTCCCTGACCTTCTATACTAGCTTTTATAACCTTCAATTCCTGATCCTTGAGTAAGGTTGTTATTTTTTGTTGGTTAACCTCCTTTTCTTTTTGATTTAATTGACTTTGAGCTTGTAGCTTTTGATAATACATAAACAATAAACCAATAATTGGCATAAGAATAATTAAGAATGAATATAGAATAGTGTTTTTAATACTTTTTTGCCGAATCAAACTGGCTTCCTGAAGTTCCTGATCCTTTTTTAAGAGGTTAATTTCATTAGCTTTTTTTTCAGAAGCATTTTGAATGGCCAAAATTTGATTTCTATTCTCTATTTCTTTAACCTCTTGTTGCAGTTTTAGGTTTTTGAAAGCTTCTTTTTGATTGGATAATTCTAATTTTCGGTTAGTGTTTTCGACCTGAAGGACTTTTATTTCTTTTTCTTTTTTAAGTGTTTCGTACTTTACTTCTAATTCACTTATTTCATTATCCTTGTCAAGTGTTTTGATAGAATCAGAGACTTCATTGAATTTTTCACTATAATCAAGAGCTTTTTTATAATCATTTTGCAAAATAGCAATTTCTTTTAATCTAAAATAGATTGCTTTCTGGTTATCGAGTAAGTTTAGTTCTTTTGCTTTATCGAGTGCTTTAAAAATTAAAACCTCGCCTTCTTCGTATTTTTTTAAAAGGGATAAAACTTGACCTTTTTCCAAATACCCCATGATTTGCATACGATCAAAACCATTGTTTTTTGCAATTTTTATGGATTCACTAATTGATTCTAAAGCAAGGGGTAAGTTATCTTGTTTTTTATAGGTTATTCCCAAATTGAATGAAATAGTGCCTATGCAACCTAAATCATTGTTTTTTTTACAAATTTCAAGTGCTTTTTTTAGATACTTGGCGGCTTCGTCATGATTTCCTTGGATTCCGTATATGGTAGCAATATTGATTAAAGATCCAAATACCATCTTTTTGTATTCTATATATTCAGAACATTTTTTATAGAGTTCTAGGGCTAAGGCCATATCTGACTCTTTTGACTCTCCTGTATTAGAAAGCCTATTAGCAAGCCCAAAACTATTCATATAATAGATTCGCTTATCGTCATATTTTTGCGCTGTTTCAATGCCTTTTAGGTGCCATTTCTTTGCTTTATCGATCAGCCCCATTTTTCCATTGACTACTCCTAACCAATGGTATGCTAATCCATAAACATTATATTTTATCGAATCGTTTCTGAAAGTTTTTAGCCCCAAAACACTTTGTGCATGGTGAATGGAAGTGTCAAATTGGGATTTTTTGTTGAAGTAAGAAGCAAGAATTAGATGTAAATTAGCTTTAAATTGAGTACTCCTGTTCTTTTTCGGTTTCAAATGTTTACCAACTTTTTCATATACTCCATTTATATCGGGTCCATCAATTGCTTTATTTGTTAAAGCGCGTAGTTCTTCAATTATTTTACCTTCTTCTAGTATATCATAAATAGGAGAGATATTATTTTTACTATCTATCTGCCCATACATACATGCAGATAAAAGCGTAAAAAAAAACAATATGATTTTGACGATCTTACTATTTGTCATTGCAATATAAAATGAGGTATTTTTTTTGTGCATTTTCAAGACGTAGATATTTTTACTCTTAAGTTTTATAACTAGTTAAGAATGAATTTTGGAGATAAAGGTAATTTCTTTTTCTATTTTAGAATTAACATTAAGGGCCTTTTTTTTCAGTGAATTGACTTTCATTATCGAAAATTTCAATATTTACTAATAAAAAAAGATCAAAAATTACTCATATCACAAAAATATTAGTGTTGATCGTTTTGGATATTCTTGAAAAATTATGAGTTATCTTATTTTTTTACTTATAAATGCTATGCTTCCTGCGATAATGTAATTTATTTATAAAGTAAATATTGATCTCTTGTTTTTTTGAAGTTTTCCAAATCATGCTGCCAGGAATCTTTAATTTGTTGCGATGTAAGTCCTTCTTCTATTTGTTGTTGTAATTTTTCTGTCCCTGCATGAATGGTAAACGATTTGGTGTTGAAAAATTTATCTTTTGCATTTGAGTTTTTGTAGGCATTAATAAGCCAGTCCAGATGTATAGAGTCTAATGGTTTAACTTTTCTCAAATCTTTACCATAGCATACTTCACTTCTATGTTTAGGATATTTGGCTCCAAAATTTGGCTGAGGCGTATAAGCAAAATCATATCGATCTACTGCCAAATCAGGAGACCCAAAAATTTGAAACTGCATTTCGGTACCTCTTCCTGCATTAATAGTCGTCCCTTCAAAAAAACCAAGGCTAGGATATAGGTTGATTGCTACATCGTTTGGTAAGTTGGGTGAAGGACGAATAGGTAAACTATATGATGAGGTATGTGTGTAATTTTTAATAGGAATAATAGTGATTTTACATTGTAAATCTTGACCAAGCCAACCTTCTCCGTTAATCATTTGAGCATATTCTCCTATAGTCATTCCGTGAACCAACGGTATCGGGTGCACACCTACAAAACTAGAATGTGCAGGCTCTAGAGTAGGGCCGTCTATATAAAACGCATTTGGGTTAGGACGATCCAATATCAATACAGGAATATTACTTTCTGCACATGCTTGCATAACATAATGTAATGTAGAAATATAGGTGTAGAAACGAACACCTACATCTTGTATGTCAAAAACAACAATGTCGATACCAGTTAAAGATTCTGGGGATGGTTTTTTGTTTTTTCCATATAGAGAAACTATTGGGAGCCCTGTTTTAATGTCTTTACCATCTGCAACCAATTCTCCTGCATCTGCTTTTCCTCTAAAACCATGTTCTGGAGCAAATACTTTTTTAATAGCTATATTTTTTGATAATAATGAATCTACGAGATGAACATAGTTATGATTCGTGATACTATCCTTAAAAATTACAGAAGTTTGATTACCAACAATGGCTACCTTTTTACCTTCTAAAATAGGGATGTAAGTATCTAAAAGATTGGCTCCAACAATAATGGTAGGATGATTTTTAAGGGTGTCTTTTGAAATATAAGCATCAGAGATAGCGTTTTCGTTTTCTAATGAAGTAGAAAGAAAATCTGTTTTTATTTTACTTACACAAGAAATAAAAAGTATAAAAAGGAATAATAATGTATTTTTGAATACAGTTCTAACAAAAACCATAGGTAATTTGAATTTTGAATATTTTATTGCCAAACGCCTTATCAAAGGTAAGGAACATAAAAGTAGCATTTCTACTCCTATCATAAAAATTGCAATTTTTGCGATTGCAATTGGTATGATTATGATGCTGATTACTGTTGCTACAGGTATAGGTCTACAACGAAAAATACGAGAAAAAGTTGCCGCATTTAATGGGCATGTGATAATTTCTAGTTTTGATAACAACAGTAGTGTAGAGTCACTCATGCCAATATCATCAAATCAAGATTTCTATCCAGAATTTACAGATGTCGAAGAGATAACTCATATACAGGCGGTTGCTAGTAAAATGGGGCTTATCAGAACTGAAACCGATTTTGATGGGGTAGTGGTTAAAGGAGTTGATGATCAATATGACTGGAATACGTTTAAAGAGTATTTGATAGAAGGAAGATTACCAGATTTTACCGGTAAACTTAATGAAGAAATAGTACTGTCATCTCATATAGCAAATCGTTTGGGGTTGGGTATTGGTGATAAAGCAATAACATATTTTCTTAAAAAAAATTCGACATCTAATTCTAAACCCTATATCAGAGTTTTTAAAATAGTGGGAATTTATAATTCGGGATTTCAACAGTTTGATGAGTTGTACTTGTTTGCAGATATCAGGCATGTAAGAAGAATGAATAAATGGACTTCGGATCAAATAGGTAATTTCGAAGTGTTTATTGATGATTTTGATAAAATAGATCAAAAAGGACAAGAAATTTATGAAAACATTCCATCAACAATGGATAGTCAAACTATTTCTTTAAAATATGCGACTATTTTCGAATGGCTTAAACTATTTGATTTAAATGTTATAGGTATCATTGGGATTATTATTTTGGTAGCAGGTATTAATATGATTACGGCACTATTGGTTTTAATATTAGAACGAACGCCAATGGTAGGAATTTTAAAAGCTTTAGGAACTACCAATTGGAGTATTCGAAAAGTGTTTCTGTATAATGCAGCCTATTTAATTTTAATAGGGTTGTTTTGGGGTAACCTCATTGGAATAGGATTATTACTGCTACAAGAAAACTATGGAGTTATTAAACTTAATCCAGAAACATATTATGTGAGTACTGCCCCCGTATATATAAATTTTGGGCACATTGTTTTGCTTAATGTAGGAACCATTATACTATGTGTATTGATGCTACTGATACCATCTTATATTATTACCAAAATAACACCTACAAAATCTATACGTTTTCAATAAAGTAACAACTTAACCAAAAGTAATTTAAGGTCGAAAGATGTTTTAAGATATTTTTTGGTTTTTAAAACGATTAATAGACAAGCCAAGGTTGTATCTTTGAGATTCTAAGTATCTATGGGGATATAATACTAAAATTTTAAGGAGTGAAATACGCAAAAAACATACTAGAAACAATTGGTAATACGCCTTTGGTACAAATGAATGCTTTGGTAAAAGGTATAGATGCATTGGTTTTAGCAAAGTATGAAACTTTTAATCCAGGAAATTCTGTAAAAGATCGTATGGCTTTAAAAATGATTGAGGATGCTGAAGCAGATGGTAGGCTAAAACCAGGGGGAACTATTATAGAAGGAACTTCTGGAAATACAGGTATGGGCCTTGCACTGGTGGCTATAATTAAGGGATATAAGTTAATTTGTGTTATGGCCGATAAGCAATCTAAAGAAAAGATGGACATCCTTAGGGCGGTTGGAGCAAAAGTTATGGTTTGCCCAACAAATGTAGAACCCGATGATCCAAGATCTTACTATTCGGTATCAAAAAGACTTGCCGAGGAAACTCCTAATTCTTGGTATGTAAATCAATATGATAACCCTTCTAATACATTAGCGCATTACGAAAGTACAGGGCCAGAAATATGGAAACAAACCGACGGAAAAGTTACACATTTTATTGTTGGAGTTGGAACCGGCGGGACTATCTCTGGAGTAGGTAAATACTTAAAAGAGAAAAATCCAAATATCAAAATTTGGGGAGTTGATACCTATGGATCTGTTTTTAAAAAATATCACGAAACAGGGATTTTTGATGAAAATGAAATCTATTCATATATCACAGAAGGAATAGGAGAGGATATTCTTCCTCAAAATGTAGATTTTTCTTTAATTGATGGGTTTACAAAAGTTACCGATAAAGATGCTGCCGTATATACTCAAAGGCTAGCCAAAGAGGAAGGAATGTTTTTAGGTAATAGTGCAGGGGCTGCAATTAAGGGATTATTACAATTAAAAGAACATTTTACAAAAAATGATGTTGTGGTAGTTCTTTTTCATGATCACGGTAGTAGATATGTAGGTAAAATGTTTAATGATGATTGGATGAGAGAAAGAGGCTTTCTTGAAGAAGAAGTATCGACCGCAGATGATTTAATCAAAGATCATAGAGAAAAACCATTGGTAACTGTTAAAACGGAAGAATTAGTTTCTCATGCAATTGAACGAATGCGTAAATTTAAAATTTCTCAAATACCTGTTGTCGATACAGAAGGGTTTGTGGGATCTGTTGATGAATCTGCTCTTTTTGCAGCTTTTTTAAATGATAGAGATATGTATAGTACTCCTATCAAAGATGTTATGAAGTCACCTTTTCCTATCGTAGAGGCCAAAACCTCTCTTGATACTATATCGAAACTTATAAAAAAAGGGAATCCTGCTGTTTTAGTTTTGTTAGAAAATGGGGAGCATCATATTGTAACAAAATATGATGTTATAAGTCATATAAAATAAATTCTTATCTTTAAAGTGATGTTATTACCCCAGCTTGTCTGCTGTATTTATCGTGTAAGGATTGTTTTATGCTGACTGTTTTTTTAATGTTTTAATTTTTTGTTGAAATATTAAAAAGAAACAGTTTTGTTAATTGGTTACAGTATGTGTGAATTTTTATTTGATTATTCGGATATAGATAAGTTAAGAGATTACTTTAAATCTCGATTGAAACCCGATACCAATTCGGATCGTATTTATTTTCCAGCTCATATAGGAGAAGGATACCTCTTGTATTATAAGATTTCTCATGAAGTTTTTCTTATTATTAATAATTATCGAGCCAATACGGATATAGAATATATTAGAGAGCCTGTTGAGGAAAAAGATATTTTATTGCACTTTAGAAAATATGCTTTGGATCATGGATTAGAAAAAAACCAAATCATTAGCAAATATTCAGATAGCTATACACCTGGAAATATGAGATGCATGGATGCTAGGCAGGGAGAGCGAATTCTTGTTCGTAAAGGAGCAGAGGTCAAGTCTGCTATTATTGTTTTAAAAAGCTCTTACGCTAATCCTTTTTTTGAGAAAAGTAGGGAGATTGCAGAGAGTGTCGATAGTTATATTCGCGATTCTCATAAATACCTTGATAAGTTTTATCTTTCATACAAACAAACCATCCTTTTCGATCAAATTGTACAACCAGATACCGATAAAATAGAAAACTATTTGTATTATATCGCAAGAGGAATTAGACTTCTCGAAACCTTCTGGAAAGATGTATTGCGGTGGGGAACTTCTTGTAATCCGTTTACAATAAATAGTGTTCAGGTTGGTAATATCTATAAAGTAAGCGATTATCTCAAGAGTCACCTAAAGGAGCCTTTTGTAGGAGTGGATCAATTAGCAGCAATGGCAAATATGAGTCGAACTAATTTTTTTAATATGTTTAAAGAGATTCATAATCAAACACCATTAGAGTTTTTTAATAACAAAAGACTAGAAGCTTCATATACTATGATTATAGGAGAAGGTAGTTCTATAAGAGATGTTATGGATGAACTTAATTATTCTAATTCTTCAAAATTTAAAAAGGCATTCTTCGAAAAATTCAATATCTATCCAGAAACGATTACATAAATCAGAGTAAATTATATTGGCAAAACTTAAATTCACGTACTACTAAAATGTATTTAAGAAGTCAGGAAAAAGTTCTTAAAAATAAAGATGGTCGCCAATGAATGACAACCATCAATAACCTAACACAAACTCAACTAAGCTTAGGGTTTTAAATTAAATATTTTTATTATGGTGAATTAGTTTCCCGTCTAACTTTATTTCACAAAGTAAATAAATGTAATTTTACTATGGTATTCCAATAATACATAAATTATTACTATTAGTACATTTTAACTTATTTTAACTATATTTTAATGAAAATAAGGTAGGGTGTGCGTTTTTTTGAAGATATTTTGCTTGTTTTTGCCCCAAAACAAGAGATTTATTCCTTTTTTTTAAGATGAATATCAATAAAATACCGCCTATTTATAAGGCATCCAAGATAAATAATACAATAGAATTAATAATACTTAGTATAGATTGTGTATTTAATGGAATAATGATTCTATTTTTTCGGTTGTCTAAAGTACTGTTTTTGTTGGTTTGGCTTTAACGGTTTATTTGCTGATCCAGAATTTCTAAAAATGTTGAAGGTTCTGGTCGTACTCTGTAATTATCAGTCAGATCTGCAAATATAATATTGCCTTTGGCATCGGTAATAATAACAGTCGGCATTACCGTGTCACTTTCATAACCTAATACCTGAAATCCCATAGGGATCCCACTTTTGGACAAAATCTGAAGCTGCTTTGCTACTTTATTGTTTTGATCAATAAGGTAATTGAAATGTAGACCGAACTTTTTTGCAAGAAGATTTGTATGAGCATGTGGTTGTGGACTAATAAAAACTACGTTCGCATTTCTTTTTTCAAGTTCTTTATATTGTGATGCTATTTCTTTTATTTGTGCCATGCATAAAGGACACCAATTACCTCTATAAAACAAATAAATAGATGGGTTGCCTATAAAACGTGAAGTACTTACTTCATTTTTATGGATGTCCTCTAGTATTAATTCTGGCAATTGATTCCCTACTTTTAGAATTTTATTGTTTTCTCTGTTTTTAAAGGTAGAATACCATTTTAAGTATAATATCCAGCCTATAAATAAACCAATTGATGGTAAGGCAATGTTTATGTTTTTTTCTATGATTATAGAAGATATGATGCTTGTTAGAAAACCAATAGCAATAAAAAAAGTATGTATTGTTAGACCTGCCTTGGTTCTGGCTACGGGTTTTAAAAAAAGTAGAGCAAAAAAAGCTACAATAGTTGTAAATATAAATAATTGCCCTATGTTGTTGATTGATAATCTATCATGATAGATTTGAATACTAGTCATGATCAGAAAATAAAGAGAAGTAACAGGAAAAAGAGCTATGAAAATAGACTTCAGAGTAGCATTCATTTTTTGTATAGGTTAGTCATTTGGCAGTTTTAGTCAATAAAGATATGATGAACTTACAGGTTTAGAATTAATTTTAGTATTTTCATTCCCGATTTTTTAACAAAACTATTATCATTTTTTATCCTACCCAAGATGTGTAATAGAAATTTTTGTCTGTTATGACAAAAGATTTTTACCATACTATAAATTATTACACAAATGACAGAGGATTTTCTTCAATACCTATGGAAATTTAAAAAATTTAAGTTTTCAGACCTTAAAACAACAAATAATGAAAGTATAATTCTTCAACATACTGGTTGGCATAATGAGCTACACTCTGGGCCTGATTTTTTTGATGCCAGACTTATAATAGAAGGACAAAAATGGGCAGGTACAATAGAGGTACATCTTACTTCTGGTGATTGGTATGTACATAATCATGAAAATGATCCTGCCTATGATAATGTTATTCTTCATGTGGTGTGGGAGCACGATGTAGATATATTTAGAAAAGATAATACAGTTATACCAACATTAGAACTGAAACAGTATGTCTCTCAAGATATATTGAGTAACTATAAAGAACTTTTTTACAAAGGAGAAAAAAAACAGATTGCTTGCAAAAAGGAATTAAAGGGTATACCAGACTTTATCCTCTCGGGTTGGCAAGAAAGATTATATCTAGAAAGGCTAGAGAGTAAAACAGTTTTGATTTCTGAGCTTTTAAAAGAATCAGCCAACGATTGGGAAGTAGTACTTTTTAAAATGCTAGCCAAAAATTTTGGCCTGAAAACAAACGGGGAAGCTTTTTTGAGCATAGCCAATTCAATAAATTTTTCAATACTCAGAAAATGTATAAACCGCCTTGATCTTATAGAAGCACTGTTTTTTGGGCAAGCAGATCTTTTAGATTACGAGATGAATGATGCTTATGCTATGCATCTTAACAATGAGTATGCGTATATTAAAAATAAGTTTAAGCTTAATAATACAGGGGTGTTGCCTGTTCAGTTTTTTAGGCTTCGCCCTTCTAATTTTCCAACAATAAGATTAGCACAGTTAGCAATGTTGTATTTTAAGAATAAAAATTTATTCCAGGATGTCATAAGATTTCAAACTCCAGAAAAATTTTATGAACTTTTTAAAGTAGGAGTAAGCAATTTTTGGACTAACCACTATACTTTTAATAAAGAATCAAAGACCGTTAATAAGAACATTTCAAAATCATTCATAGATCTATTATTGATCAATACAATTATTCCAATAAAATTTGTTTATCAACGAAGTATTGGACACGAGTCTAATGAAGAAGTTTTTGATATGATAACTCAAATTTCTTCAGAGAAAAATAGTATTATAGATAATTTTACTGCATTACAAACACCTATAGAAAATGCAATGCATTCTCAGGCAATGATTCAACTAAAAACAATCTATTGTGACAAAAATGCTTGCTTGCGATGTGAAATAGGTAATTTTTTGCTAAATAAATCAAATATATGAGTCTGTATTATGATTTAAAGGTGTACTAGATTTTATATAATCTGGGATTAAAAATGTCAAGATCACTTCTGTATTAATGATAATATAATTATTTTGCGTTATGTTTTATAATCTTAGACATTTTTTAGAAAGAAATGGATTTTATGTTTCTTCCCGTGTAGCAGATAGATTAGGAATGCGAGCAAAAAACGTTCGATTGTTTTTTATTTATTTAACTTTTGCTACTGTAGGCTTGGGGTTTGTGATCTACCTTAATATGGCATTCTGGTTAAAATTAAAGGATTTGGTATATACCAAACGAACTTCAGTTTTTGATCTATGATAAAAATTAATAATTGGGGAAGCCCTAAATTATATATAGCTTTAATTTTATTAGTTGTTGTAATTATAGTAGGAGTTTTTGGTTTTCGTTTTTTTTCAGATTATTCATGGGTAGATGCTTTATATATGACTGTGATAACCATGTCTACCGTTGGGTTTGGAGAGGTAGCTCCTCTTGATGACAATGCAAAATTATTTACTGTATTTCTTATTTCTACGAGTGTGGCAATATTTGCGTATACCGTTTCTGTCATTACAGAATATATAGTGAGTAAGAATGATCCAAAAAGAATGCAATACAGAAAAATGCAAAAAATGATACATCAAATAGAAAACCATATCATTATTATTGGGTATGGCCGTAATGGTAAACAGGCTGCAGCAAAATTGTTAGCCTATGATAAGCCTTTTGTCATTATAGAAAAAGATGAAGCTGTTATAGAGCGTTATCAAAATGATAATTTATTTTTTCTAAAAGGAAATGCTACAGAAGATGAGGTTCTGTTAGAAGCTGGAATTAAGAATGCGGCTTGTTTAATTTGTACTTTACCAGAGGATGCTGATAATTTATTTATAGTACTTTCGGCTCGACAAATAAATAAAGAACTAAAAATCATAAGTAGAGCTTCTCAAGATGCCTCGTATAAAAAAATAAGATTGGCCGGAGCAGATAATGTGATTATGCCTGATCGTATAGGAGGAGATCATATGGCATCATTGGTTGTGGTTCCTGATTTGATAGAATTCTTAGATAACTTGTCTATTATTGGTAAGAAATCAATCAACATAGAAGAAGTATCTTTTGAAGATATTTTTGATAAATCCGAGACGCAAACGATTCGTGAGATAGATATGCGATCTAAGACAGGTTGTACGATTATAGGTTATAAATCTCCAGATGGAGAATATATAGTTAACCCAGAAGCGGATACAGAATTGAGACCAGGTTCTAAAATAGTGGTTTTGGGTCGTCCAGAACAAATTAATCTGTTGAATAAAGAGTTTAATATCTAGTTTATGTAAAAACATTTAGTTTGTAAAAAATTGTAATCAACCGTTTTTTTTACCATCTTGCTCTTTTGTTAGAAAAATAAATTCAATATAACTTATATAATCATGAAGAGATCTCTTCTTTCACTTTTAGTCATTCTCACACCCATTATTACCTTTGCACAAGAAACCGTAGAAAAAGGTTTGGATCAAAAAATTGATGAAGGTTTTAAACCAATTTCTGACTTTTTTTCAGCCGTAATTTTCTTTAGAGTTTTTGATACTCCTTTTGTTTTAATACTATTAGTTCTTAGTGCTTTGTTTTTTACCATTTATTTTGGGTTCCCTAATATTCGATATTTTGGGAAAGCCATTAACGTGGTAAGAGGTAAATATGATGATGTAGAAGATCATAGTTTAGGAGATCCTTCGGCTGCTGTAGATGGAGATATTAAAGACACCATAAGAGATGAAAGTAAAGAAGGAGAAGTAAGTCATTTTCAGGCGTTGGCAACAGCAGTTTCTGGTACTGTAGGTAATGGTAATATAGCTGGAGTTGCATTGGCAATTGCTTTGGGAGGGCCCGGAGCAACATTCTGGATGATTATTTGTGGCTTTTTAGGTATGTCCACTAAGTTTGTAGAATGCACCTTGGGTGTACAATATAGAGATGTAGGAGAAGATGGTACGGTATACGGAGGGCCTATGTATTATTTAAGTAAAGGGCTTAAGGATAAAGGATTTAAAGTATTTGGTAAGATTGCAGCAGTATTATTTGCAATTTTTTGTATAGGAGGTTCTTTTGGTGGAGGTAATGCAGCTCAATCCAATCAGGCTACAATTGTTCTTAAAGAAATTTTTGGATTAGAAAGTACTGGTGCTGGTTTTTGGATTGGTATAACTCTGGCAATTCTGGTAGGGATTATTATCATAGGAGGAATAAAGCGAATTGCTTCGGTAACAGAAAAAGTAGTTCCTTTTATGGCAGTGATGTACATATTAGCTTGTTTGTATATTATTTTTAGTAATTTCTCTTTTGTAGATGACGCTATTGGATTAATCGTTACAGAGGCATTTAATCCTAAGGCTATAGGAGTTGGAGGTGTAATTGGAGTTTTGTTGGTTGGTTTTCAAAGAGCCGCCTTTTCGAATGAAGCCGGAGCAGGTTCTGCATCCATTGCGCATTCTGCGGTAAAAACAAATTACTCTGCTTCAGAAGGATTGGTTGCTTTATTAGAACCATTTATAGATACTGTTGTAATTTGTACAATGACAGCATTGGTTATTATTATATTTAATTTTGGAGGTGCTTTTGCATATGGAGGCGATGGTAGTGGAGCTGTTTTAATTGATGGAGTTTCCTACGAAGGAGCAGGTATTACTTCTATGGCATTTGCAGAGTATATACCGTATTCTAATATTTTCTTAACCATTGCAGTAGTGCTATTTGCAGTGTCTACTATGATATCATGGTCATATTATGGATTACAATCTTGGAAATTTTTATTCGGAAGAGGTAAAGTGGCAGATTTAGTATATAAATTATTATTCTTAAGCTTTATTGTTATCGGTGCTGCTGCAAGTATGAATTCTATTTGGGCATTCTCTGATGCAATGATCTTTGCAATGGTATTTCCAAATATGGTAGGGTTATTTTTCTTATTCCCTGTTGTTAAAAAACAACTTACACGATATTTTACTGCTATAAAGGCTTCGAATAAGTAACATAACTTTTATGACAAAAATAAAATCCCATTTCGAATTACATACACGTTTTCGAAATGGGATTTTTCTTTTATCAATACTTCTTTTAGGAATTGTTTCGAGCTATTATTTTTATAATAATAGACAAAAACCTAAAAATAACTTTGCCGAATTAAAGAGGTTTCAAAAGGAAATAGATTCGCTTAAAACAATTAGCCAAAGCAAAAAGAAAAAACAACAACATAAATTATTTAACCCTAATTTTATTTCAGATTACAAAGGGTACTTACTCGGACTTTCTACAGAAGAACTAGATAGACTGTTTGCGTATAGAGATAATGGGAAATGGATTAATTCTGTCGCAGAATTTAAAAAGGTAACAAGGGTTTCAGATTCCTTACTAGAGCGTATTTCTCCTTTGTTTAAATTTCCGGATTGGACAAAGAACACTTCCAAAAGAACAAGAAATACCGTTAGAAATCATGAAAATTTACCTTATGCTCAAAAAAAAGATTTAAACACTACCACGGTAATTGAGTTGCAAGAGCACGTTGGGGTGCCAGACTTTATTGCAGAGAGAATAATTAAATACCGAAATAAAATAGGAGGTTTTGTAAGTGATCTTCAAATAGAAGATATTTATGGATTGTATGATAATCAGAAAAATAAACTTCTATCGCTATATACAGTTAAGACCCCTAAGGAAATAAAAAAAATAAATCTAAACAAAGCTAAGGTAAAGGAGTTAATGAACGTTCCTTATTTCGATTTTGAGACAGCTATAGAAATTGTAGATTTCATAAAAAATAATGGACAAATATCTAGCTTTGATGAATTAGAAAAAATCGAAGGTTTTTCTTTAGAAAAAATAGATAGAATAGCATTATATTTGACGTTAAATTAAAATCAAAACAAAATCTACGGTAGTTTTTGATAAGTCTCTATAAAATAGTTCTTTATTCTTTTTTGAATAGAATATGAATTTATTTGTAGCGTAGAAAAGATTGCCGAATTAAAAGTAAAACAGAGTTCATTTTAATTGTATATTTATAAATAGACAGTTTTTGATGAATAACATGATTTTATGAATAGATGCGTTATTTGTAAAATTTGTGGTAAGATAAGTTGTAAAACATACGGCTTAGAAACGTTTAGAAATTTTTGAGTTTTGATTAGTAAAAATGATAAAGTTGTTATATGAATAACAGGTATTTTACAGAAGAACACGAATTGTTTAGAGAAAGTCTTAAGGTATTTCTGAAAAAAGAAGTAGTACCTTATATAGATCAGTGGGAGAAAACGGGAGATATTGATCGTTTTATATGGAAGAAATTTGGAGAAATGGGATATTTCGGAATTGCTTATCCAGAAGAATACGGTGGATTAGGCTTGGATCTTTTTTATACGGTGATACTTCTGGAGGAGTTGCAGAAAATTAATTCAGGAGGTTTTGCGGCAGCAATATGGGCGCATGCATATCTGGCAATGACTCATGTTAATAAAGAAGGAGATCATATGATTAAAGAAACATATTTGACCCCTAGTATAACAGGTGAAAAAATAGGGTGTTTGGCGATTACAGAACCTTTTGGAGGATCTGATGTTGCAGGAATGCGAACAACAGCGATTAAAGAAGGAGATGAATATGTAATAAATGGATCGAAAACATTTATTACTAATGGAGTGTATAGTGATTATTTGGTGATAGCAGCTAAGACAAATCCAGAACTTGGAAATAAAGGTATAAGTATTTTTATTATTGATAGAGATACGCAAGGTGTATCGGCTACTAAACTAGAAAAATTAGGTTGGAAAGCTTCAGATACAGGAGAGATAGCTTTTGATAATGTTAGAATCCCTGCCCAAAACTTAATGGGTGAAGAAAATGCCGGATTCTCATATATTATGCAACATTTTGCGTTAGAGAGGTTAATTATGGGAGTAAATGCTCATGCTCGTGCAGAATATGCTTTGGAGTATGTATTACAATATATGTCAGAACGAGAAGCGTTTGGTAAAGCTTTAAATAAGTTTCAGGCATTACGTCATACAATAGCAGATATAGCGAGCGAGGTAGAAGTATGTAAAGAGTTTAACTATTCTGTTGCAAAGCGACTTAATGAAGGAGAATATGTTGTAAAGGAAGCGAGTATGTCTAAACTAATTTCTACCAAGATGGCAGACGAAGCTATTTATAAGTGTTTACAGTTTTTAGGAGGATATGGGTATATGGAAGAATATCCTTTAGCAAGATTACTTAGAGATAGTCGATTGGGGCCTATAGGCGGCGGTACGTCAGAAATTCTTAGAGAAATTATAGCTAAGATTATAATAGATAAAAAAGAATATAAACCAGTTACATAAAATTTGCCGGATACTTAATATAATCATAAAAGCTATTTGGTTTTAAACCGAAGAAATAACCTATTTTTTTACCAGATATAATAGGGGTTAAAATTAAAGAATTTTTTTTTGAAATAAATAATAAAAAAAACTTTGCAGATAATAGTTTTGTGTTATCTTTGCAGCCTAATTATTTCTAAAGAAAGGAGGTGCCACTATGTTAATTATACCAGTTAAAGACGGAGAAAATATAGATAGAGCGTTAAAGCGTTTTAAAAGAAAATTTGATCGAACAGGAACGATGCGTCAGCTTCGTAAACGACAAGCGTTTTCAAAACCTTCTGTTGAAAGAAGAGCGCAAATTCAAAAAGCGCAATATATTCAGCATTTAAGAGATCAAGAAGAAATTTAATTGCAAATAACGTGGTCTGTATAACTTCTTTTTGCAAGAAGTAAGATTCCGTTTTTTAATATAAAATTTAACCGTTGGGATATCAAAAGTTTTATACTTTTGTTTTCTAACGGTTTTTTTTATGTTCATTTCTGAATTTGTTGAATATTTATTATTAGAAAAAAAATATTCAAAACACACGGTGACGGCATATGAGTCTGATCTATTGTCTTTTCTTAGATTTTATGAAAATGAGTATGATGGTGAGTCTATATCAAAAGCGAATTATGCTCAAATTCGTTCTTGGATTGTTCTTTTGGTAGAAGCGGGAGTTGCTAATAGGACAGTAAACAGGAAAGTTTCTTCTCTTAAAACGTATTACAAGTTTTTGTTAAAAACAGAGCAGATAGATAAGAATCCTCTGCAAAAACATAAGGCCTTAAAAGTGGCTAAAAAGCTTCAGGTGCCATTTTCTATAGAAGAGGTAGAAGATGTGTTGAAAATGTTAGATGATGATCAAAGCTTTGAAGGGGTAAGAGATAAGCTTATTGTTGAGATTTTTTATGCTACTGGTATTCGTAGGGTAGAATTGGTGAATATCAAATTGTCTGATATAGATGTTGGTAAACGAGTGGTAAAGGTCTTAGGGAAACGTAATAAAGAACGATATGTTCCTTTATTGCCGGTGGTGTTAGAAACTTTAAAGAGGTATTTGGATGTTCGATCTGATTTGTTTGGAGAGCGAGAGGCGTCATTTTTGTTTTTGACAAAAAAAGGAGTTAAAATCTATGAAACACTTGTATATCGTGTTATAAATAACTATTTTAGTAAGGCCTCTTCAAAAGTGAAAAAAAGTCCGCATATATTAAGACATTCTTTTGCGACTCATTTGCTCAATGAAGGAGCAAATTTAAATGCTGTAAAAGAATTACTTGGTCATTCCAGTTTAGCTGCTACTCAGATATATACTCATCATAGTGTGGCTCAGTTAACAAAAGTATATAAACAATCTCATCCAAGGAATAAAAAGTAAGTGTAGGTTAGATTCTTCGCTCTTTTGTAGCTTAAAATGTTGTTCAACCCATTAAACTAACAAAGTATGAAAGTGAACTTGCAATCTGTAAATTTTAATGTAGATCAAAAGTTAGTCAATTTTATTCAAACCAAATTAGATAAACTAGAAAACCATTTTAACAGGATAATTCATGCAGATGTATTCTTAAAAGTTATGAATACGAGTGGTAAAGAAAATAAAATTACCGAAATTTTAGTAAGTGTGCCTGGAGATGAATTTATGATAAAGAAAATAAATAGATCCTTTGAAGAAGGTGTGGATGAGTGTGTTAGTTCTTTAGAAAGGCAATTGAAAAGACGAAAAGAAAAATTAAATGCTCATGTTTGATTATTTTTTTTGAAAAATAGTTTTGTGAAAGGAATAAATTCTATACATTTGCAGTCCGTTAGAAATAGCGGACTTTTTTATGTTCTAAAACATGGTGAAAAGCCGATGTAGCTCAGCTGGCTAGAGCAGCTGATTTGTAATCAGCAGGTCGTGGGTTCGAGTCCCTCCATCGGCTCTTGAAATATTGAAAAAAGTATCAGGATTTAAGGTTGTTTTTCGTTTTGAAAACATATCTTAATTGGGGCGAGAAGTTTATTCTGAGCTATGTCGAAGGGAGTCCCTCCATCGGCTCAAAAAAGTTGATTTTTCGAAAGAAAAAAAACTTTTTTAAAAAGTATTTTGAAATGTAAAATAAATGACTAATTTTGCGCACTCAAAATCGATAAGTTCTTAAACAAGAATATTGAAAAATAATTGAGGGGAGATACTCAAGCGGCCAACGAGGACAGACTGTAAATCTGTTGGTTTTTACCTTCGCAGGTTCGAATCCTGCTCTCCCCACAAAAAAAACTTAAAAAAGTTTTTGAGACGTTTGTTTTGAAATATTTTTTTTAAAGTTTTAAGCATAAGAAAATAATGCTAATTATTTTTGATGTGTAAAATATTGATTAG
Organism: Aquimarina discodermiae; assembly: GCF_040786235.1. NCBI lineage: Bacteria > Pseudomonadati > Bacteroidota > Flavobacteriia > Flavobacteriales > Flavobacteriaceae > Aquimarina > Aquimarina discodermiae. The sequence continues at coordinate 53,559 of NZ_JBFMKP010000029.1, forward strand.
AAATCCGAATTGTTTTTAAAAATTCGTGATTTAAAAAGCGGGAGTAGCTCAGTTGGTAGAGCGTCAGCCTTCCAAGCTGAATGTCGCCGGTTCGAACCCGGTCTCCCGCTCAAAAAATACAACGCTAATCTTTTTTAGCATGGGATTTTTAACTATAGATAATGATTTATCGGATTTCTTTCTGAAGGTAACGAAAGTGTTCTGATTTATCATTATGCTCATTAAAAAGCCGGTGTAGCTCAGGGGTAGAGCGTTTCCTTGGTAAGGAAGAGGTCACGAGTTCAAATCTCGTCATTGGCTCTGAGTTCAGATTATTTAAATTGAACACTAATATATAACTAAGATTAAATAAATTAATTATGGCAAAGGAAACTTTTGATCGTTCCAAACCGCACTTAAATATTGGTACTATTGGACACGTTGATCACGGTAAAACAACATTAACTGCTGCGATTACTAAAGTATTGGCAGAAGCTGGTCTTTCTGAAGCGAGAGATTTCGATACTATCGACAACGCTCCAGAAGAGAAAGAAAGAGGTATTACAATTAATACATCGCATGTAGAGTACCAAACACAGAATCGTCACTATGCACACGTTGATTGTCCAGGTCACGCCGATTATGTAAAGAACATGGTTACTGGAGCGGCTCAAATGGATGGTGCAATCTTAGTGGTTGCTGCTACAGATGGTCCTATGCCACAAACTCGTGAGCACATCCTTTTAGGACGCCAGGTAGGTATTCCTAGAATAGTTGTATTCCTTAATAAAGTGGATATGGTTGATGATGAGGAGTTATTAGAGCTTGTTGAGATGGAAGTAAGAGATCTTCTTTCTTTCTATGAGTATGATGGTGATAACGGACCTGTAATTGCTGGTTCTGCACTTGGAGCTCTTAATGGAGAGAAAAAGTGGGTTGATACCGTTATGGAATTAATGGAAGCTGTAGATACTTGGATCGAGTTGCCAAAGCGTGACGTTGATAAAGATTTCTTAATGCCAATAGAAGATGTATTCTCTATTACTGGTCGTGGTACTGTAGCAACTGGACGTATTGAAACTGGTGTTGCAAATACTGGAGATCCTGTTGAGATCATCGGTATGGGAGCTGAAAAATTAACTTCTACTATTACAGGGGTTGAGATGTTCCGTAAGATTCTTGATAGAGGTGAAGCTGGAGATAACGTAGGTATCTTATTAAGAGGTATTGAAAAAACTCAGATTTCTCGTGGTATGGTAATTACTAAGCCAGGATCTGTAACTCCACATAAAAACTTCAAAGCAGAGGTTTATATCCTTAAAAAAGAAGAAGGTGGACGTCACACTCCATTCCATAATAACTACCGTCCTCAGTTCTACGTACGTACAACTGACGTAACTGGAAACATTGCGCTTCCTGATGGAGTTGAGATGGTAATGCCTGGAGATAACTTAACTATTACAGTAGAGTTAATCCAACCAATTGCAATGAATGTAGGTCTTCGTTTTGCGATCCGTGAAGGTGGTAGAACAGTAGGAGCAGGACAGGTAACTGAAATCCTAGACTAATACAATATAGTATATAAAAGTTAAGGTATTCGCTACAGTGAATACCTTGACTTATGTTACGGGTTTAGCTCAGTTGGTAGAGCACTGGTCTCCAAAACCAGGTGTCGGGAGTTCGAGCCTCTCAACCCGTGCTTAGAAAGTATGTCAAGATTATTTAGAGTGACGTACTTGTTGAAATATTGAAGATACCAAAGTAGTAGACTCCTTTTGTGTATAACACGATGGGAAACACTCAATAATATAGATCAATTTTTAATTGATTAAAATGATGAATTTTATATTCAAAGTTAATTTTGAGTATAAATTCTCTTTAAAAAAATGAAAAAATGGCTGGATTAACAAATTACATTGCAGAATCATATAATGAGTTGAAAAATCATGTAACATGGACTCCCTTGGCAGAAGCGCAAAGGTTAACCCTTGTTGTAATTGTTTTTTCTGTTATATTCTCTTTAGCAATCTGGGGAGTTGATACAGTATTTAGTAATTTGATAGAGTATTATTTTACTTTGGTTAAATCTTAAAAAAATATAATGGCTGAAGTAGATAATACGAAGAAATGGTACGTGGTAAGAGCTGTAAGCGGCCAAGAGAATAAAGTAAAAGACTATATAGAGCGCGAAATTGCTCATATGGGACTTGAAGATTTTGTTTCTCAAATATTAGTACCTACCGAAAAAGTGGTACAAATACGTAATGGAAAAAAAATAAATAAGGAAAGAGTTTACTTTCCTGGATACGTTATGATAGAAGCTAATCTTTCTGGAGAAGTACCGCATATCATAAGATCAATTAATGGAGTTATCGGTTTTTTAGGTGAAGTAAAAGGAGGAGACCCGGTGCCACTTAGAAAAGCCGAAATCAATAGAATGCTTGGTAAAGTAGATGAATTAGCTGTCAAGACAGATAATGTTGCTATACCATATACAGTTGGAGAAACTGTAAAAGTAATAGATGGACCATTTAATGGATTTAATGGTACCGTAGAAAATGTAAATGAAGAAAAGCGTAAGCTAGAAGTAATGGTTAAGATTTTTGGAAGAAAGACACCATTAGAATTAAGCTATATGCAAGTAGAAAAAATATAATAATTGTTACATTATAAGATCCAGAATTGTTCTTTTGCTTCCACTTATAGAACAGTTCTAATTTAAAATTAGAAAAATGGCTAAAGAGTTAAGTAAGGTTGTAAAATTACAAGTACGTGGGGGAGCGGCTAACCCGTCGCCACCAGTTGGACCTGCTTTAGGTGCTGCCGGAGTTAATATCATGGAATTCTGTAAGCAATTCAATGGTAGAACACAAGATAAAGCTGGTAAAGTATTACCAGTTGTTATTAGTGTATATAAAGACAAATCTTTTGATTTTGTTATTAAAACTCCACCTGCAGCAGTTCAAATATTGGAAGCAGCAAAGACAAAAAAAGGTTCTGGAGAGCCTAATCGTAAAAAAGTAGCTAGTGTTACTTGGGATCAAGTTCGTACAATAGCAGAGGATAAAATGGCTGATTTAAATGCCTTTACTGTAGAGTCTGCAATGAAAATGATTGCTGGTACCGCTCGTTCTATGGGTGTAACTGTAAAAGGACAGGCTCCTTTTTAATCCAAAAACGTTTACAAAATGGCAAAAGTAACTAAAAAGCAAAAAGAAGCGAACGCTAAAGTTGATAAAAACAAAGCGTATTCTATAGAAGAAGCTTCAGCTTTAGTAAAAGAAATAACAAACGTAAATTTTGATGCATCTGTAGATCTTGCTGTTCGATTGAACGTAGATCCACGTAAAGCAAATCAAATGGTACGTGGTGTGGTAACATTACCTCACGGAACAGGAAAAGATGTTAAAGTATTAGCATTAGTAACACCAGATAAAGAAGCAGAAGCTAAAGAAGCGGGTGCTGATTTTGTAGGTCTTGATGAATACTTAGATAAAATAAAAGGTGGTTGGACAGATGTTGATGTAATTATCACTATGCCAAGTGTTATGGGTAAATTAGGACCATTAGGTAGAGTATTAGGACCTAGAGGATTAATGCCTAACCCAAAAACAGGAACAGTAACAATGGATGTTGCAAAAGCAGTATCAGATGTTAAAGCAGGTAAGATCGATTTTAAAGTTGATAAAACCGGTATCGTTCATGCGGCAATAGGTAAATCATCTTTTGATGCTGAAAAAATAGCAGGTAACGCTAAAGAATTATTAACAACATTAGTAAAGCTAAAACCACAAGCGGCTAAAGGAATATATATTAAATCTATATATATGTCTTCAACAATGAGCCCTGGAGTAGAAGTTGATTCTAAAAACTTTGCTGGGTAATTAAGATATACGATTATGACAAGAGAAGAAAAATCAGTAGTAATTGAAGACTTAACTGCTCAGTTGGCCGAAAACGCTAATATCTATTTAGCAGATATTTCAGGTTTGGATGCAGGAACAACTTCAAACTTACGTAGAGCTTGTTTCAAAGCTAATGTATCATTAAAAGTAGTAAAAAACACACTCCTTGCTAAGGCAATGGAGAAGTCTGATAAAGATTTTGGAGATTTACCTACAACATTAAAAGGTAATACATCCATTATGTTTTCTGAAACAGGTAATGCACCTGCAAAGGTTATTAAAGAATTTCGTAAGAAATCAGAGAAGCCTTTATTAAAAGGAGCATTTGTTGAAGAAGCAGTATTTGTAGGTGACGAAAACCTTGAGGCATTAGTTAATATTAAGTCTAAGGAAGAAGTTATCGGAGATATCATTGGTCTATTACAGTCTCCAGCTAAGAATGTAGTTTCTGCATTAAAGTCTGGTGGAGGTAAGATCGCAGGTATCCTTAAAACATTATCCGAAAAAGAAGGATAATAATGATAGTGTACGCACTTTTTAACAAATTATATTTCAATTAAAAAATTATTTAAAACGATAGAAAATGGCAGATTTAAAAGATTTCGCAGAACAATTAGTTAACTTAACAGTAAAAGAAGTTAATGAGTTAGCTGATATATTAAAAGAAGAATATGGTATCGAGCCTGCTGCTGCTGCAGTCGCTGTAGCTGGTGGAGCTGCTGGTGGTGGAGAAGCTGCAGAAGAGAAATCAGAATTCGATGTAATACTTAAAGCTGCAGGTGGAGCTAAGTTAGCAGTTGTAAAACTTGTTAAAGAATTAACTGGTCTTGGTCTTAAAGACGCTAAAGGATTAGTTGATGGTGCTCCTAGCCCAATCAAAGAAGGTGTAGCTAAAGATGAAGCAGAAGCTCTTAAAGCTCAATTAGAAGAGGCTGGAGCAGAGGTTGAGCTTAAATAAGCTTACCATAGATTGACATAAAGGTTTAGACCCACTACGCCCAAAAAGCGTGGTGAGGTCTAAACCATTTTGCGTATATAAACATTAAGTGTTAAAATGCGCGACCTTTTTAAAAATTTAATTTAATTCCGTCCATTGATGTTAGCAACGCAAACTGAAAGATTGAATTTCTCTTCCGCAAAGAATCGACCTGATTATCCTGATTTTCTAGATATACAGATCAAGTCATTTCAGGATTTCTTTCAACTAGAAACAAAATCTGAAGAAAGAGGAAACGAAGGTTTATATAATACCTTCATGGAAAACTTCCCGATTACAGACACACGTAATCAATTTGTACTAGAATTTTTAGACTATTTTGTAGACCCTCCTAGATACGATCTTCAAGAGTGTATTGAAAGAGGTCTTACTTATAGTGTGCCTTTAAAAGCACGATTAAAATTATTCTGTACAGACCCAGAACACGAAGATTTTGAAACAATTGTTCAGGATGTGTATTTAGGTACAATACCTTATATGACACCAAGTGGTACCTTTTGTATTAATGGTGCAGAACGTGTTGTGGTATCACAGTTACACCGTTCTCCAGGAGTATTCTTTGGACAATCATTCCATGCAAATGGAACAAAGTTATATTCTGCAAGAGTAATTCCTTTTAAAGGATCTTGGATAGAATTTGCTACCGATATTAATAGCGTAATGTACGCATATATCGATAGAAAGAAAAAATTACCGGTTACAACTCTTTTCCGTGCAATTGGTTTTGAACGTGATAAAGATATTTTAGAAATATTTGATCTTGCAGAAGAAGTAAAAGTTTCTAAATCCGGATTGAAAAAAGTTCTGGGACGTAAACTAGCGGCACGTGTTTTAAATACGTGGCATGAAGATTTTGTAGATGAAGATACAGGAGAAGTAGTTTCTATAGAACGTAATGAAATAGTATTAGATCGTGATACCATTCTTGATAAAGATCATTTAGAAGAGATTATTGAGTCTGGTGCGAAAGCGATTTTACTTCATAAAGAAGATAATCAAAAAGGTGATTATGCTATTATTCATAATACACTTCAAAAAGACCCTACCAATTCTGAAAAAGAAGCGGTAGAACATATATACCGTCAATTACGTAATGCAGAACCGCCAGATGAGGAAACTGCAAGAGGTATTATTGATAAGTTATTCTTTTCTGATCAACGTTATAACCTAGGTGAAGTAGGGCGTTACAGGATGAATAAGAAATTAGGGTTGGATATCGAAATGGATAAGCAAGTGCTTACCAAAGAAGATATTATTACTATTATCAAATATCTTATTGAGTTAATTAACTCAAAAGCAGAGATTGATGATATTGATCACCTTTCTAATCGTCGTGTTAGAACTGTTGGAGAACAATTATCACAACAGTTTGGTGTAGGATTAGCTCGTATGGCACGTACAATACGTGAACGTATGAATGTAAGAGATAATGAGGTGTTTACACCTATTGATTTGATCAATGCTAAGACCTTATCGTCTGTTATTAATTCTTTCTTCGGTACCAATCAGTTGTCTCAATTTATGGATCAAACAAATCCATTAGCAGAGATAACACATAAACGAAGACTTTCTGCATTAGGACCTGGAGGTCTATCACGTGAACGTGCTGGATTCGAGGTACGAGATGTTCACTATACGCATTATGGACGTTTATGTCCTATTGAAACACCTGAAGGACCAAATATTGGATTAATTTCTTCATTGGCTGTTTTTGCAAAGGTGAATTCTATGGGATTCTTAGAAACTCCATATCGCAAAGTTACCGATGGTCAGGTAGATGTAAATGAGTTTAGATACTTGAGTGCAGAAGAAGAGGAAGAAAAACTTATAGCACAAGCAAATATTCCAATGACCGATGAGGGTAATATTACTTCAGACAAGGTTATTGCTAGAATGGAAGGCGATTTCCCAGTAATTGACCCGACAAATGTAAATTATGCCGATGTCGCTCCTAATCAAATTGCATCAATTTCTGCATCATTGATTCCTTTCTTAGAACATGATGATGCAAACCGTGCATTGATGGGATCAAACATGATGCGTCAAGCAGTACCATTATTAAGAGTGGATGCTCCAATTGTAGGTACAGGACTAGAACGTCAGGTAGCATCAGATTCTAGAGTATTGATAAATGCAGAAGGAGACGGAGTTGTAGAATATGTAGATGCACAAAAGATTACAATTAAGTACGATAGAACCGATGAAGAGCGAATGGTAAGCTTTGATGGTGATTCTAAAACGTATGAACTTATAAAATTCCGTAAGACTAACCAGGGTACGAGTATTAACCTGAAACCTATTGTAAGTGTAGGTGATCGTGTTAAAAAAGGAGAGGTGTTATGTCAAGGGTATGCTACAGAAAAAGGTGAATTAGCACTTGGTAGAAATATGAAAGTAGCCTTTATGCCTTGGAAAGGGTATAACTTTGAGGATGCGATTGTGATTTCTGAAAAAGTGGTAAGAGATGATATCTTTACGTCAATTCATATCGATGAGTATTCACTTGAAGTAAGAGACACCAAACTTGGTAACGAAGAGTTGACAAATGATATTCCTAATGTATCTGAAGAGGCTACTAAAGACCTTGACGAGAACGGAATGATTCGAGTAGGAGCAGAGATCAAGCCAGGAGATATTCTTATCGGTAAGATTACTCCAAAAGGAGAAAGTGATCCAACTCCAGAAGAAAAATTATTAAGAGCGATCTTTGGTGATAAAGCAGGTGATGTAAAAGATGCATCTTTAAAAGCATCTCCTTCTTTACATGGAGTAGTAATAGATAAAAAATTATTTGCTCGTGCGATAAAAGATAAAAGAAAGAGATCTCAGGATAAAGAAGATATCGAGATGTTGGAAAGATCGTACGATACTAAATTCGAGTTGTTAAAAACTGAATTAGTAGATAAGTTATTTACTATTGTTGGAGGTAAAACTTCTCAAGGAGTAATGAATGATCTTGGAGAAGAAATACTACCTAAAGGTAAAAAGTATACTCAAAAAATGCTTAATAGTGTTGATGATTATGCACACCTTACCAAAGGAGTTTGGACTACAGATGATGATCTTAATAGAATGGTAGCAGATCTTATCCATAACTATAAGATTAAAGAAAATGATTTACAAGGTAACTTACGAAGAGAGAAATTTACAATCTCTGTAGGAGATGAATTACCTTCAGGAATTATAAAGCTTGCAAAAGTTTACATCGCTAAAAAACGTAAACTTAAGGTAGGTGATAAAATGGCAGGTCGTCACGGTAACAAAGGTATTGTTGCTCGTATCGTAAGAGAAGAAGATATGCCATTCTTAGAAGACGGAACACCAGTTGATATCGTATTAAATCCACTTGGGGTACCTTCTCGTATGAATATTGGTCAGATTTATGAAACTGTTCTTGGGTGGGCAGGACAAAAGTTAGGTAGAAAGTTTGCTACTCCAATTTTTGACGGAGCCTCTTTAGACCAGATAAATGAGCTGACAGATGAAGCGGGAATTCCTCGATTTGGACATACGTATCTTTATGATGGTGGAACAGGAGATCGTTTCCATCAGCCAGCTACTGTAGGTGTGATTTATATGCTTAAACTAGGTCACATGGTAGATGATAAGATGCACGCACGTTCTATTGGTCCATACTCGTTGATTACACAACAACCATTAGGCGGTAAAGCACAATTTGGAGGTCAGCGTTTTGGAGAAATGGAAGTTTGGGCACTAGAAGCATATGGAGCTTCAAGTACTCTTCGTGAAATATTGACCGTAAAATCTGATGATGTAATAGGTAGAGCAAAAACATACGAGAGTATTGTAAAAGGTGAACCTATGCCAGAACCAGGATTACCAGAATCATTCAATGTATTAATGCACGAATTGAAAGGTTTGGGTCTGGATATCAGATTAGAAGAATAATATACTACATGGCCAACAGATATCCTTTAACGTTAAAAAGGATACTGTTGGTTGTCTATATATTATTCAAATTTAAATTACAATAATTCTTAAGCAACCATATATTATGGCAAGAAATAATGATAAGAATACAGTAAAGAGATTTAACAAGATCTCTATAGGTTTAGCTTCTCCAGAATCAATATTAGCGGCGTCTAATGGAGAAGTGTTAAAACCCGAAACTATCAATTATCGTACTCACAAACCTGAAAGAGATGGTTTGTTCTGTGAGCGTATTTTTGGACCTGTAAAGGACTTCGAATGTGCTTGTGGTAAATATAAAAGAATTCGTTACAAAGGTATTGTTTGTGATCGATGTGGAGTAGAAGTTACCGAAAAGAAAGTGCGTAGAGACCGTGTAGGGCACATTAACTTAGTAGTTCCTGTGGCACACATTTGGTATTTCCGTTCTTTACCAAATAAAATAGGATACTTGTTAGGTCTTCCTTCTAAAAAGTTGGATATGATCATTTACTACGAACGTTACGTAGTAATTCAACCAGGTATTGCTAAAAATGAAGAAGGAGAACCAGTGCAAAAAATGGATTTCCTTACCGAAGAAGAATACTTAAATATTCTAGATAGCCTTCCGCAAGAAAACCTATACTTAGATGATACTGACCCTAATAAGTTCATCGCAAAAATGGGAGCAGAATGTTTGATCGAGATTCTTAGAAGAATTGATCTTGATGAATTATCCTATGAATTAAGACATAAAGCAAATAACGAAACCTCTAAACAACGTAAAACAGAAGCTCTTAAGAGATTACAAGTGGTAGAGTCGTTACGTGACGCTAATAAAAATAGAGAGAACAATCCAGAGTGGATGGTACTTAAGGTAATTCCGGTAATTCCACCAGAATTACGTCCATTGGTACCACTAGATGGAGGTCGTTTTGCAACTTCAGATTTAAATGATTTATACCGTAGAGTAATTATTAGAAATAATCGTCTGAAACGTTTGATGGAAATCAAAGCGCCAGAGGTTATTTTACGTAACGAAAAGCGTATGCTTCAAGAATCTGTAGATTCATTATTTGACAATACTAGAAAAGCATCAGCTGTAAAAACTGATTCTAACAGACCGTTAAAATCATTATCAGATTCTTTAAAAGGTAAGCAAGGACGTTTCCGTCAAAACTTACTAGGAAAACGTGTGGATTACTCTGCTCGTTCTGTAATTGTTGTAGGACCAGAACTAAAATTGTTTGAGTGTGGTCTTCCTAAGAATATGGCAGCAGAATTATACAAACCTTTTGTCATCAGAAAATTGATAGAAAGAGGGATTGTTAAAACTGTAAAATCAGCGAAGAAAATAATAGATAGAAAAGAGCCTGTAGTTTGGGATATTCTGGAGAATGTACTTAAAGGACATCCAGTATTACTAAACCGTGCTCCAACGCTTCACCGTTTAGGTATACAGGCATTTCAGCCTAAATTGATAGAAGGTAAAGCGATTCAGTTACACCCATTGGTATGTACTGCATTTAATGCCGATTTTGATGGAGATCAGATGGCGGTGCACTTACCATTAGGACCCGAAGCAATTTTAGAAGCGCAGTTATTGATGCTTGCATCTCATAACATTCTAAACCCAGCTAATGGTTCTCCTGTAACTGTACCATCTCAGGATATGGTACTTGGTCTATATTATATGACAAAGTCACGTAGATCAACACCAGAACTAGAGATAAAAGGAGAAGATTTAACTTTTTATTCTCCAAAAGAAGTAGTTATAGCTTATAATGAGAAACGATTAGATATTAATGCTAATATCAAAGTTCGTACGCAAGATGTTGAAGATGGTAAGCAAGTAACTAAAATCATTGAAACTACTACAGGTAGAGTATTGTTTAATGAGAAGGTGCCAGCGCAGGCGGGATATATTAATGAAGTATTGACCAAAAAATCATTAAGAGATATTATTGGTGATATTTTGAAAGTTACTAGTGTGCCTGAAACAGCTGCGTTCTTAGATGAAATTAAAACTTTAGGATATAATTTTGCATTCCAGGGAGGATTATCATTTAGTTTAGGAGATATTATTATTCCTAAGGAGAAGCATGATATGATTGCAAGCGCAAACAGTAAGGTAGACGATATTGTAGCGAACTATAATATGGGGTTAATTACCAATAATGAGCGTTATAATCAGGTGATTGATATATGGACTTCTACCAATGCGCAATTGACAGAATTGTCTATGAAGCGTATTAGAGAAGATCAGCAAGGGTTTAACTCTGTGTATATGATGCTTGATTCTGGAGCAAGGGGATCTAAAGAGCAGATTCGTCAGTTAACAGGAATGCGTGGATTAATGGCAAAACCTAAGAAAGCTAGTTCTGCTGGTGGAGAAATTATTGAAAACCCGATTCTTTCTAACTTTAAGGAAGGTCTTTCGATTCTAGAATACTTTATTTCTACTCACGGTGCTCGTAAAGGACTTGCAGATACGGCTCTTAAAACTGCCGATGCAGGATACCTTACAAGACGTTTAGTAGATGTAGCACAAGATGTAATTGTTAATATTGAAGATTGTGGTACTTTAAGAGGTGTAGAAGTTGCTCCTCTAAAGAAAAATGAAGAGATTATAGAAGGACTTGCGGCAAGAATTGTTGGTAGAACTTCGTTGACAGATGTTATTAATCCTTTGACGCAAGAAGTTATTGTAGAGGCAGGAGTAGAAATAGATGATATAACTGCAAAAGCTATAGAGGATTCACCAGTTGAAACAGTAGAAGTTCGTTCTGCACTTACTTGTGAAGCTAAGAAAGGAATTTGTGTAAAATGTTACGGTCGTAACTTGGCAACTGGTAAAACAGTACAGCGAGGAGAAGCTGTAGGTGTTGTTGCTGCTCAGTCTATTGGAGAACCAGGTACACAGCTTACACTACGTACTTTCCACGTAGGAGGTATTGCGGGTAACATTTCTGAGGAAAATCAATTAAAATCTAAATTTGCTGGTAAAGCGGAAATAGAAGAACTTAAAACAGTAAAAGGAGAAGATGCAGAAGGAGCTGAAATTGATGTAGTAATTTCTCGTACTTCTGAAGTTAAAATAATTGATCCAAAGACTAAGATAGTTTTAAGTACGAACTTAATCCCTTATGGTTCTCAGTTGTTTATCAAAGATGGAGATACTCTTACAAAAGAGCAGGTTATCTGTCAGTGGGATCCATATAATGGAGTGATTATTTCTGAATTTGCAGGTAAAGTTAAATATGAAAATATTGAACAAGGAATTACCTATCAGGTAGAGATTGATGAACAAACTGGTTTCCAGGAAAAAGTAATATCAGAATCTAGAGATAAGAAAAAAATACCTACACTTCATGTATTAGGTAAAGGAGACGAAGTATTACGTTCTTACAACCTTCCGGTTGGTGCACACCTTATGATTGATGATAATGAAAAGATTAAGGTTGGTAAAATTTTAGTGAAAATTCCACGTAAATCTGCAAAAGCAGGAGATATTACAGGAGGTTTACCACGTGTAACAGAATTATTCGAAGCAAGAAACCCGTCAAACCCAGCTGTAGTTAGTGAAATTGATGGTGTAGTTTCTTTCGGAAAAATAAAGAGAGGTAATCGTGAGATTATAGTAGAATCAAGAATTGGAGAGATTAAGAAGTACTTAGTGAAGTTATCTAATCAGATTCTAGTACAAGAAAATGATTATGTACGTGCAGGTATGCCTTTATCAGATGGTTCGACTACGCCAGAAGATATTCTTAAGATCAAAGGACCATCAGCTGTTCAACAGTATTTGGTAAATGAAGTACAAGAAGTATATCGATTACAAGGAGTGAAGATTAATGATAAGCACTTCGAAGTAGTGGTACGTCAAATGATGCGTAAGGTTAGAATCGAAGATCCGGGTGATACTATTTTCTTAGAAAATCAGTTAGTACATAAGTCTGACTTTATAGAAGAGAATGATGAAATCTTCGGCATGAAAGTTGTCGAAGATGCTGGAGATAGCGAGAAACTAAAACCAGGACAAATTATTTCTCCAAGAGATCTTAGAGATGAGAATTCTTCGTTGAGAAGAGATGATAAAAACTTAGTTACGGCAAGAGATGTTTCTCCTGCAACTGCGACACCAATACTTCAGGGTATTACAAGAGCTTCCCTACAAACTAAGTCATTTATTTCTGCAGCCTCGTTCCAGGAGACCACAAAAGTATTAAATGAAGCCGCAGTAAGTGGTAAAGTTGATACCTTAGAAGGTCTTAAAGAGAATGTTATTGTTGGACATAGAATACCAGCAGGAACAGGAATGAGAGATTACGAAAGTATTATTGTTGGTTCGAATGAAGAGTTCGAAGAACGAATGCAGCAACGAAAAGAAGTTAATTATAATTGATATTAATTAGAGAAAAGCCTGCCTGTTTAGGCAGGCTTTTTTATTTGAGATTTAAAAATATAAGTAATATGGCAGAGAATAAAAATCAAAACCAATTAAACATTGAAATAGATGAAGCTACTGCAGATGGTACCTATAGTAACCTAGCCATTATAAATCATTCTGTTTCCGAATTTGTTGTTGATTTTGTAAACATAATGCCTGGGCGCCCAAAAAGTAAAGTGAAGAGTAGAATTATTTTAACTCCGCAACATGCAAAACGACTTTTAAAGGCTTTGGGAGACAATGTAAGTAGATTTGAGTCTGCTCACGGTGAAATAAAAGATTATGATCAACCTCCGACAATGCCTATGAATTATGGGCCTACAGGCGAAGCGTAATCAAACATTGTTATGCGAAAAAAGCAGTAATGCTATCTTGCGAGACATTACTGCTTTTTTTGTTATATAGACTTTTTCTAAAACTTCCCTTAAAGATAAGTTCTGATAGAAAAAAGAATACTTAAAACCAGGATTATGCATTAGAACTTCATTATGAAGGTTTCAAGTGCAATAAAAACTGGTGTTTTCTTAATTTCAGTATAGTAGTTTATCCTGAGTTTATCGCCAAATATATGAATCGGAGCAAGGCAAGTAAGCCTAAACCAATCGATCTATCTGCGCATTTTTATTTCTTGTTTAATTTATAAAAATCTAGCGCCTTTACAAAAATGAAGTAACCTTTTGATTTGGAACTAAATTGCTCTGATTTCATATATAATGTTACAAGCGGGCTTTTTTTGCTACCTCCGTAATTTCTTTTACAAATTCTGTTTTTCCAATTCTATATTCAATTCGATTTTTAGAATACTTTTTAGCAAGTTTACATTTTAACTTTTCATATTTTCTAATAACCGTAGGGTTTAGCTTAAGGTAATCTCTGAAATAAATTCTATCCCATAATTCTGGGTGATTTCCGATTGTCATATGGGCAAAGAATTTTTGAGATTTCTTTCCGTCTGTATGAAATCCTTTTACAAATATCATATAATCTATTCCAAATCCTGGTTGTCGAAAAAATTGATATCCTAAATCCATCATTTTATTAATAATACTTTCATCAAAAAGAAGATGATTTGGGATTTCAATTAGAATATCGACAATATCCTTAGCTTTTAAATTGGGTATAGAAGTACTCCCAAAATGCTCTATTCTATGAACAGTTTCATTTCCTAATTTATTTTCGATTAGCTTTTTTTCGAATTCAAAGATTGAACTCCAATTCGAGTTATAATTTTTCATTTCAATAGGGAAAAGTTCTCCCCATTCCTCAACATTTAACTCTTCTAACCTGAGTTCGATTCTTAAAATAGGCAAATTTGGTTAGAAATTCGGTTTTGAAATTTGATTTGTGGTTTTTTAGGTAAGAAACTATAAGCAATAAGTCCAGATATTATATTGCTAAGGA
>NZ_JBFMKP010000003.1:0-256213 GCF_040786235.1 Aquimarina discodermiae
CGCTTTTTGATATTCAGACTCAGATACCGAGCTTTGTTCATATTTCTCCTGCTAATATTCATGATGTAAAGGCTATGGATCAACTTATTTATGAAGTTGGAGCTTACTATGTTTTTGATAGGAGATATCTCGATTTTGAGAGACTTTATAAAATTACTACTTGTGAAGCTTACTTTGTTATTAGAGCTAAGGCAAACATGAAATTTAAGCGAATGTATTCAGCAAAAGTTGACAAAACTAAAGGAGTACTATGTGATCAGATAGGAAAGCTAACTGGATTTTATACCTCCCAAAATTATCCCGATAAACTTCGACGAATCAAGTATTACGACGACGAAAATAAAAGAACATTTGTCTTCTTAACCAATAATATGGAGACTACTGCAGAACAAATTGCTTTGCTTTATAAAAAGCGTTGGCAAATAGAACTGTTTTTCAAATGGATCAAACAACATCTAAAAATTAAATCCTTTTGGGGAACCTCAGAAAATGCAGTTCGAATACAAATTTATACAGCAATCACCACTTATTGCCTAGTAGCAATAGTAGCACAGGAGCTGAAAATTAATCGATCAACCTACGAAATATTACAGATTCTAGGAATATCGTTGCTAGATAAAACTCCTGTAAATGAACTATTTAAAAATATAGATTACAATAATGTCAATGAACTAGAATATAAACAACTGTCTATCAATTTGTTTTAAGTGGACAGTAATGATTTTCGTTGATAAATCAATATGCTGCTAAGTATAGGTACAATTAGAAATATTCGAAATAATTTTATGATAGATTAATGAATGAGAAATTTTTTTTAATTTTTTTTTGAAATTTCTTGAAAAATGTTAAAAAAATGTTATGTTTGTGCGGTAAATCCATAAAAAAAATATGGTTTTATCTAAAATATACCCCCCACTCTCATATTTTAATATTAAAAACTTATAATATTGATACTACTTCCTTAGATAGTAAAATTTTATAAGTTGATTTAATTAATAATAAACAAAAATCTTAGTTAACATTTTACAAAAGTAGTAATGTTAATTAAGGTGTAACTTAATGTATACTAAGTAAGAAGTTTACGTTGAGAAAAGTTAGTAGAGCATTTAATTTGTTGTAATTATGGGAAAAATCTTTAAAAGTAAAATAATTATTTTTTTACTATTTCCATCTGTTTTTTTTGGTCAAGGTTCAAAGGAGTATTATAAGTGGTTTGATCAGGTCATAGGCCATGAAAACTTAGCACTACATTATGGAATTCAATATGTTGATAAAGATTTCGGGAAAATTTTTAGAGACGAACACGCATTTTTTAAATCAGATAAACCTTTACTTATCAATATTCATTATGATGGACAGGTGTATTATGATTTTTATGCGAAGTATAATTTAGAAACCGATAAACTATCGGTTGCAGTGGGAAACACCTCTCTTCAGTTATCAAATGATAATATAGAGAAGTTTACCATCAACAATACCCAATTTGTTAAGATTGATGGACAAATTGATGAAAAGACAAAGGTTTCTGGTTTTTATGAACTTTTGTTAGAAAAGAAAACATTTAAATTATTAAAAAAATATAGAGCAAAACGTGTAAATGAAATAGAAAATGGTAGAGGGAAAGATGAATTGAAGATTAGATTTATAAAGAAAAGTATGTATGTGTTAAATATTAAAGATGTCTTGCATACCATTAAATCTAAGATAGATATTATTAAAATCTATCCTCATATGAAAAAAGAAATCAGATCCTTTTATAAAGAAAATAAGGTCTTAAAAGAGGAACGACCTGATGCTTTTATGAAAAAAATGTTCAATACGATTATCCAACCTTCAGCTTTAGAAAATGAACTATAAAAAACATTTGTTTTTAATTGCTTTTTTAAGCATATTCGGTATATATGCACAGCAAAAAAAACCGTTAATTTCGCTTTCCTTTCAAAATTCCGATTTGTTATCTGTATTGGATCAAATCGAATCTAAATCTAAATTTCGTTTTTACTATGAAGAATCGTGGTTAAAAGATTACGATAATTTGTCTGGAAATTATTCTAATATTTCTGTTGAAGAGGTTTTAAAAGAAGTCTTTAAAGGAACTATTCTTAATTTCTATATTACAGATGAAAATACAATTATTTTAACTCAAAATGCAATTGTATATGATGTTCTTCCTAATAATTACTTTGGGAAATATGGAAATGGAGATATAAAAGATATAAAAAAGGAGGTGAATGTAGTAGTTGATCCAATTTTTAAAAGAACCAGAAACTCTTCGAGTAAGGATAAGAAATCGATAGAAACGATAAGTATAGGAAAAGCAACTAAAACAGCGATAAAAGAGAAATTCATATTAACAGGGAAAATTACTAATGCAGTATCAGGAAAAGCAATTTCTGGAGTTTTAATTCTAGTAAATGGATATGACGCTGGAGTACGTTCTGATAAAAATGGATATTACCAATTAGAATTAACAAAGGGTGCTAATACAATAGGTTATAATGCGTTAGGTATGGAGCATATAACCAAAAAAATATTGTTGTACAATGATGGAAACCATGATGTTATATTAGTTGAAAAAATAGAACAGTTAAGGGAGGTAGTTTTACAAACAAAAATAAATAAAAATGTAGAAGAGACTACTACCAAAACTAAGATCGATGTAAAAGAATCTAAAAATATTCCATTGGCACTTGGGGAGCGAGATGTGCTCAAGGTAGCAACAACATTGCCTGGTATTACCACTACGGGTGAAGGTTCTTCAGGTTACAATGTAAGAGGCGGTAAGTCTGATCAAAACCTTATCTTATTAGATGATGCCGTAATATATAATCCACAACATTTTTTTGGAATATTCTCTGCGCTCAATCCATTTGTTCTTGGCGATGTAAACATATATAAGAATGGTATTCCTGCAGAATATGGTGGGAGACTTTCTTCGGTTTTTGATTTGTCGACTAAAGATGCAAACACTGATAAGTTTCAAGGCGAAGTTTCTATAGGACCGATTACCGGAAATGTACTGTTAGAAGCTCCTTTGGTAAAAGAAAAAGCTGGCATTATGGTTGGAGGAAGAGGTGCATATGCCAATTGGGTGTTAAAAAATCTAGATGAGGAATCTCTTAAAAATAGTGAAGCTTCGTTTTATGATGTAGTGGCAAAGTATAATCATCAAATTAGTGAGAACGCTAAGCTAGAAGCAACAGCATATATGAGTAGAGATGATTTTAGTATTACATCAGATTCTCTATTTGTGTATAAGAATAGAGCATTTTCTTTACGTTGGAATCAGAGATTTGATGAAAAGAATACGGGAAAACTAGTATTGTCTAATAGTCAATATAAATTTAATATCGAGTATGAAGGAGAAACTAATGATAATTTTGAACAAGGATATAGCGTAGATGAAACCGAGCTTAAGTTACATTTTAAGTACTTGTATAGTGATCGATTAAAATTCGATTATGGTGTTTCTAGTAAGTATTATGTGGTAAAACCAGGTAGTATTAAACCTTTGGGAGAAGAATCTATAATTGCTCCACTTTCGATCGACCAGGAACAAGCTTTGGAATCAGCCGCTTTCTTAACTACAAAAGTCGATATCACTAAAGATTTTAATATGGAAGTTGGTTTACGCTATTCTGTATTTAATGCTTTAGGCCCAAGTACACAAAGCGTTTTTAGAGAAGGAGAGCCTAAAAATGAAACTTCTGTAGAAAATACGTTGACATTTAAGAAAAATGAAGTTATAAAAACATATGGAGGTCCTGAATTAAGAGTTGCGGGAAGATACCTTATAGGAGAAGATTTTTCGGTAAAAGCAGCTTATAACAAAACATATCAGTTTATTCATGTGTTGTCTAATAATACAACAGTGTCTCCTATAGATACCTGGAAATTATCAGACCTTAATATAAAACCACAAAGTTCTCAACAATATTCATTAGGGTTCTATAAAAACTTTAATGAAGCTACGTATGAAGTAAGTTTAGAAGGTTTTTATAAAAAAACCAGAGATATCCTTGATTTTAAAACAGGAGCGCAGACACTACTTAATACTAATATAGAAAATGATGTGTTGCAAGGTACTGGTAAAGCCTATGGGGTAGAAGTTTTACTGAAAAAACAAAAAGGGAAACTATATGGTTGGCTAGGATATACATATGCTCGCTCATTAAATAAATTCGATAGTGAATTTGTGGAAGAACAGGTAAATGGAGGAGAATTTTTTCCGTCAAATTTTGATAAACCTCATGATTTTAGTGCAGTCCTAAACTATAAATTTACAAAACGATTTAGTTTATCTAGTAATCTAGTATATCAAACAGGGAGACCGGTCACATTCCCTGTAGGTAATTTTACATTTAATGGAGCCGATTATACTGTATATAGTGAACGTAATAAATTTAGAATACCAGATTACTATAGATTAGATCTTGGATTTAATATCGAAGGTAACCATAAACGGAAAAAAGCAGGTCATGGTTTTTGGACTATTTCGGTATACAATGTTTTAGGCCGGAACAATCCTTTGTCTGTATTTTTTATTACTGAAGATGGTGAAGTAAAGGGATTACAAAGCTCTGTTTTTTCTGTACCCGTGCCATCTATTACGTATAATTTTAAATTTTAGATGATGAGACGAATAAAAATTAAGATGTTAAGGTTGCTTAGTTTGTTTTTTTTAAGTGTTTTACTTTCAAATTGTGTTGAACCATTTGAGCCAAAGCTAGAAGATTTTGAGAATTTTCTGGTGGTTAATAGCACCGTAACAAATCAAGTTAAGCATCATCAAGTTTTTTTATCAAGAACATTTAAATTTGAAGAGAATGTTTTTGTAAAAGAAAAAGGCGCGACGGTAAAAGTTATAGAAGATGGTGTAAAAGAATATATTTTTGAAGAAGTTTCAGAGGGAGTTTATCAATCTGTAGAAGAATTTGGTTGTTTACCCAACAAAGAATACCAACTATCGATAACAACAATAAACGGTAATACGTATGAATCTGAAAAGGAAACATTACCTGATAATGTGCCTATTCAAGAAGTTTATCCCAAAAGCATTTTAGATGATGATAATGAAGATGCAATAGGTGTTTTTGTAAACACCATAGTTCCTAAGGAAAAATCTAAATATTACCGTTATGAGTTTGAAGAAACCTATAGATATACTGCTCGTTTTTGGGTTCCAGATGATATTGAAATAAAAGATACAGTAGTATTACCGTCTACAAATTTTGGTTTAGAACTTGAAACACGATCAGATGATTTTATATCTTGTTATATTACCAATTCTTCAAATACTACCTTAATTAATAATGCAAGTAGCTTACAAGAAGGAGCTATAGCTTCTTTTTTGGTGAAATTGATAGAAATTGATGATATAAGAATTGAGGATAGATATAGTATTTTGGTGAAACAATTTGCTCAAACTAAAGAAGCACATACATTCTATGAACAACTCAAAATATTTTCAGAATCAGAAAACTTGTTTTCTCAAGTACAACCAGGGTTTATTACTGGGAATATAATTCCTAATGGAGATAATGATGATCCGGTTATAGGCTATTTTGAAGTGTCCACAGTTTCAGAAAAACGAATATTTTTTGATAGAAAAGATGTGGCGAAAGCGGGGGCTCCTAAATATAGGGAATCTTGTGAAATAATTGTACTGAAACAGAATACCGAAGAATTTGAAACGTTCGATAATTTTTTAGAAAGATTAAGAGCAACTGTTAGAGGAAATTCACTTGTGTTTCATAGCTGGAAAATAGAAGATGCTATTGTTAATTTTGTTCGAAGACCTTGTGGAGATTGCACTGCAAAAGGAGAACGTTTTCCTCCTGATTACTGGGAGGATTAATTAAAAACAAGATTTTAAAAAAAAGAAAAATGTTTAATAAAAAATAATTCCAGTGAAAATTAAGGTAATTATATATGCTTTGTTGTTTTCTGCTTTAAGTATAAATGCACAACGACAATCTGTATTAAAGACAGAACAAGATGTTTTAGGATATACCAAAGTTCCGCAAGAAAGCGCCTTTATACATGCAAATACTTCATTATTGTTTTCGGGAGAGTACTTGTATTATAGTTTTTATTGCATCAATCAAAAGAGTAAGAAGTTAAGTAGTATTAGTAAAATTGCTTATGTCGCTTTGGTTGGAGAAAACGGGGATTACATTTTTGAGCATAAAATTTCTTTAAAAAACGGAATAGGTTACGGGGACTTTTTTGTTCCAGTATCGGTGCCTTCTGGGAATTATAAATTAATCGGATATACACAATGGATGTTGAATGTTAAAGGACATTTTTTTCAAGAAAACATTAGTATTTTGAATCCGTACAAGAGTAATCAAAAAGGAATTGTTTTCGAGTATTCGGAAAAAGATTCCATAGTACCTTCTACCGCTAGCGAGTTGTTGAAAAATACAAAAATAAAAGAGAGTACTACTGGAGCGTTTGATAGTAGAATCAATATTATTACTGATGCGAAAGCATATGATAAGAGAGCTTTAGTAAGCTGTAAAATAAAAAATTCATTATCAAAAAATGGTAACGGTAATTATTCTATTTCTGTGAGAAAAAAGGATGATTTTTCGAAATCCACTTTGACTTCATCTGTAGCTTTTTTAAAAGAAAATATGAGCAGTGCGGTTCGTGAAAAAGAGAAGATAGGAGTATCTGTTTTTCTACCAGAGATGAGAGGAGAATTAATTTATGGTAAAATTATAGCAAAGAATGATTCTATTTCGGTTTCTAACCAAAGCGTAGTCCTATCCATCTCAGAAAAAGTGAGTGATATAAAAGTCTCCAAAACAGACGATAATGGACATTTTGTATTTAGTTTAAATTATAGAAATAGGGGATATACAATGCTAATTCAGGTATTAGGAGATAACAAGAATAACTTTACAATAATGTTAGAAGAAAACCCAAAAGTTACACTTTCTAATATGCAGTTTTATAAGCTTAAAATTTCTCCTTTGCAGAAGGAAACAATTATAAAACGAAGTGTCCACAATCAGATTACTAATAATTATTACAAAATAAAACCAGATACTATAAGAGAATCTAAAATACATGAAGTTTCGTTTTATGGTAATGATATCATTACTTATAATCTTGATGACTATACAAGGTTTGAAACGATTAAAGAGACAATTGTTGAAGTTGTAGATGGGGTAAGGATAGAAAAAAATATAGATGGTAAAGGAGTATTTAAAGTGAATAGAAGTTATGGTGTTTTAAAAAAGAGTAAGTTCTTACCACTCCTCATTGTAGATGGTGCTATTGTACAGGAACATGACGAAATTATTTATGCCAATGCAAATAAATATGCATCTATAAGTTATACCAAAGATCGTTATTATTTAGGTTCAACTACGTTTGATGGTTTGATTGTTATAGAGTCTAAGGAAAGAAACTATATGAAAACATCTGAGAAAGGATATGTCTCTTCTGTTAATTTGTCTAATTTTAAACTTAATAAAGACTATTATAAGCAAACTTATACCGATTCAGGTATTAATTATGATCGTATTCCAGATTACAGATACCAATTGTTTTGGAAACCAAATCTAAGTTTAGAAGAAAATGATATTGATCTCGAGTTTTTTACTTCTGATGTTCCTGGTGAATATGAAATATCGGTAGAAGGTTTTACCCAAAAAGGTATTCCAGTTTCTGTGGTAAAAAATATCATAGTAGAATAATAAAGAAAGCCACTTTTGATAGTAAAAGTGGCTTTTAAATAACTTAATTTATTAATTATTTTACTCGATAAAATATCCATTTTCTTTAGCTATTTTATCAGCTATTTTGGTTTTTAAAGCTACGACGTTTGGTTGATTGGCGTATTTTGTAAATCGCTTAAGGCCCATTAACATCATTCTTTGTTCATCACCTTCAGCAAAAGAAACAATACCTTCTTTTCCTTTTCTAATGATAATATCTACGGCATTATATAAGTATAATTGAGCCATCGCTATTTGCGTTTCCTGAGCCTCTTCTCCAAAGCGTTTTGCATTTTTTTCGGTTCGCAAAATTGTAGATTCAGCCATATATATTTCTATTAATATATCAGATGCTGCTAATAACAACTGTTGGTGTTCTTCTAGTTGCGGTCCGAATTTTTGAACAGCTGCACCTGCAACCATCAAGAATACTTTTTTAAGCTTCGCGATGATCTCTTTTTCTTCAGAAAACAATACAGAATAATCTGGAGTATCGAAAGAAGGAATTCCTGTAAGCTCGTCTGCAACTTTCATAGCAGGTCCTAGAAGGTCTACATGTCCTTTCATTGCTTTTTTAACAAGCATTCCTACCGCCAACATACGATTAATTTCATTGGTTCCTTCGTAAATACGTGAAATACGAGCATCTCTCCACGCAGATTCCATAGGTGTATCTGCAGAGAACCCCATACCACCAAAAATTTGGATACCTTCATCAGTAGTATTTTGTACATCTTCAGAAACGGCAACTTTTAGAATAGAACATTCGATTGCGTATTCTTCAACACCTTTTAATTCTGCTTCTTGGTGAGAATTTCCTTGTGCTTGTCTGATAGCAATTCTATCTTCTATATTCTTTGCAGCTCTATAACAGGCAGATTCATCTGCGTATACATTGGTTGCCATCTCTGCTATTTTTGCTTTGATAGCCCCAAAATTGATGATCGGTGTTTTAAACTGTATACGTTCGTTTGCATATTTGGTAGATTCGCCAATGATTCGTCGTTGTGCATCTAGACATGCAGCTGCCAATTTGATGCGACCAACGTTAAGAGCATTCATAGCAATCTTAAATCCATTTCCTCGCTCTGATAGCATATTCTCTACAGGTACCTTGGTATTGCTAAAAAATACCTGTCGAGTAGAGGAGGAGTGAATTCCTAATTTCTTTTCTTCATCCCCCAGAGAAATACCATTTGAAGGATCGTTTTCTACAATAAACCCTGTTATATTTTTGTCATCTTCAATACGTGCAAAAACAATAAAAATATTACAGAATCCAGCATTAGAGATCCACATTTTTTGACCAGAGATCAGGTAATGTTTGCCATCGTCTGTTAAAACAGCTTTAGTTTTACCCGAGTTTGCATCAGATCCTGCACCAGGCTCTGTTAAACAGTAAGCCCCAAACCATTCTCCTGTGGCAAGTTTAGGGACATATTTTTTCTTTTGCTCTTCATTACCATATAATGTAATAGGCATCGTGCCGATTCCTGTATGGGCTCCAAAAGCTGTACTAAAAGAACCTGTTGCCCCAGATATATAATCACAAACCAGCATTGTAGATACGAATCCCATTCCAAGACCATCATAGGCTTCTGGTACAGCTACACCTAGAAGGCCTAGCTCTCCAGCTTTGCGCATACATTGTTCTGTAAAGGCATAATCTTTATTTTCAAATCGTTCCCAATGTGCCCATAACTCACGATCTACAAATTCTTTTGCGCTATCACGCATCATACGTTGCTCTTCAGAAAAGTCTTCTGGAGTAAATACATCTTCACAGTTCGTTTCTTTAACGAGGAATTGTCCTCCTCTTAGGATATCTTTATTTGTTGTTTCTGTACTCATTTTTTTTAGATTTTAGAAGTTAGCATTAAGGAATGGATTTAGAAAAATTATTTTTTCATGTTCTGTTCTCAATGCTAATTAATTTAAAAATTCAAAAATTCCCGCAGCACCTTGTCCGGTACCAACACACATGGTAACCATACCATATTTACCTTTCATGTCACGTTTACGCATTTCATCAAATAACTGAACAGATAACTTTGCTCCTGTACACCCTAGTGGATGCCCTAATGCAATAGCACCGCCATTTACGTTTACGATATCAGAATTAAGGTTTAGTTCTCTTATTACTGCCAGTGATTGTGATGCAAATGCTTCGTTAAGCTCTATTAATTCGATGTCATTTTGCTTAAGGCCAGCTTGTTTTAATGCTTTTGGAATGGCCTTAACAGGTCCAATACCCATAATTCGAGGCTCTACACCGGCAGCGGCATAATTTACAAGTCGTGCTATGGGTTCCAGCTTTAATTCTTTTACTAATTCTTCGCTCATTACCATGACAAAAGCAGCTCCATCGCTCATTTGTGATGAATTACCTGCGGTAACACTTCCTCCTTGTGCAAAAACAGGTCTTAATTTTCCTAATACTTCTTGACTGGTACCTGCTCTAGGGCCTTCATCTTTGGATACGGTATAGGACTTTGTTGCCTTTTTTCCATTTTCATCAACATACGTTTGTTCTACATGTATCGGGACAATCTGATCTTGAAAACGATTTTCTGCTTGTGCTTTTAATGCTTTCATATGCGAATGATATGCAAATTCGTCTTGATCTTCTCTTGATACCTTAAACTGGTTAGCAACTGCTTCAGCAGTATTACCCATTCCCCAGTAGTAGTCTTCATGCCCAGATTTAGCCAGATCATAATTAAGTTCGGTCTTATACCCCGTCATAGGAACCGAACTCATACTTTCTGCTCCACCGGCAATGATACAATCTGCCATACCAGCTTGTATTTTTGCAGTTGCAATTCCTATGGTTTCTATTCCAGATGAACAAAACCTGTTTACAGTAACACCTGGTACATCAATAGAATTTAATCCCATAAGCGAAATTAATCGTGCCATATTAAGTCCCTGAGAACCTTCGGGCATTGCATTACCCACAATAACATCATCAATACGTGACTTATCGAGTCCAGGTAATTCTTTCATCATGTGTTGTATGGTTTCGGCAGCTAACTCGTCTGTTCTTTTAAATCTGAACACTCCTCGGGGGGCTTTCCCAACGGCTGTTCTATATGCTTTTACTATATATGCTGTTTTCATTTTTTTTAATAGATTTTAGATGTTAGTATTGAGTATTGAGATTTTGTTCTGGATACTTTGTTGAAATGAATAATTCATTTTCTGAATTTCAATTGTCAATTCTATACATGGTTAAACTTTTTCTTTAGACAATAGATGAAGTTCAATAGTTAATAATAATTGCGTTTGAAGTTCATAAGCAGAACCATTGGCAATACTCAAAAAATGTTTAAACTCTTTATTTGAATTTCTTCCAGCACCTTCAGCCATATTTGAAGAAATTGAAATCACACTTCGTTTTATTTGAGAGGTTAATCCATATTTTTCGTCAGAAGGAAGTTCACTTGTACGTTGGTATACAGATTTAGCCAATTGTATTGACTTTTTCCATATTTTTAATTGTTCAACTTTATGCATTACTTATAATCTAACTACTCAATACTAAATTCTCGATACTAATTACGTAAAGGTTTACCTTTCTTCAACATATGTTCTATACGTTCAAGAGTTTTGCGTTCTGTACATAGGGATAAGAATGCCTCGCGTTCAAGATCTAATAGATATTGTTCGGTAACTAGAGTTGGTTCTGACAAATCTCCACCGGCCATTACATAACCCAGTTTATTCGCTATTTTATGATCGTGCTCAGAAATATATTTACCAGCTTCCATAGAGTCGGTTCCTACCAAAAACATCCCTAGCGCTTGTTTACCTAACACTTTTACATCCTTTCGTTTGATCGGTTGTGTATATCCTTGTTCTGCCAGTAATTTTGCATGTGCTTTTGCTGTTGCTATCTGACGATCTTTATTAACTACGACAATATCTTTTCCTTTTTGAAGGATGTTTGTATCGTATGCTTCGTATGCAGAAGTGGATACTTTTGCCATACCTATGGTTAAGAAATGCTCTTGTAAAACATTAAGTTCTACATCATTCTTTTTGAATGTATCAGAGGCACGCAATGCCATTTCTTTGGATCCACCGCCACCGGGTATTACACCTACTCCAAACTCTACTAGTCCAATATAGGTTTCTGCAGCGGCAACTACCTTATCGGCATGCATAGAAAGTTCACAGCCACCACCAAGAGTCATTCCATGAGGAGCTGCAATTGTGGGAATAGATGAGTAACGCATGCGCATCATAGAATCCTGAAAGTACTTAATCGCCATATTAAGTTCATCATATTCTTGTTCTACGGCCATCATAAATATCATACCAATATTTGCTCCAACAGAAAAATTTGCTGCTTGATTACCCACAACCAATCCTTGAAAATCTTTTTCGGCAATATCGATGGCTTTGTTCAAGCCGGCTAGTACGTCTCCGCCAATTGTATTCATTTTACTCTGAAACTCTAGATTTAGAATTCCATCACCAAGATCTTCGACTACAACACCACTATTTTTGAATACTTCATTAGATTTTCGAATATTGTCTAAGATGATAAATGCATCTTGTCCTGGTACTTTTAGCTGTTCTTTTTTAGGGATATCATAAAAATAAGTAGCGCCTTCTTTTATAGTATAGAAAGAAGTACTTCCTGAAGCTATCATGTCGTTTACCCAAGCTGCCGGTTCATACCCTTCTGCTTTCATTATTTCAATTCCTTTTTCTACACCTACGGCATCCCAAATTTGAAAAGGACCATGTTCCCAACCAAAACCTGCTTTCATAGCATCATCAATTTTATAAAGATCCTCTGTGATTTCAGGAATACGGTTGGATACATATGCAAATAATGCAGATAAGTTTTTACGATAGAACTCGCCGGCTTTATCTTTACCAGCGACCAAAACTTTAAAACGATCAATTACCTTATCAATGGTTTTTGTTATTTCTAAAGTAGGGAAAGAAGCTCTTTTCTTTTCTCGATATTCTAGTGAATCTAAGTCTAAAGAAAGAATATTTCGTTTCCCGTCTGATGTGACTTCTTTTTTATAAAAACCTTGTTTTGTTTTACTTCCCAACCATTTATTGGCCATCATTTTATCTATAAAATCTGGAAGTTTAAACAACTCGTGGCGTTCATCATCTGGGCAGTTTTCAGCAATACCATTTGCAACATGAACTAATGTATCTAGACCTACAACATCTACAGTTCGAAAGGTTGCCGATTTTGGGCGTCCAATTACGGGACCTGTTAGCTTATCAACTTCTTCTATAGTTAATCCCATATCTTTTACCATATGAAACAAGCTCATGATACTAAATATACCTATCCTGTTACCAATAAATGCGGGAGTATCCTTGGCGACGACAGAAGTTTTACCAAGGTATTGTTCTCCATATCCATTAAGAAAATCCAAAACTTCTTGAGAAGTATTTGGCCCAGGAATAATTTCAAATAACTTAAGGTAACGTGCTGGATTAAAGAAGTGTGTTCCACAGAAATGTTTCTGGAAATCTTCGCTTCTTCCCTCGCTCATAAATTTTATAGGAATACCAGAAGTATTAGAAGTAATTAATGTTCCTGGAGTTCTGTGTTTTTCAAGGTTTTCGAACACCTGTTTCTTAATATCCAACCTTTCTACAACCACTTCTATAATCCAATCTACATCTGCAATTTTGGCAACATCATCTTCAAGATTACCAGTTGTAATGCGATTAGAAAATTTTTGATGATAAATA
Source organism: Aquimarina discodermiae (assembly GCF_040786235.1). Lineage (NCBI taxonomy): Bacteria > Pseudomonadati > Bacteroidota > Flavobacteriia > Flavobacteriales > Flavobacteriaceae > Aquimarina > Aquimarina discodermiae. Next base: position 13,464 of record NZ_JBFMKP010000003.1, read on the forward strand.
GGAGATGGTTTTGATTTAAGAGCAGCAGTAAGAGAGTCGTTTACTAATCGATTACGTACTGTTTTGTTTTCTAAGGTAAGCCCTTTTTGCTTTTCTTTATCATTAAGTTCTCTTGGTACTATGTCTAATAGTAGAACTTCGACACCAATATTGGCGAAATGACATGCAATACCAGATCCCATTATTCCTGAGCCGATGACTGCAATTTTTTTAATGATTCTTTTCATTTTTAACTTCGGGTTGTTAAGGTTTTAATGATTCTTGTTTTGGATAGATTTTCTTTGATGCTATAAGGTCATTTATGGTTTGAAATACTTCGAAAAAAACATCTAACTTTTCTTGAGGTATATGTTCTTTTACGGCATTATCAAATGCAAAGACTACTCCTTTAGAAAATTCTCTCATTTCTATACCAAAAGGAGTTAAATGTATTAAAACTCCACGTCCGTCTTGAGGGTTTTTCTTTCGGGTAATCAAGCCTTTTTCCTCCATGGTTTTTAAAGTACGTGACAAACTAGTAGCTTCCATTCCCATTTTGGGCCCCAAAGAAGTAGAGGGGGTTCCGTTTTCGGGATCAATGCTAATTAGGGTAAATCCAGTAGCCATGGTGCTACCTTTTTTTCCAGCTTCTTCATTATACATTTTGGCAACAGCCATCCAAGTGGCTCTGAGGGCGTAATCTATGGTCTTTTCTCTCATTCAGAATAAGTGTTATGAATGTAAAGATAAGAAAATTTGTTATGCATGCATAACAAATTTTGTAATTTTTTTGATCTTTTGCAGTAATTTACGTTTTTCTATTGAATTATACTTGTTAATGGCAAGATTTTATGAGAGTTGTATAAAGAAAATGTTAAATAAGTAATTCAAATAAAAAAACTCCTCATATAATGTAATGAGGAGTCGACTGATATACGTTTCAGTATAGATGTTGTAATCAGTTACTTGAATTAGCCATAAATTTTTGTGTATAAATCGTTATATTTTTCTTTTATTACCTTACGTTTTAATTTCATTGTAGGCGTAAGGTGTCCTGCATCTATACTCCATTCGTCAGGAGTAAGTTCAAAACGTTTTATACGTTCCCATTTCCCGAATCTTTCATTGTATTGATCAACTTCTTCTTGATATCGTTCTACCACCTTTTCATTATTAATAATTTCTTGTATAGAACTACCTGGGGCTATGCCTTTTCGTTCTGCCCATTCTTTTAAAAACTCAAAATTTGGTTGTATAATAGCGGCTGGCATTTTCTCTCCTTCTCCCACGACCATTATTTGCTCGATAAAACGAGATTGTTTCATTGCATTTTCAATTAATTGAGGCGCAACATATTTACCACCAGAGGTTTTAAACATTTCTTTCTTACGATCTGTAATACGTAAAAAGCCATCAGCATCGACTTCTCCTATATCTCCAGTATGGAAATATCCATTTTTTAAAACTTCATTGGTTTTTTCTTCATCTTTATAATAACCAATCATTACCTGAGGACCTTTTACCAAAATCTCACCATCTTCGGCTATTTTTACTTCTGTATTTGGTATCATTCGACCGACAGTGCCTATTTTAAAACCTCCGCTTCTTTCGTCATTTACGGATACAACAGGAGATGTTTCGGTAAGACCGTATCCTTCCATTACAGCCATGCCAGCTGCATTAAATATTCTAGCGAGTCTTGGTTGTAGTGCTGCACTACCTGATGCTATTACTTTTAGATTTCCTCCTAAAGCTTCTTGCCATTTACTAAAAATAAGTTTTCGGGCAAGCCCTAATTTTTTTTCATACCACCATCCATTCGCTCCATATGGTTCATACTTTAAACCTAATTCTACCGCCCAAAAGAATAACTTCTTTTTGATACCTGTAAGGTCGGCACCTTTTGCTATGATTTTATCGTATACCTTTTCTAATAACCTGGGTACAGCGGTCATTACGTCTGGTTTAATTTCTTTTAAATTATCGCTAATGGTTTCTAATGATTCTGCAAAATAAATCTCTACACCTCTATATTGATAAAGGTACATAAGCATTCGCTCATAAATATGACAAACAGGTAAGAAGCTAAGAGCTTTTGTTTCTCCATCTACAATAGGAAAACATGTAGAACTGTTTAGTGCATTACTCACAACATTTTTATGACTTAACATTACACCCTTAGGGCGCCCCGTTGTTCCAGATGTGTATATGAGTGTTGCCAAATCATCTTCTTTTACAGAAGCCATTAACTTTTCTACATCTCCTTGATTACTATCATCTTTACCAAGTTCTAATACTTGATTCCAGCTTTTGCAACCTGATATGCTGTCATATGAATATACCTCTTTTAAAGAAGGTACGTTTTTTTGTATGTTTTTTACTTTTTCATACACCTCATCATCAGATACAAAACAGTACGAGGCTTCAGAATGATTTAAGACATATTCATAATCCTCTTGAGATATCGTAGGATAAATAGGTACATTTTGAGCTCCGATTTGTAAAACACCAATATCGGTAATATTCCATTCTGTTCTATTATTTGAAGAGATAATGGCAATTTTATCATTTGGTGCAACTCCTAATCGTAGTAAACCTCTACTTATCTGATTTGCTTTTTCTACATATTCTTTGGATGAAGTGGCAACCCATTTGCCCTCATATTTGGTTACTAATGCTGCATCTAAATTATGTTCTTTTAATTGGTAATGAGGAAAGTCAAATAATCTGGTAATTGTTGTCATAAGCTGTTTAGAATAATTTTCTGTAGTTTTTATTCGCTCTAGTTGGTCCTAGGTTTAATAAATTTCATTTTGAAACCGAGCTTCATTTAAACTATTATGCAAGCATAGTTTCGCAAATTATAAAAAATATTGTAAAATACAACCGTAAGATATGAAAAAATGGAATTATAACTGAAGATTCTTTGGTTTTTATAGGAATACAATTACCATTATTCTCATATTCATTACTGTATAATTGTGCAAAATAAAAAAGAAGCTATTTTGGATTTAATAGCTTCTTTTTATCTTTTCATAAATTAATCAAATGGGGTTTTATGTGATCAATTTTTATTCAACCATGAACCTTTTGATATAGGTAGTTTGTTTGTTTCTTACTGTGATAAAGTTTCTCTTTACAAAGAATAGTAGAAAGTACTATTACCCATGCTAAACTAAGGGCTATCGTATTAGGGGAAATTATTCTTTTTTTTTCATGACGTTATATTTAAGTTGGACTTAAAATTACTTCATGAAAAAAGCCATATGTGTTAACTAGCTAACACATATGGCTTTTTTGTATTTGTTTAACCTTGGTTATTAAATGTTTGTTAAAAATCGAATTTGACTGTAAGGTTTAGATAAAAATATATTTTGGTACTCTTTTACTGTAGAGTATTTTACTTTATAAATACGATTAGTTATTTATTATCTTCGATCCATTTTCTGGCATTTTCAAAAGCTTCTATCCAGGGAGACACTTCATCTTGTCTGTTAGTAGGATAATTTGCCCAATTCCATTGAAAAGTTGATCGCTCTATATGGGGCATGGTTACCAAATGACGTCCAGTTTTGTCGGTTATCATTGCGGTATTATAGTCAGACCCATTTGGGTTGGCAGGATATCCTTCATATCCGTACTTAGCAACAATATTATACTGGTCTTCAGAAAGTGGTAAATTGAATTTTCCTTCACCGTTAGAGATCCATACTCCTAATGTGCTACCTGCTAAAGTAGATAACATTACAGAATTGTTTTCCTGAATTTTTACAGATGTAAAAGCGCTTTCATGTTTGTTAGAATTGTTATGAACTAATTTACCATGTATTTTATGTTCTGGATTGATCACTTCTAACTCCATAAACAATTGGCAGCCATTACATATACCTACAGATAATGTATCTGTTCTTTTAAAGAAATTCTTTAATGCGTTGTTTGCTTTTTCATTATATAAAAACGCTCCTGCCCATCCTTTTGCAGAGCCCAGCACGTCGCTATTAGAAAAACCTCCTACAGCGCCAATAAATTGAATGTCTTCTAAAGTTTCACGACCCGAAATAAGATCGGTCATATGCACGTCTTTTACATCAAATCCTGCCAAATACATTGCATTGGCCATTTCGCGCTCAGAATTACTTCCTTTCTCACGAATAATGGCAGCCTTTGGTCTTGGCTTACTACCATCTATTACAGGTTTATTACCTGTGAAATGTGATGGAAAAGTGTATTGCAATGGTTGATTTTTATAGTTTTCGAATCGATCTTTTGCCAATCCATTTGCAGTTTGTTTCTGATCCAATAGATAAGAGGTTCTATACCAGGTATCTCTTAGTTCTTCGATATCAAAACTTAATGTATCGTTTCCGTTAGTAATTGATAAAGTGGCTTTTTCAACTACATTTCCGATAGTAAAAAACTCAATATCATTTTCTGAAAGAATAGAAGCTATGTCTGCATTCTTTGCCTCCTGAAATATAATTCCCGCGTTTTCTGAGAATAACAATTTGGTAGTATCATTTTCGCCAATAGATGATAAATCAAGAGTTGCCCCAAGATTATTGTCAGCAAAACACAGTTCTAATAATGAAGTAATGAATCCACCTGAAGCAATATCATGACCTCCAACAATTTTACCTTGTTTTATAAGATCTTGTAGGGTGTCAAATATAGTTTTAAATTTCTTAGAGTCTTTGATACTAGGAGCTTCTGATCCAATTTTGTTTAAAATTTGAGAAAAAGAAGAACCTCCTAATTTATGAGAATCATCAGAAAGGTTAATGTAATAGATAGAACCTTCATTTGGTTGTAAGACAGGCTCTACAATCTTATTAATGTCATTACAGTTTGCAGCTGCAGAAATAACTACTGTACCTGGAGCGATTACTTCTTCATTTGGATATTTTTGTTTCATAGATAAAGAATCTTTACCTGTAGGAACATTAATTCCAAGTTCGATGGCAAAGTCCGAAATAGCTTTTACAGCTTTATACAAACGTGCATCTTCTCCTTCATTTTTACAAGGCCACATCCAGTTGGCAGATAAAGAAACCGAAGATAACCCATCCTTAAGAGGAGCCCAGATGATATTAGTTAATGCTTCTGCAATCGAATTTTTACTCCCTGCTTCAGGGTCTATAAGACCAGAAATAGGGGAGTGCCCAATACTAGTAGCAATTCCTTCTTTACCATTATAATCCAGCGCCATTACTCCACAGTTGTTAAGTGGGAGTTGTAGAGGTCCAACACATTGTTGTTTAGCTACTAAACCACCTACGCAACGATCTACTTTATTTGTTAACCAGTCCTTACAAGCAACCGCTTCTAGTTGTAAAACCTGATCCAAATAAGTTTTAAAGTTAAGAATGTCGTATGAAGGCTTATTATAAGAGCGATCTATAGTTTTATCGGTCATTATTGTTTTTGGAGAGCTTCCAAACATATCCTCTAATGCCAAATCCATAGGTTTATCTCCTTTGGTATTAGATTCGAATGTAAATCGATGATCACCGCTAACGTCACCAACTTTATACATAGGAGAACGTTCTCGGTCTGCAATTCGCTGTAGTGTATCAATATGTTTTTGACCAATTACCAATCCCATACGTTCCTGAGATTCGTTTCCGATTATCTCTTTGGCAGATAAGGTAGGGTCTCCAACAGGTAATTTATCTAAATCAATTTTCCCTCCTGTTTCTTCAACAAGTTCAGATAAACAGTTAAGATGTCCTCCTGCACCGTGATCATGAATAGATACAATTGTATTGTCTGTACTTTCTACCATACCGCGTATGGCATTTGCAGCTCGTTTTTGCATTTCTGGGTTAGAACGTTGTATTGCATTTAACTCAATACCGCTACTAAACTCACCAGTATCTGCAGAGGATACAGCTGCACCTCCCATACCTATTCGATAGTTTTCTCCTCCTAGAATGACAATTTTATCACCTTGTTCTGGAGTAGCTTTAATCGCTTGTTCTGCTTTACCATAACCAATTCCGCCAGCTTGCATGATTACTTTATCAAAACCTAATTTTCTTTCGTTTTCTTCGTGCTCAAAAGTAAGTACAGATCCTGTAATTAATGGTTGTCCAAACTTATTACCAAAGTCAGAAGCGCCGTTAGAAGCTTTGATCAATATATCCATAGGAGTTTGGTATAACCAATCTCTTTCTGACATCGCTTTCTCCCATGGTCTGTTATTTTCTAATCTCGAATATGAAGTCATGTATACTGCAGTCCCTGCTAGTGGTAAAGAACCTTTTCCTCCTGCAAGTCGATCTCTTATTTCTCCGCCAGAACCAGTTGCTGCCCCATTAAAAGGCTCTACCGTTGTTGGAAAGTTATGTGTTTCTGCTTTCAAAGAAATCACACTATTATATTCTGTTTTTGTATAAAAATCTGGTTTATCTGCGGTTTGAGGAGCAAATTGAGTTACTCTTGGCCCTTTAATAAATGCTACATTGTCCTTATATGCAGAAACAATATCATTTGGATGTGTTTCTGAAGTCTTTTTTATTAATTTAAAAAGTGAGGAAGGCTTTTCCTCTCCATCAATTATAAAAGTCCCATTAAATATTTTATGACGGCAATGCTCAGAATTTACCTGAGAGAATCCAAATACTTCAGAATCTGTAAGCGGTCGCCCTATTTTTTTACTAACTCCTTCGAGGTAGATAACTTCCTCTTTACTAAGAGCTAATCCTTCTGCAGTATTATATGCATCTATATCATCTATCTCTACAATCGGTTCGGGCTCTATATTGATGGTATATATGTCTTGATCTAATTGATCATACTTTTGCGAAAGCATTGGATCGAAATCGGTAAAGTCTCTGGATACAACAGTAAACTCTTCTATTCTAATAATCCCTTCTATTCCCATGTTTTGCGTGATTTCTACAGCATTGGTACTCCATGGGGTAATCATTGCGGCTCTTGGACCAACAAAAAAAGCGTCAATAGACGCTGCAGATAGTTGAGGTTGGTTACCAAATAACCAGATCAGTTTTTTAATGTTTTCAGGTGAAATTTCGCTGTTTGTCTGAACGGCAAATACTTTCTCGTTTTGGTTTCCGAAGAAGTGGATCATACTTCGATTGTTTGATTTTTATTAAGCTGCAAATTTACAGTTTTATAACCAATTTTTAGCATAAAAATAGTATTGAATTGGATAGTTATTCACCAAATTTTGAACAATAACACTGTAAAAGAATAAGTGAACCGAATTAATGTTTTTTGTAAGTTATATCTAAATATAGTTTTCTTAGATGATTTAGAGTTGAGTTTAGCCAAACCCAATCATTTTTTCTGAAATTTTTAAAATAGGATGTTAAGCCAATGTATTGTAATAAATTAGCTCTTCTAGATTTGATTTTTCTTATCATTTATGATGAAATCCATATCATTAAGAAAAATCAAATCTAGAAGAGCTAATACGGCTTAACTTTTGAAACTAGAGCTAATTGTTAATTCTGTATTCAATTCTTTGTTCTCTGCCTACATCAAAGCTAGCTCGGATTCCTGCAAGCGGCCTATTGTTATTTAATATAGAATTGTAAGTGCTAATATTGACATGCGATTCTTTTAAATATACAATTAAATTTGCTCTCGCTCCCGGTACTTGTTTAGCCATCCATTGAAAATGTTTGATTAATTGTCTATTCCTACCAGTAAGGGGTACAGAAAGCGTATAATTACTATCAGAGCTTCCTGATTTTCTTATTGTTGATGTATTTTTGTTTATTTTGAAAACATTAATATCATGTAAACTACCATCTGGCATGAATACTTCTATGATTATATCGGTTACTTTAAGAGGTAATATCAGCCCTGGTGAATTATTCCCCATACTAGGGTAATTAACATTAACGTTGTTTACAGAAAATGTTAACGAATAAGCATTGTTGGGTTCATCAATGTAAATCATATTGCTGTTAGAAGCCAGTCTGACTGGCCTTGGGGCATTAGATGCGTTTGAACTTTTTGATTCAATATTATCTGAGATTTCATCGCTCTGAGGCGTTAATGGTTCGAATTCGTTTTCTTTTTCACAAGATAATAAGGTTAAGAAAACCAGTAGGGTGATAAATTTTAAAAAATTAAGTTTCATAATAATCGGTTTTAAGAATTTAAAAATTTTTATGTGAATGTATAAACAATTAGTGGTAAATATGCTTTCAAATGTATGAACGGTAACTTTCAATGTGTAAAAGGTATATATCTATAAATAACCTGTAAAATCTTAATTATTTGACCGTCAAATAATTATAGGTTTTTTTGTTTGAACATTGCTATACATTTACACTATTGGAGCTTCATCTAACGGCCATAGCAGTGTTTTTATATATTTATACAGGGTTTTTGATTGATTGTAATTAATGGTAATTCAATCTAAAAATTCAAATATTTTTTGTCAAATGTTTAAAAAAGTAAAAATGCCAAGATGTGCTTTTTTATCAATTTCGAATACAGAAGGTTGGTTTATTGATGATGATTTGGTTCATGAGCCTTTAAGAAAATTAGGTTGAGAGATAGAAAATGTTCCTTGGACTGTAGAGACTTATTGGGATATGTATGATTTGGTAATTATTATAAGCACCTGGGATTATCAAAACAATTTAGAACAGTTCGTTAAGGTTTTAGGAGATATAAACAAATCCAAAGCTATATTACTTAATAGTTTTGAGTTAGTAATGTGGAATATCAATAAAAATTACTTGTTTGGGATAGAAAGTAAAGGTGTTGAGCTGTTTAAGACCCTAAAAAGAGATGAGTTAACAGTATCTGATATAGAGCAAGCTTTTGAACAATTACATAGTAATGAGTTGATTATTAAACCAACTGTGAGCGCTAATTCAGATGATACGTTTAGAATTAGAAAAAGTGACTTTGATAGTTTTAAAAAATCTGGTATCAGTTTTTATGGATAAGGAATGTATGATTCAGCCATTTATGCAAAATATTGTTGATGAGGGAGAGTATTCCCTAATATACTTTAATGGTAAATTATCTCATACAATTTTGAAAACAGTTGGAGTAGGAGATTATCGGGTACAAGAAGAGCATGGAGGAGGGGTAACTACAATAAAAGCACCAGAAAAAACATTGGTAACGAGAATGAATAAATACAGGTTTATTCTCTTTTATTGGAGTAATCTTGGATTAAGAATGTTTTTTTGATACTATTCTGTAGTTTTCAAAAAAAGAGTTTCTGATCTTGATTTCTGGTATGAATTTTGAAAAATATAGAAAAAGAAAGATCTTGCTTTAATTGATATGATAATAATTTTGTTATTAGATTGTCTTGAAACATATTTATAATAAATAACATGCAATAGATGAAATTGAAATTGAGTAACATATTTTTTAGACTGCAATTAATTTTAGTTGTGTTCGGTACTATCAATAGCTATTCTCAAAACAGATTATATCCTTTATCATTTAAGGCAAATCAAGGTAGTCACAAAGATTATTATTGCGAGTATTATTATAAAATTCAAGAAAATGAAGAATCCTATATACTTGTTGATCCTGAAGGAAGAAATGTATTGCAAAGATCATTCGATACCATTATTAAGAATGCCTATTTTATAAAGGGAGTATATCAAGATTCTGTATTTCTTTATAGATGCCAAAATCTTAAAAGTATAAAAATTAAAGGTATTCAACAGGCCTATTTTATACAAGATGGATTAGAAGTTTTGAGTTATAAGGGAGCTCAATATTATGATAATTCCATATCTAAAATTGATAATTTTCCGCTATTAGATTTTTTTAAATGCGGAACAGTATATTCAAAGGAATATTCGATTAAGCAGCATAAAGACACAAAAAAATATAGCGTTTTTTTATCAGAAGGTCATTTTGGTACCGAAAGGAGTGAGACTGATTTAGAGTTAGTAGGGGTACCAAATAACATAGAGAAAGTTACTTTTTTGGATGAAACCGATTATATTTCAGAAAGTGTTAATAGTGAGTATAAAAGGTTTCCGTCTCTTCTTAATATCGAAAAAGAAGGAAAAAACGGTATCTACTCATATAATATAAAAGAAAGTATATATCCAGAAAAAAAAGAAGAAGTCAAACCAGAATATTTTATTGATGAAGTATTAGGCGATACGATTTATGAACCGATAGAAATAGAGCCATTATCGTTTGTGAAAAAAGGAATGGTGAGAATCCAGGAAGTATTTCCGATAATCTATGATAGAATCCAAATGAATTCTAATAATGGTTTAGTATATTTATACAAAGATGGTATGATTGGAATTTATCCAAAACATCCAACAACCTCTTTTGAGGTTTTTGAACAGAAAACTACTTCATTTTATAAAATTAGGAAACATAAAAAACAAGGCTGGATAGATATTAGAACTTTCAAAGAATATTATTTTTAGCAAATAAGAAATTCTTTTAAAAACATCGTTATTTATTACTTGTTTTCTATTTGTACTTAGACATACTATTATATTTTAATTTCGTTATATTTATTTTAGATAAACCTATTAATCAATAGGTTTTGAGTGTTTTATGTCGAATTATTAAAAAACTGTGTGATGCCAAGATGTGCTTTTCTATCAATTACAAATACTGAAGGATGGTTTATAGATGACAATTTGGTTCATGAGCCATTGAAGAAACTAGGTTGGGAAGTTTTTAACGTTCCATGGAATATAGAGACAGATTGGAATACCTATGATCTTGTTATCATTAGAAGCACCTGGGATTATCAAAGTAATTTAGAACAATTCTCAGAAGTTTTAAAAGAGATAAATGATTCTAAGGCAATTCTTCTTAATAATATCGAACTTGTAATGTGGAATATTAATAAAAATTACTTGTTTGAGATAGAAAATAATGGAATTGAATTGGTGCAAACTATTATAAAACCTCACTTAGAAAAATCTGACATAGAGGATGCCTTTGATAAATTTAATAGTAATGAGTTAATTATTAAACCTACGATAAGTGCTAATGCAGATGATACGTTTAGAATTGTAAAAGGTGATTTTAACAGTTTTGAAAAGTTGCTGTCGGTTTTTGAGGATAGAGAATGCATGATACAGCCATTTATGCAGAATGTTGTAGAGGAAGGCGAATACTCCTTAATATATTTTAACGGAGAGTTGTCTCATACTATTTTAAAGACCGTTGGAGCCGGAGATTATAGAGTGCAAGAAGAACATGGAGGTGGTGTCACAACGATAGAGACACCAGAAAAAATGTTGGTGTCATCGGCAGATAAAGTAATACATTAATTGTTTGAAAAACCGTTTTACGCAAGAGTAGATCTGGTAAGAACGTTAAATAATTCTTTTGCTTTGATGGAAGTTGAATTAATTGAACCTAGCTTATATTTTAGGTTTAACTCAAAATCTGCAACTACCTTTGCGAAGTGTATAGATGGTTTTTGGAAAAATATGAATTAAGAATCTGTTTAATAATGAATATTATTATAACTATATAAGTTTTATAAAATAAACAAATCGTAGGGAGTGCTACGATTTGTTAAATTTGTAAAGATTTGATAAGGTATACTTGTCCATATTAAAGTTTGAATTATTCTTTGTCTGATTTTTTTTCTTCTAGACTAGAATTGATCTTTTGCAATCTTTCTTCACTTTTTTCAAGGTTGGTTTTGATTTTGTTCACCTTTTCCTGATGTTTTTTCAACCTTCCTTCTACTGTGGCAACTTTGGCCATTTTTTCATTGTATTGCTCCTCGGTTATTTCTCCAGCCTCTTTCTGCGCGGCTAATCTATCTCTAGTTTTTTGAATTTTATCTGTGCCTTTACTACTTCGCTCTTCAAAAAAAGCAAGCCTATCTTTTTTACCTTCGATATTGTTTTGAACCAAATTTGCTTTTTCATTTTTAAACTCTATCCTTTTGGCTTTTAACTCTTTTCTTTTCTCTTTGGTAGCTTCTTTATAGGTAGTGAGTTTTTCTTTTAGTTCAGGGTTTGCTTCTAGGTAGGCTTTCTTTTCATCTGGAGTCATGCCTTTCATTTTTTCATGATGTTCTCCCAAAATAGCTTTTCGACCTTCTTTTAGTTCTTTTTTAGCCTCTTTTAGATCTTCTTTTTTAGCTTTTAGCTCACCTCGTTTTTCCTTCATCTCTTTACGATGAGCTTTCATTTCTTCCTTCTTCTGTTTAACCTTTTCTTTTCGTTCTTTGACGGCCTCTTCAGATTTTTGTGCGTTGGTAATACCAACAGATCCTACTAATAGTATAATTAATAAATATTTTGTAAGTTTCATTGATACAATTTTTTATAAGTTATCTAATTCGTTTAAACTGTTATCTATTTCCTGAGCTTCTTTTTCTAAAGATTCTAAACCTTGATTAACTTCTTGATTAATCTCTTGGTCTAACGTTTCAATTTGCTGATTTAACTCGGCTGCTTTCTTTTTTTCTTCCTCAGCTTTTTTGTCGACACACGCAACTAAAAAGCAGAAAATTGCTGCCATTATTAATAGTGTTTTTTTCATAATAAAATTGATTATTAGTTTGGTAACTAAATATACTCATTTTTGATAAGTATTTTATAAAACACATTAAATTAGATGAGTAGTAATTAACTTTACTCTTTGAAACCTTTGTGATCATATTTTTCTCGAAAACTAAAAGCATTAGCAGATGGTCCTATTTTGTTTAATAAATCAAGTCTTTCCTTTCCTTGAAAAGCTGTGGGTTTTTCGCCTTTTGGAATCCACCATAGAACCGATTGATTTTCTTTCATATTAACTCCCCATTTATTTCTGTTTTTTAAGAAATAACTATGAACCGTATGATAGATATAACTTTCAAGGTTCTGCAGATTGTCCCAAACAGATAAGTTGATAAAAATCAAATCATCTTTATAGGGAGTTTCTATATTGGTGGCACTTTGTCCATCAGTATCTTTAAGCCTCCAAATAAAACCGGGACTTTCTTCTGCTAATAAATTTACAGGAGCTAAGAAGCTTTTAAACTCTTTTATCATAGGAGAGTCGAGCTTGTCTTTGAGTTTAATGATATTAAACTGTGCAAGGTGATAAGTTGTTGTATCCATTTTTGCATGTATGTTATATTGTTATATCGAGATTTATCGATATAATTAATCAAAAATTTACAATTCTTTTTTTAGAGTATTAATATAATGCTGTATCATTTCTTCATTTCTTTTATAATAGGTCCATTTCCCATGTCTGGTTGGAATAACCAAATTGACTCTATGCATTAAGCCGAGATAATGAGAAACCGTTGATTGTGATAAACCCGTTTTTTCCTGGATGTGACAAACACAAACACCATCGCTAAAATCCGGCACATTCGTTTGCTTAGGGAAATTGTTTTCTGGAGTTTTTAACCAATCAAGTATATCAATTCGTACTTGATTTGATAATACTTTACTGATTTCTAAAATATTCATAATACGAATATAAAACTTTAAATCGAGATATTTCGATATGTTTATTTGGTTTTTTTACTACTTTAGTTATCATAAAAAAATAAACTTTAAATCCTTAATGTTTTAAGATGTTGTTAGAAAAAAATAAAGAGAATGCAATCGCTTTTTATAAAATGGCATATGAAGGTAATCCAAAAAAAGCAGTCGAGTTATATATTGGTAAAGAGTATATACAACATAACCCTGATGTTGCGGATGGTACACAAGGATTTATAGATTATTTTGAAAGAATGCAAAAAGAATATCCAGACAAATCTATTGAGTTTGTTAGATGTATTGCAGAAGGAGAGTTGGTAGCGTTACATACGCATCAAATTTGGCCGGGAAACGATGAGTATGTAACTATGGATTTTTTTCGTTTTGATGAAAACGGAAAGATATGTGAGCATTGGGATTCTATACAACAAATACCTAAAAACTCTGCAAACCCTAATAAAATGTATTAATAGAAATAGCATTTATTTTATGCTTTCTATTTGCTGTACTCGTCTAATTATGAATTTCTTTCTAACAATGCCATATAAAATCCATCATAACCCGATTGATGAGATAATATTTTTTTGTCTTTTATAAGAGTAAAGTTTTTTCCAGTTTCTGTGGTAAGAAAGTGTTTAACCTGTTTCTCATTTTCTGACGGTAAAACAGAACATGTAGCATAAACAAGTTTACCATCGGGTTTTACCATTTTGGCATAATTATTTATTATTTCAGCTTGTGTTGTTCTTATTTTGTCTAAAAATTCGGGCTGTAATTTCCATTTAGAATCAGGATTTCGTCTTAAAACTCCTAAACCACTACAAGGAGCATCGATAAGAACACGATCTGCTTTGCCATGCAGTTTTTTAATGTCCTTATTATTTTCTATTACCCTTGTCTCTATATTATGGGCTCCATTTCGTCTAGCCCTTCTTTTTAATTCTTTAAGTTTGTTTCCGTAAATATCCATAGATATTACTTGCCCTTTATTCTGCATCAGGGCTGCTAAGTGAAGACTTTTTCCTCCTGCGCCTGCGCAAGTGTCAACAACCCTTTGTCCTGGTTGAACATCAAGTAACCTGGCTACAAGTTGAGAAGAAGCATCTTGTACTTCGAATAGGCCATCCTTAAAAGCCTGTGTACTAAAAACGTTGGTTCTTTCAGAAAGTTTTAACGCATCAGGATATCCTTTAATGAACTCGGTATCGATATTTTCATCTTCGAGAATACCTCTTAGTTTGTCCCGTGTAGTTTTTAATGTATTTGCACGTAAAACAACGGGAGCCATTTTATTTAAAGCTGTGATTTCTTTATCCCATAAATTTCCTAACTCTTGTTGTCCTAGTTCATCGATCCAATCAGGAATAGACTCACGGTATTTTCTTATTTTGCTAAGTTCATCAAAACGACCTTTAATACGTCTGGTTGGAGTAGGAGCAATTTGCTTCCAGTCAGGTAATGTAATTCCTCTTAATGTTGCCCATACTGCAAAAATGCGCCAAAGGTTTTCTCTAGAAAAAGGCTCTTTTACTTCGGCAATCTCGGCATATAAACGTTTCCAGCGTACAATCTCATAGAGTGTTTCTGCTACAAATCCACGATCCCGTGCACCCCATCTTTTATCACGCTTTAGTAATTTTTGTACAACTTTGTCTGCATATGCTCCTTCATTAAAAATTTCATGTAGTCCGTCAATAACTGCAAAGACAAGATTTCTATGTAAACGCATGGTTTTCTTTTTTTGGTTTGCAAAGGTATACCTTTGTAATCAAATACTGTTATATTTGAGTACAATAAATAACTATGAGATCTATTACAATTATACTAGTGGCTGTTCTTTTTACTTTTTGTACTCGTAAAGAAAAAGAAATAATTCGAAATTTTTCTAAGGTAAAAGTGGAAACGTTATTGCAGGATTCTATACAAGTTAGAGCCATTGCTATCTATAAAGATACTTTATTGGGATATGGTTTTAATAGAGGATATGGTTTTATGAATCTGAAGACTCATAAAAATGTAATGATAGATTTTGCCATGAGTGATACGATTAAGGATAGAAAGAATTGGGCAACAGAATATAGAGCGGTAGCTTTTACAGAGAACTCATTTCTTTGCTTGGGAATAGGTTCTCCTGCTCGACTTAGAAGTATTGATCTAAAAAGCAGAGAAGAAAGAATAGTTTATACAGAGACCCATGAAAAAATTTTTTATAATGCATTGGCATTTTGGGATAGTAATGAAGGAATTGCCATGGGAGATCCTGTAGATGGATGTATGTCAATCCTTATTACAAGAGATGGGGGAGATACATGGAAGAAACTTTCTTGCGATGTTTTACCAAAAACTATTGAAAAAGAAGCTGCTTTTGCAGCCAGTAATACTAACATTGCAGTAAAAGGAGATAAAGCTTGGGTGGTTTCTGGTGGAGCAAAATCAAGAGTGTTTTATACTGCAGATAGAGGAAAAACCTGGAAAGTATTTACCACACCGATCGTAGAAGGCCAGGAAACAACTGGAATATATTCTGTTGCTTTTAGAACAGAAAATGATGGAACTATTTTTGGGGGGGATTATTTAAGCCCAGATGGTAATAGATCTAATAAGGCAATGACTAAAGATGGTGGAAAAACCTGGCAATTAATAGCTGATACTACAGAACCTGGATATAAAAGTTGTGTACAGTATATACCTAATAGTAATGGTAGACAAATTGTTGCTGCGGGGTTTACGGGTATTTCGATTAGTAATGATTATGGACAAACATGGAAGGAGATTAGTAAGGAAAAATTTTATACGATACGCTTTTTAAATGATACGACAGCAATAGCGGCAGGAAGTAAAAGAATAGCAAAAGTAACTTTTCAATAAGAGAGCGAATAGTAAGCTTTCTTTTAGCCTAATAAATTAATGCCCTTTTTTCCTTCGATGCTTCATTCTTTCTAGCATACGTTTTTTGAATTCGGCTTCTGCTTTTATTAGTTTTAATATTTTTTTATTCGAGAGCACTTTTTTTAAAGTAAAAATTAGCTCATTATGCGCTTTATTTTTGCGATCTTTTATGGTTAAGTGAGTATCAATATATTCTCCCGCAGTTTGATCGTTTATACCATTAGAGTTTTGCATTGTCTCCCTAATCGTTCTAATCATTTTACGTTCTTGTTTGCGAAGTTTTTCTATCTTTTCTTCATGACTGTTATAAATAGGCCAGAACTGTTGAGCTTCTGTACTGGATAAATTTAATTCTTCTGTTATATATGCGATTTTAAATGCTTTTATTCTTTCTCTAGGACTTTGTTGAGCTGTGATTCCTATAGATAAAAAGAATAGGAAAACAAAAATTGTAGATTTTTTCATGATCATAATTATTTTACAAATATAATTTCATCTGTTAAATCTTCTTCAGATAAATAATCATATATAGTCTCGTTGTCAATTAATTCTTCGTCAAATGTTTCTAAGTAGTAGGTGTCATCATCAAATAAAGAGGCAATTTCGGTACTATTTAACTCAAAATTTCCTTCTTCAAAATAAGTTTGTACATCAGTAATATTAATATCTTCAAAATCCAATTCCTTTCTAGTGTTTATGGACAATGAAAAAATGATTGTGATCATCGCAGCAATACCAGAGGCAAAAAGTAGATTTCTTTTCGTAAAAATTGAAATAACTTTTCCTTTTGACTGTTGCGACGGGTTTATTTTATTTAGAAGATCATCTTCTAAGGAGGTAAAGTACCCATTTGGAGTTTTGAAACCAGATGATAGTTGAGAATCCAAAATACTTTTTTCCTTTTGAGATGCGGTAATGTTGTTTAATAATTTGTTTTCAAAATCATCAAAATAACTTTCGGGAGTTTTAAATCCTGTTTTTGGTTTATGTGTATTATCTCTTTTCACAATACTTATTAGACTATTTTTTTATATAAAGGTTTAATTTTGTTTTAAATATTCTTCTATTTTTTTTGAAGCATGGTGATAGGATGCTTTTAACGCACCTTCACTGGTTTCTAGTATCTCTGATATTTCCTTGTATTTTAGTTCCTGAAAATATTTCATGTTAAATACTTGTTGTTGTTTTTGAGGCAATTTTGAAATAGCTTTTTGTAATTTTAGCTGTATTTCGTCACCTTCAAAATAAATATCTGCTTTAAGGTTTTCTATAAGATGTTGTGATAACTCTTCATTACTAAAATTATATTTTTTTGCTTTTTGATTTAAAAAAGTGATGGTTTCATTGGTAGCTATTCTGTATATCCATGAATACAATTTACTTTCACCTTTAAATTTTGAAATGTTTTTATAAACTTTTATAAATACATTTTGCAAAATATCATCAGTATCATTATGATTTTTAACCATGTTTCTTACATGCCAATAAAGACGCTCTTTATATAGGCTCACCAGTTTAGCAAAAGCGGTATTTATTTCGCTGTTAGATTGAAGTGCTCTTAGTAAATCCTGTTCTTCTTTTGTGTCCAAAGGCTTATGGGTCTTGAATTTAATATAATCGTAATTAACACTTATATGACTAAGGTACATAAAAAAGGTTTAATGTGTTAATTAAATTTTTTGTAGGAATATTGTAGGAATAAAAGTTAAAAAACATAGATAAATAACTTTTTTAACAGATTAAATGCATTTTTATTTGGAAAATTAAAAACAATTTGTATCTTTACCATGTGTTAATGATTATAAGTTTTCATTTCCCCCAAGATGAAAGTTTTTATAAAAAAGTGAGTTTTAATTTTAGAGTAAGCCCTTAAATTAAGATGATTTGTGTGAAGAGAAAGAGTGCGAAAGCACTCTTTTTTATTGTAAATGGGTGAGAAGGATGAATATATCTATTTGTAATACTATTCTTACATATAAATTGAAATTTAATTATAATGAGGTTTACTAGTTATTTATTTTAGATTAAAAGCATTTTTAATTTGTTAATTTAGAATTATTTACTATATTTACAGAGTAAAATTGATCAAACCTTTCATTTCCCCCAAGATGAAAGTTTTTATAAAAAAGTGAGTTTTAATTTTAGAGTAAGCCCTTAAATTAAGATGATTTGTGTGAAGAGAAAGAGTGCGAAAGCACTCTTTTTTATTTTATAGAGCATTTTATAGTTTGTAAGTAAAATACTACTCATTTACTGTTTTTGATATTTAAAAATGTTAAAATTGCTATTTTGTTCGATAAAAAGCATAAAATGTTTGGAAAAGTAAAAACAATTCGTATCTTTACAACGTGTTAATGATTTGAGTTTTCATTTTCCCCAAGATGAAAATTTTTATAAAAAAGTGAGTTTTAATTTTAGAATAAGCCCCTAAATTAAGATGATTTGTGTGAAGAGAAAGAGTGCGAAAGCGCTCTTTTTTATTTTACAACATATTTTATTATTTGTAGGATTTATATTACAAAATAAAGTATTTGTCTGTTTATTTGAGTTAAAAAGTACTTTTTTTAAGATAAAATACACAAAATGTTTGGAAAAGTAAAAAATAGTTGTATCTTTACAACGTGTTAATGATTTGAGTTTTCATTTCCCCCAAGATGAAAGTTTTTATAAAAAAGTGAGTTTTAATTTTAGAATAAGCCCTAAATTAAGATGATTTGTGTGAAGAGAAAGAGTGCGAAAGCACTCTTTTTTATTTTATAATATATAAAGCTTCTTTTCTTAGTCAAACGCTGTTTTGAAAAATTAGAAAATAACATACTCTTGATAGTTGATTTCTTAACTTACTTCATATATCAGATGCGTTAGTAATCTAATGCCATTAAGTTTGCTTAAACCTTAAGAATTATTTTCTTGAATGCCATGTGTATTTATTTTTTTGTAGTATTTATTTAAAAATAACAATTATTCTATAGTGGTTAATTAGACCTTGATTAATTTGTTTACTATATTTATTTATAGAACATGGTTTAAGTTTTTTCAATTGACAAATACATCATCATTTTTATCATGAATCAAAAAAGTTTACACCAGTGCATAGATAAAATAAAATTTAACACTTATGAGTAAAGTGATTATCCAAGGAATAAGATATGATGAAAAATCATCGTATCAAAAAGGGGCTAAACTTGCTCCTAAGGTGATTAGAGAAGCGCTATATTGTGGTTCTTCAAACTTATATAGCGAGAATGGAAAATCAATAGAAGATCCATCAATAAGGGATAATGGTGATTTTGATATTGAGGATTATTTTGATATTCAACAAATAACTAAATCACATCTGGATAAAAACTGTAAAGTATTTACACTAGGAGGAGATCATTCGATTACTTTTCCTTTAGTTAATGCATATCATTCAAAGTATACCAAATTTGATATTCTGCATATTGATGCACATGCCGATTTGTATGATTCTTTTGATGATGATAAACATTCGCATGCGTGTCCATTTGCAAGAATTATGGAAAATAAACTTGCTGATAGATTGGTTCAAGTAGGTATAAGAACCTTAAATGAGCACCAACGACAACAAGCCAAGAAGTATAATGTAGAAATTCATGAAATGAAAAACCTAGATTTATCAACGATAGGCCCGTTTAAAAACCCTTTATATATTTCTTTAGACATGGATGCTTTTGATCCTGCATTTGCTCCTGGAGTATCACATCATGAACCAGGAGGGTTAACTTCTCGACAAGTTATTGATCTAATACAAAGTATCAATACCGAAATAATAGGAGCAGATATTGTAGAATACAATCCCAAAAAGGATTTTCAAAATATGACTGCCTTTTTGGCTGCCAAAATGATGAAAGAAATACTAACAAAAATGATCTAGCTTTCTATTTACTAACCTATCTTTTGTAGCAACAGCATTTAACCCAAAGATTGCATCGTTACAAGCTTTTTATAGATTCCGTCTTTATTAATAAGCTCATCGTGGGTGCCTTGTTCTGCAATTTCTCCTTTATTCATTACAACAATCAAATCAGAATTTTGAATGGTCGATAATCGGTGAGCAATCACAATGCTGGTTCTGTTTTTCATCATGTTTTCTAGAGCCGATTGCACCAATCGTTCACTTTCTGTGTCAAGGGCAGAAGTTGCTTCGTCAAGTATCATTATAGGAGGGTTTTTTAAGACCGCTCTGGCAATAGACAGGCGTTGTTTTTGCCCACCACTAAGCTTATTTCCACTATCACCAATATTAGTCTCAATACCATTGGGTAGATCCTTTACAAATTCCCAGGCATTGGCTACTTTTAAAGCTTCAATGATTTCATCATTAGTAGCGTTTGGATCACCTACTAATAAATTGTTTTTTATAGAATCGTTAAAAAGGATAGAGTCCTGTGTTACTAAGCCCAATAAATTCCTTAAAGAAGACTTTTTTAAGTCTTTGATATTTACTCCATCAATTTTTATAGCACCTTTATCAATATCATAAAAACGAGTCACCAAGTTTGCTATAGTAGATTTACCACTTCCCGATTGTCCTACCAAGGCAACCGAGCTTCCTTTTGGTACTGTTAATGAAAAATCTTTAAGCACATATTCATCTTCATATTTAAAAAATACTTTGTTCAAAGATATATCAGAAGTGAAATGCTCTTTGTCCTGTGCATCAGGTTTGTCTTCTAATGGAGAACGAGTGTTAAGAATCTCTAAAACACGTTCCGCAGCTGCATTTCCTCTTTTAACAGCATAACTGGCCTTAGAAATGGCTTTGGCTGGAGTTAGAATATTGTAAGCTAGCCCCATATATACTATAAATGATCCTGGATCCAAGGATTTCTCAACAAGTACCATTTGCCCACCATACCACAATAAGATTGAAATGGTCATAATCCCCAGAAACTCACTAGTAGGAGATGCAAGGTTTTGTCTATTGGCTAACTTATTTGAATAATTATAAAAACGAGAGGTTGATTTCTGAAACCTATTACTAAATATCTTTTCTGCATTAAAACCTTTAATGACTTTTAACCCCCCTAAAGTTTCTTCAATGATAGATAAGAAAAAACCTTGTTCTTGCTGTACTTTTGTAGAATGCTTTTTTAGCTTTTTCCCTATCAATGATATTAAAAAACCTGATATTGGAATAAAAATAAATACAAATAGTGTTAATTTAACACTTATTAATACCATAGTAATTATTGTAAAAATAATCATTAAAGGTTCTTTTACAATCAATTCTAAGATAGATAAAAATGAATGTTGTATTTCTAATACATCGGCAGTAATTCTTGAGATAGTATCTCCTTTTCTTTTTTCTGAAAAGTAAGAAAGGGGTAATGCTACTGTTTTTTCATATAGCTCATTTCTAACATCTTTTAAAACACCATTTCGTAAAAATGTAATAAAATACATAGCCATATATCCAAAAAAGTTTTTTAATAAGAACATGGTAACTACAAGGACAACCATAAAAATCAAAACATCATCGCTACCTTCATCAGATTTTAGAGTAACAAAATAATTAAGATAATCTTCTCCAAATTCACGTATTTTAGAAATACCTTTCCATTCTGGTTTAATTCTTAGCCTTTCCGTTTTCCCAAAAAGAACATTAAGCATAGGAAGTAACGATACCATGGCTAGTGTTCCGAATAAGGCATAAAAAATGTTCGATGCTATGTTAAGGAATGCGTAGGATTTGTAGGGTACAGCAAATCGAATAATATGTTTAAAGTAATTCATTAAATGGTATGCTAATTATTATGTTAATTTCAAATCTTTCTTAATGGCCTTAATCTTGTCATCTAATTGTTGTTGTACAATTTCAAAATCTGAAAGCGTATTAAGAGGTTTTTGAACACTAATGTAAAATTTTATTTTAGGTTCGGTTCCACTAGGTCTCGCAGCTATTTTACTACCAGATTCTGTGTAAAATACCAAAACATTTGATTTTGGGATATCAATGGATGAGGTTGTCTGATCTTGAATGTTTTTTGTAATACTGGTTTGATAATCTTCTATTAAGACTATTCTTTCATTATTAAAAAACTGAGGTGGATTTTCTCTTAAATCGACCATAGTTTGTTTAATGGCCGCAGCACCTTCGATTCCTTTTTTGACCAAAGAAACTAGGTTTTCTTTATAAAACCCATGAACTGTGTACAGTTCTAATAGTTTGTTGTAAAATGAGCTGCCGTTGGCTTTGGTATGCGCCACAATCTCGCAGGCTAGTAGGGTAGAGGTAACCGCATCTTTGTCTCGAACAAAATCACCAACCATAAAACCAAAACTTTCTTCTCCTCCTCCTATAAAACTTTGATTAGGAAAATCTTTAATCAATTTGGCTATCCATTTAAACCCAGTTAGTACTTCTTTGTATTCGACATTGTATGCCTGTGCCAGGTTTTTCATCATAGGAGTAGAAACAATTGTTGAGGCGATAAACTCGTTTCCATTAAACCCTTTTTGTTTTTTATAATTCTCTAATAAAAACCATGTCATTACAATCATGGTTTGATTACCATTCAATAATTGTAGCTGACCTTGAGTGTCTCGTACTGCAATTCCTAAACGGTCACAATCTGGATCTGTGCCAATAACTATATCTGCATTTACCTCATTGGCAAGTTGCATTGCCATAGAAAGTGCCTCTGGTTCTTCGGGATTAGGGGATATGACAGTAGGGAAATTTCCATCTGGTTCTGCTTGTTCTTTTACAATATGTACATTTTTATATCCTGCTTTTTGCAGTGTTTCGGGTACAGCAGTAATAGAAGTACCGTGTAATGAAGTAAAAACGATGGTTGTATTGTCTTTTGCCTGTTGTGAGGCAACAAAACTTCCATTCTTTACACTATTGTTAATAAATGCAGAATCAATTTGATGGTCTATCTTTTCTAATAGAGTAGGGTTTGCATCAAACTTAATATCTACGTATTTTAAGCTATTTATTTCGGCGATAATTTCTTTGTCTTGAGGTGGAACTAATTGCCCTCCGTCTTGCCAATATACCTTATATCCATTATACTCTGGGGGGTTATGACTTGCAGTTAATACAATGCCACAATGACAACCTAACTCTTTTACTGCAAATGATAGTTCTGGTGTGGGTCTTAAATCTGAAAATAAATATACTTTAACGCCATTAGCTGTAAAAACATCAGCAACAATTTGCGCTAGCGTATCACTATTATTTCTACAATCATATGCAATTACTGCTTTTGGTTGTTCTGCAGGAAACTGTTTAACCAGGTAATTACTTAATCCTTGTGTACTTTTTCCTAGAGTATACTTATTAATTCTGTTGGTTCCTACTCCCATAATTCCTCGCATGCCGCCCGTTCCGAACTCCAAATCTTTGTAAAAACTCTCCTTTAGTTCTTCAGGATTTGTTTCTTGTAGGTTTTTAATTTGTTTTTGAGTTACAGCATCAAAAACAGAACTTGACCATTCCTCTATTCTCGAATTTATTACTGAATCGGTGATTTGCATGCTTATGAATTTTGGTGCAAAAATACTATAATTTAAGTATTGTTATTAGAAGTTATTACTATTTGTATAAGTTATTGTTTCGAGTTTACTTTTTATACAAGTGAACCACAAACAATATGAATTATAAATGTATTCGACCAGCGATATTATAACGTTCTTTATTTCGTTTGTTGGTTAAAATGATCTCTCCAAGAAATCCTGCCAAAAAAAACTGTGTTCCTAATATCATCGACGTTAGAGCAAGATAAAATTCTGGACGCTGTGCAATTAATCTCCCTTTTTTTTCTATAAAAAGTTTATCGATTCCCAAATAAAGTGAAAAACAAAAACCTATAATAAAAAGTAAAGTGCCTATTAGACCAAAAAAATGCATGGGTCTTTTGCCAAAACGGGATACAAACCAAATAGTTACTAAGTCTAGAAAACCATTAATAAAACGACTCATGCCAAACTTAGTAGTACCATATTTTCTTGCTTGATGTAATACAACTTTTTCTCCTATTTTTCCAAATCCTGCATTTTTAGCAAGTACTGGAATATAACGATGCATTTCGCCATGTACATCGATGTTTTTAACAACAATTTTCTTATAAGCTTTCAATCCACAGTTAAAATCATGTAGTTTAACTCCCGATGTTTTCCTAGCAGCTGCGTTAAATAACTTAGAAGGTAAGTTTTTTGCTATGACAGAATCGTATCGTTTCTTTTTCCAACCAGATACCAGGTCATAATCTTCTTGGATGATCATACTATACAGTTCTGGGATTTCTTCTGGATTATCTTGCAAATCGGCATCCATAGTAATAACCACATTTGCCTGGGCTGCATTAAATCCAGCATGTAAAGCTTGTGATTTTCCAAAATTTTTAATGAAACGAATTCCTTTTACGTTGGTATCTTTTTTAGATAATTTTTGAATGGTACCCCAAGAACCATCGGTACTACCATCATCGATAAAGATAATTTCATAAGAAAAAGAATTGGATTGCATAACACTTGCAATCCAATCGTATAATTCGGTTAAAGACTCTTGCTCATTTAGCAATGGTATAACTACAGATATATCCATATATTAATGTAACTCTTCTTTCTTTTGCATGATTAAACCAACAATCATAGAAATTATAAAACCGAAAAATAAATTTCCGATAATTGAAATAGCAACACTAACAAAAGGACTACTGAACTTTTCAACAATTGACATACTTTGGTCAATTTGTTCTTTAGAGAAATCAGGATATGTTTCAATCATTTTTATTCTCTGTGTTTCTAAAACTTGTTGTGTATAATCAGGTTCTATAACGGTGGTCAAAACAACAGACCATAAAGCCCCAATGATTCCTCCTATAAGAGCTATTCCGATTCCAATCTTAAGAGCATCTGTAAGTATAAGATAACCGTTGTTTTGCGTTTTAAATGTTTTAATTCCATAACCAATAATACCAATTAGGATTAAAAAGCCAAGTACAGAAAATATCCAATGAGGATCAGTATAGGTACCTAATGTATAAAGTACAATACCAAGTGCCGTCGAGACAATACCTAATAAAATTCCGTAGTTAATTATGATTTTCTTAGAAGAAGCTCTGTCCGTTTCCATAAATTAATTTAGTTTTGGTGTTTTACCAACTATAAGTGCACAAATGTACTAAAATGTTACATCAAGGTATAGAAAAAGTGTTTTTATAAAATAAATTCAAGAAAAAAAATAGTTTGTTGTTGTAGATTAAAACAGAATGCTTAAATTTGCACCTCGAAAATTGATAAGAACAAAATAATGAGAAAAGATATTCACCCAGAAAATTATAGATTAGTAGCGTTTAAAGACATGTCTAATGATGAAGTGTTCATTACAAAGTCTACGGCAAATACTAAAGAGACACTTGAAGTTGATGGAGTAGAGTACCCTTTGGTGAAACTAGAAATTTCTAGAACTTCTCACCCATTTTATACAGGAAAGTCAAAACTTATCGATACTGCTGGACGTATTGACAAGTTTAAAAATAAATATGCCAAATTCAAGAAATAATTTGGTCAAACAGAATTATGTAAAGCCTTTCTTTTTGAAGGGCTTTTTTTGTTAAGTTTACTTTGTTTATATACTATTTAATTATCGAACTGGTTTAAACTTTTTTCAATTCGCTATAAAAATGCTCTTTTTTACTCAATTTTCATCTTTTTCTTACTTCGTAGCGCTGCTATGAAGTGTAAAAAACATTTCAATTGATCAAAAAATCATTATTTTTCGCATGAATCAAAAAAGTTTCAACCACTTCATCTTTTACTATCAATTTAATCATTAGATACTTATAGGAATGAATTATATTCTTTTTGACGGGGCTTCTAGAAATGCACTATTACCTTTTACCTATACCAAGCCCGTTGCAGATATTAGAGTTGGGATACTTACCATTCGCGAAAAATGGGAAAAACACCTTGAAAGTACTACTTCGACCGTGACAGAGGATTACCTTAGTGGTAAATATCCCATGGTAGAATTAGAAGAAAATGTGATGATTAATTCTTCTTATTTACCTTCAGATGAATTAGTAGAATTAATCAAAAGCCTTACATCAAATCAAGCTGTTTTTTATGAAGAAGAGCCTGTTGCTTTTTATATAGAAGAGGGGCAAGAGGTTGATTTCAGTACATTTGAAATTGTTTCTTATGATAAAGAAATGATTACTATTCAGAATACCTGGGATATATTTTCTAAAAATGATCAGGCGATCAAACTAGATTTCGATTTATTAACCCGTGATAGGGTAAGTATGCCTATTCCAGAGAGTAATAATGTAATAGCTCCAGAAAATGTTTTTCTTGAAGAAGGAGTTAATATAGAGTTTGCAACCCTTAATGCAAGTAAAGGACCTATCTATTTGGGTAAGAATACTCAAATTATGGAAGGTAGTTTGATAAGAGGGCCTTTTGCATTAGGAGATTATTCTATTGTGAAAATGGGAGCAAAGATTTATGGAGCAACTACAGTTGGGCCTTACTCAAAAATTGGCGGCGAAGTAAATAATTCTGTTGTATTTGGGTATTCGAACAAAGGGCATGAAGGATATCTTGGCAATAGTGTTTTGGGTGAGTGGTGTAATATAGGAGCTGACACCAATGTGTCTAACCTCAAAAATAATTATGCAGAAGTGCGCTTATGGAGTTATGAAAATGAAAGTTTTGCAAAAACAGGCTTACAGTTTTGTGGTTTGATGATGGGAGATCACTCTAAATGCGGAATTAATACAATGTTTAATACTGGTACCGTGATTGGTGTGAATGCAAATATTTTTGGAACAGGATTTCCTAGAAATTTTGTACCAAGTTATAGTTGGGGTGGTGGATCAGGATTTACAACCTATTTAACTAAAAAAGCTTTTGAAGTGGCTAAAATTGTTATGGCCAGACGTAAAGTTGATTTTACCGAAGAAGATGAAAAGATATTGACACATATTTTTGAAGAGACTAGGCAATGGCGTAAAGGATATGAGAAATAAATAAAAGCCGCTATATCAATATGTAGCGGCTTTTTTGTTTTTTGTTTATAGCTTATTTTTTTCTAAAATAAGCTTTAAAAGTCTCAGTCTGTCCCTGAAAAGTATCTTCCTCGAAAACCGAAAAAGTATTCCCGTCAATGGTTATATCTCCATCAAATAAAAGATCACCGTCTTGATCAATTGTTATTGGAAAATCATCTTCTTTAGATTCGAACTCTACGAGAGTTAATCTTTTTTCTTCTTCATCGTAAGCCCAGTTTCCTCCAGAGTAATAAGTTTCTCCATCGTCTTTAAAAATTGGATCACAATTATTATTATTTGTTGCTTCGTAATCAACAGTAGTACCGTCTTCAGTACTGTTGAAAGTATAGGTTCCGTCTGCATTAAAAATCAAATCAGCAGTTTTTAATGTTTTACAAGCACCATTCTCTATGGTAGTATCACTTTCTGTGGCGGTACAAAAGAAAAAATACTCTTCACAAGATTCAACGTCAATTTCTTTTATATCCGTCATTCCATCATATACTTCTTCTTGTTTATGCATTTCCCAGGTGGCTACCAAATCAGAACTTCCTCCCCAGGCTTCGACTTCTACGCATACTTCTATAGGCTCGCTGATATTACTTTGGTCATCATAAATACAGATTAAGTAGCAGAATTTTCCAGGAGGAATTGCGTCGCCAAAATCTACATCTATTTCAATCTCATTATCGTTTAAGTTCTTTGCAAAGAAATGATTTGATGGTTTTTTATTGCTTGGTTTGAATGATGTTTTTGGAACATCAAAATATTCACTAGCTGGGATTCCGTCATTAGATACAATTTGGATATACGAACCAGCATAATTATCGGGAGCATTAAAGCTAATATCAAATCCATTATTTAAAAATGCAGATTGAGTATCTTCTTCTAGTGAAAAAGGAAGCGTTCCTGTAGGTTGAGGAGGTGTTCCTTCTTCTCGTGTGGCACCGTCTATTGAAATGCCATTAGAAACAGTAGAGGCATTTAATTCTACTTCTTCTTCTGGATTAGAAGAAAGGTCATTTTGAGTTGATGAATTATCATCATCCTTATTACATGCTATAAAAAATGTAAGCATAAGGGAAAGAAAAATTAGATTGGTTTTTTTCATAAGATTTGGGTTGAATAATTAAGAAAAAATTAACAAATCCAAATATAGTAAAAATAATTAAAAGCTAATTAAAGTATTTAAGTAATTGTTTTTTAGGTGATTGAATTGTGGTTTAGCCTGCAAGTGGTAAAGTTTTGCTTAGAAGTATTTTTATAAAAAAATGAAAAAAATTATCTTTTTTTCTTCTTCCAAACACGCTTTAGGACCAAAAAGTTTTGAGGATTAGTAGTCATTCCTTTTACATTTTTCTGAGTAAATCGTGTTACTTGATCATAGTATAAGGGTACAATAGGAGCATTGTCGATCAAAATAGAATCCATTTTCGAATAGTGTTGTTTACGCAATTCTATATCGGTAATAGAGAAACTTTCTTCGTATAAACGATCAAATGTGTCGTTTTTAAAATGAGTGTAATTAGGGCCATTTGGAGTGAAGTTTTTACTGTAATATGGAGATAAGAAATTTTCTGCATCAGGGTAATCGGCAATCCAACTCGCTCTAAAAACATCGAGTTTTCCACTCCATTTTTGCTCTCTAATAGTAGAGGGAGGGAGTACATCTATAATTATATTGAGCCCTGTTTTTTCTAATTCACGTTGTATGAATTCGCAGATACTTAAATAATTACTATCGGTGGTTAATCTAATGGTTGGGTTAGAATTGCCTGTTTGTTTACTGTATTGTTGTATTAATTTACGGGCCTTTTGGGGGTTATATGTATATCCTTTAAGCCCTGCAAATCCAGGTAAACCCTTGGGGATAAATCCATGAGTCGCAGGAGTTCCTATCCCGTTTTTTAGATAAGTAATCATTTTTTTTCTGTCGAACCCGTAATTCACGGCCTTTCTAATTAATGAAGATTGTACTTCATTAGAGTTGCCTTCGAGATAAAACCCAAGATATTCAGAGTTTAAGTATGGACCCTTTAGGAGCTGTATACGATCGGCATATTGTGCCCTTAATTTTCCTGTCGGAGTTAATAATTCATCTTTGTACGAGGCATCTAGGCTATTTAGTAAATCTAACTTACCCTTTGCAAATTGTAAAAATTCACTTTGTTTTTCTGGTAAAAAAGTAATGGCAATGGATTCTAAATAAGGAAGTTGTTTTCCTTTTTTATCTTTTTCAAAATACAATTCGTTTTTTCGAAGGACAAGTTTTACGTTTTCTTCCCATAATTTAAATTTAAAGGGACCTGTGCCAACAGGATTGGATCTAAAATCGTTACCGTAATACTCAACTATTTCTTTGGGAACAACAGAACAATAACGCATACTCATGAGTCCTATAAATGCTGGAAACGGTTTTTTTAACTTGATTTCGAAAATAGTATCATTAACAGCCTTGTAAGTAGCTACATTTTTTAATACCCAATTACCTGGCGAAGCAATTTTTGGATCGGTTAATCTGTTAAAACTATACGTAAAATCTGAAGCGATTACGGCTCGTGTATTATTTTTGGATTTAAATTGTGGGTGTTTATGATAAAAAACATCATTTCTTAAGGTAAATGTGTATGTGATTCCATCTTCAGAAATCAACCATTTTTTAGCAATATCGGGTTGTACGTTTAGCGCATCATCAAATTGAACCAATCCATTAAATAATTGGTTTGTAGGCCAAATAATAGAAGGGTTTCTAGCAAAAGCAGGATCGAGTGATTTGATATTAGAATACTCATTGTATCTAAATACGAGATGATCATTATCCTTTGATATGTTGTCGTTACATGATGTAATAGTCAATAAAAGATAAGCTATTGCAACGTAGTTTATTAAGTGAAAATAGTGAGTAAACTTCAATTTTAGTAAACGAATTATTGTTGGTATATTTGCACCCTAAAAAAATATTCTAAAGTGACTCAATATTTTTGAGTTTCAATAAGGGTAAATATAAAGAGTTTTCTGCCTTTGCGGAAATGACACTTGTATTTTATGAAAAAAAAGGTAGCTTTTTATACGTTGGGATGTAAACTGAATTTTTCAGAAACATCTACTATTGCCAGAAATTTTACAGATGAAGGCTTTGATCGTGTTGATTTTTCTGAAAAAGCAGATATCTATGTGGTAAACACTTGTTCTGTTACAGAAAATGCAGATAAACGATTTAAAACTATTGTAAAACAGGCTCAAAAAATCAATCCGGATGCGTTTGTGGCGGCAGTTGGGTGTTATGCACAATTAAAACCAGAGGAATTAGCAGCAGTAGATGGTGTTGATTTGGTTTTGGGAGCAACAGAGAAGTTTAAAATTACTGATTATATTAATGACCTATCAAAAAATGAATTCGGAGAAGTTCATTCTTGCGAAATTGAAGAAGCCGATTTCTATGTGGGGAGTTATTCTATAGGAGATCGTACTAGAGCTTTTTTAAAAGTACAGGATGGTTGTGATTATAAATGTACCTACTGTACCATTCCATTAGCAAGAGGAATTTCACGAAGTGATACCTTAGAAAATGTTTTAAAAAATGCAAAAGAGATTTCTGAAAAAGGAATAAAAGAGATTGTGCTTACGGGTGTAAATATAGGGGATTATGGTAAAGGAGAATTTGGTAATAAAAAACATGAGCATACTTTTTTCGAATTGGTCAAAGCATTAGATACTGTAGAAGGGATAGAACGATTAAGGATATCTTCGATAGAGCCAAATTTGCTTAAAAATGAAACCATCGATTTTGTTTCGCAATCAAGAACGTTTGTACCTCATTTTCACATCCCTTTACAGTCTGGTAATGATGAGATTTTAAAGTTGATGAGACGTAGGTATCTTACTGATTTATATGTGGATAGAATCCGTAAAATTAAAGAAGTAATGCCGAATGCATGTATTGGCGTTGATGTTATTGTAGGTTTTCCGGGAGAAACAGATGACCATTTTTTAGATACTTATAACTTCTTATCTCAATTGGATATCTCTTATTTGCATGTGTTTACATATTCTGAAAGAGATAATACAGTAGCAGCTACATTAGATGGTGTAGTTTCGCAAGCAGTTAGAAAGAAAAGAAGTAAAATGTTAAGAGGATTATCTGTTAAAAAAAGAAGGGCTTTTTATGAAAGTCAAATTGGAACAGAAAGAACCGTATTATTCGAATCAGAAAATAAAGAAGGATATATATATGGTTTTACAGAGAATTATGTGAAGGTTAAAATGCCATGGAATCCATCTTTTGTAAACACGTTACGTAAAGTAGAACTTACTGCAATAGACGATGATGGTACTGTACGATTTGAGTTGAAAAATTAAATTAAATCAATAAAAAAAATCTGCATATTGCAGATTTTTTTGTTTTATCTAAAAATATAAGAATCATTATATATTAATACCTACAGGTAACAGATTCTTGTATTTTCTTTTGTTTTTACGCATAAACTTAGCTATAATAGGACTTGTAGGAACCAATCTAATATTGCGTTCTTCTATAATGTTAAATACAGCAACAATAAAATCTTCTGCATAACCTTTTTCAAGGTGATCTTCGTTCATAATAAGTTTGGTGAGAAAAATTTTTCTTTCCTGTAAGGCGTATTCTATTTTAGCTTTTTGGCCATCAATGGTTGTTTCGAATTGCCTTAGAAATTCGTTATCATTAATTTCTAATTCAATTGCACTTATGTTCTCCATATTTTTAAAATTAAGAGGTATTTAATAAAAATATTTGACAAGGGTTAATATACCCCTGTTAATTATAACACTTAGACCTGCGTTTAAATGTTAAAAATCCAGTTTAAAAAGCATACGACTTTTTAAAATTAAATTTCTTTTAATCGTTTTTTGATCTAGATTAATTAGCTTTAAAGTTCTCCTTAAATAAAAAATAATCGAATGTTTTCTTTTTTCTAAAAAGAGAAAACTCTAATTTTGAGGTGCAAAGATAAGAAAATTAGCGCTTTAAAAGTAGTTTTCATTGTTAAAATACCTATGAGGCAGGAGGTTAAGTATGTTTATTTTGTTCCGGGGTTAGCAGCAGATGTTTCAATTTTTGAATATATCAAACTCCCAAAGGATAAATTTGTCACAAAAACCTTGCCTTGGAAAATTCCTACAAAAAAAGAAACATTAGAAGCATATGCAAAGCGTATGTGTGAGGAGATAACTCATACTAATTGCATTTTAATTGGGGTGTCATTTGGTGGGATTATGGTTCAGGAGATGAGTAAGTATGTAGATGCTAAACTGGTTATTATTGTTTCGAGTGTGAAAAGTAGAAAGGAATTACCAAAACGTATGGAGTTTGCAAGAAAGACGGGAGTTTACAGGTTGTTTCCTACTAGGATTATTTCTCAAATAGGGGACTGGGAGAAGCTTGCAATTGGTAGTTTTGCGAAGAAACGAGCAGTAATGTATCAAAAATATTTGTCGGTAAAGGATAGGGGATACCTTGATTGGGCAATAGAAAAAATTATACAGTGGGAACCAAAAGAAGTGAGTAGCAAATTGATTCATATTCATGGTAATAACGATATTGTTTTTCCTATAAAAAATATAGATAATTGTATCCTTGTAGAAGGAGGAACTCACGTAATGATAATTAATCGAGCAAGGTGGTTTAATGAAAAATTACCCGAAATTATTGAAGATAACTTGCAATGATATAACTTTTTACGTTATATTGTAACCTATAATTTTATTCCCCAATAAAATCAAAACCTACTTAAGAGATGAAAATGATAAAAAAAGTTTTAGTTTTTTTAGGCGTGTTATTTACTTTTGGAATTTTAGTAAATGCAACGCAAAGTGAACCTCAAAAACCAATAGCCCAAGAAAACCTTGAAGCAAAGCTGGTTAATGATTATAATGTCTATGCTATACCAATGCCTGATAATCTTAATTTTGCAGGCGAATTGGTTCCTATAGAAAATCCTGATATAAGAGAACGAATGGATCGAGAGTTGCTGGTAAACACATATTGGCAATCTAATGGTTTATTACTATTCAAAAGAGCGAATAAGTTTTTTCCTATTATAGAGCCTATTCTCAAGGAGCAAGGTGTTCCAGATGACTTTAAGTACCTGGCTGTTATAGAAAGTAGTTTGACGCAGGCCGTTTCTCCTGCAAGAGCAACAGGGTTTTGGCAAATATTAAAAGGTACAGGAAAAGAATATGGTTTAGAAGTGAATCAAAATGTTGATGAAAGATATCATATAGAAAAATCGACATTAGTAGCTTGTAAATATTTAAAAAGTGCAAAAAAACTTTTAGGGTCATGGACACTGGCAGCATCTGCATATAATGCTGGAAGAGCTGGTATTAGTAGAAGATTAAAAAAACAAGATGTGGCCACTTATTACGATCTTTTATTAGGAGAAGAAACAGGAAGATATGTTTTTCGAATTGTTGCTGTAAAAGAGATTTTAAGCAACCCAAAGCGCTATGGGTTTAATTTTAGCGAAGAAGATTTATATACTCATATCCCGACCTTTAACGTATTAGTAGATGAACCAATTACTGATTTTAATGCTTTTGCCAAACAGTATAGTATCAATTACAAAATATTAAAGTTACACAACCCTTGGCTTAGAGAAGCACATTTAAATAATACATCAGGAAAGGAATATCTTATTAAGATACCAAAAGAAGGATATTACAAAACAAGCATGGGTCAATAAATAAATAATGTTTATAAAATATAGCTAAGAGGTGTTTTTATAATACCTCTTTTTTTTGTGCTTTGTAAAACTAATAATAGCTTTGTGAAGAAAATAACAACGGTTATCTAAAAAAAAGAATTGAGGTTTGTTGAGTGTAGATTTTGTCTATAATTCTAATTTCTATCTCTTTTAAAGAGATGTCTGTTTAATTGTAATATATAATGAATACATCCATACTTATTTCTTTAATTCTGATAGGCTTATTGGCAGGTTTTTTTAGTGGTACCTTGGGGATAGGAGGTAGTGTAATAATGATACCTCTTTTGATTTTATGGGTTAATTTTTCACAGCACGAAGCGCAAGGAACAAGCCTGGCTGTTTTGGCAGTACCCGTAACATTATTAGCAGCGTATAATTATTATCAAGAAGGATATGTAAACTGGAAATATGCTATAATAATTGCAGTAACCTTTATTATAGGTGGATACCTCGGAAGTAAATTGGCGATTTCAATAAATCAGACGTTATTAAAAAAAATATTTGGAGGTGTTTTATTGCTTGTTGCTATAAAAATGATCCTCGGTAAGTAATTATATATTAAGTTTTAGGCAAAAAACTAATAAATTAATTACCATCGTTGCCTTAATTATTTTTTAGAGAATCCTGTTCTCTTCTATACTTTTCGTACTCTTCATCTATATTTCGTTCTTCATCTGTTCTTTCATCTTCAATCCGTTTAGCTTCTTCAGCTTCAGCTTTGATAGATTTAATGTCTAAATCTGTAACAAGAAGAGAAACACCTTTGGATAAAGAATTAAAATGAATAGTATATGAATTATTTAACGTTTCACTAGAGTGATGAGCCGCAATTTTTCTGATATCGAGAATCTTCTTGTCGCTATCCATAAAATACATCATGGGAAACCCAAGAGCATGTTTCAATTTATTTATGATATGCGAATCCTGATTCGTTTTTTCGTCAATATGAACCAATTGTATATTTTGAGAATATTCTCTAGACTTTTCTTTGAGTTTTTCTTTATTATCCCAGAAAAGAACAACAAAATCGATTTGATCATGAAACCTATCTGCTAGATCATTCAAAGCAGGTATTTCTCCAATTCCTGGTACACACCAAGATGCATAGGTGATAAGGAAAAGAGGTTTTTCGTAATCTTCTTCTAATGATATAGGATCACCTTTTAGTGGATAAACGTTAAAATTATCCATATACGTTCCGCTGAGATGATTTTTTACCAGAGAATCAAATAAGAAACTGGCACGCTCAATATCTTTATCTTTATAGGCAGCGTCAATTTTCAGATTGTATTTTACAATATGTGCAGATATAGCAACCGAGAAAGGTATTTTTCTATCTATCTGAGCATAAGAATTAATAAAACAGAAAGATAGTGTTATGAAAACTAATAATTTCTTCATTATAAATAAATTACGGTAGCTAATGTAATATAATGCCATCAAAAAAACATTTTTTAAATATAAAACTTTCCATCATTCCCCTTAAAACTATATAATGATATGAATATATGTTCATATAGTTTTTGATGGTAGTTTACGAATATATAGTATCAGATATATAGTAAACGTGATATTATAAGCAATTAGTATGCCTAAATTTTCTTCATTTGCTGTTTCATCATAGTTATTTGATCCTTAAGCATGTTATGTTTATCTAATTTCTTCGCTTCAGTCAGTAAAGTTTGCGCTTCTCTTTTACGACGTTTGGTCATAGCAATACCTGCCAAATTAAGTTTCGCTACTGCCAGATCTTGATTCATGGATAACCCTAGCTTAATAGCTTTTTTAAGATGCTTTTCTGCTTGTGTAATATTGGTTTGAGATAACATGATGCCAAAAAGGTAATTGTAATACCCTTGTTGCTTGGTAGTTAATGAACTTTCTGGGTTTTTAATTTTGTTTAACCATTTTTTTGCTCCCTCAAAATCTTGCTTACGCAATCTTAAAAATGCAAGAAGAATAAGTTCATTTTTGAAATATAAAAAGACAAAAATCGCAGACAATAAAATAAGCATGATCCCATTACCTACATATCCTTCTATTATTTGCCATACCGCAATACCAATTATAATCGCTGCAATTACTAATTTTATATTCTTATTGTACATTGAAAATCTTTAAAAATTATTTAAATAGGGGCAAAGGTAATAAAAACAAATAAAAATATTTTGATATTTACATTTGTCAAAGTAAAAACTCTTCGTATATTTGCACGCAGTTTTGAGAACAGATCCTCAAAATATTAAATTTAGATATTTCAAGAAGATTTATAAAGATAGATAGCAATGAAAAGAACGTTTCAACCATCGAAGAGAAAGAGAAAAAACAAACACGGTTTCAGAGAGCGTATGGCTTCTGCAAATGGTAGAAAGGTATTAGCTCGTAGAAGAGCTAAAGGAAGAAAGAAGCTATCTGTTTCTTCAGAATTAAGACACAAGCACTAATGCTATTGTGCGATAAAAATATTAAAGGTGTTACTTTACCAGTAGCGCCTTTTTTTATATCTAATTTCATAATTTTTAAGTAGTACTAAGAAAATAGCGTGATAAACGCATATTTTTAGTACAAAAGTAACTGTAATTACATGCCTAAAAACGAAAAACTAAAGAGTATACTTCTTATTGGGTCTGGGCCGATTATCATTGGTCAAGCATGCGAATTTGATTATTCAGGAACACAAGCATTACGTTCCTTGAGAGAAGATGGTATTAAAACGATTCTTATTAATTCGAATCCAGCTACCATCATGACCGATCCTTCTATGGCCGATCATGTTTATCTTAAGCCGCTTAACACAAAGTCAATAATTGAAATTTTAAAAGCACATCCAGAGATTGATGCAGTTTTACCAACTATGGGTGGGCAAACAGCTTTGAATTTGTGTATAGAAGCAGACGAAAAAGGTATCTGGGAAGATTTTGATGTCGAAATTATTGGTGTTGATATTGATGCTATCAATATCACAGAAGATAGAGAGCAGTTTAGAGAACTGATGCTCAAAATCGGAATACCGATGGCTCCACAAGCAACAGCAAATTCTTATTTGAAAGGAAAAGAAATTGCACAGGAATTTGGTTTTCCATTGGTAATTCGAGCTTCCTACACATTAGGAGGAGCAGGAGCTTCTTTTGTATATAAAGAAGAAGATTTTGATGAATTACTAACACGTGGATTAGAAGTATCACCTATACACGAAGTAATGATCGATAAAGCTCTTATCGGTTGGAAAGAATACGAATTAGAGCTATTGCGTGATAATAATGATAATGTTGTTATCATCTGTACGATAGAAAACATGGATCCAATGGGAATTCATACAGGAGATTCTATCACCGTAGCACCCGCAATGACGTTAAGTGATAAAACATTTCAGCGTATGCGCGATATGGCAATCCATATGATGCGCAGTATAGGGGATTTTGCAGGAGGATGTAATGTACAGTTTGCAGTGAGTCCTGATGAAAATGAAGATATTATAGCTATCGAGATTAACCCAAGGGTTTCTCGTTCTTCTGCGTTGGCATCAAAAGCAACAGGATATCCGATTGCCAAAATTGCTGCAAAGTTAGCTATAGGTTATAATCTTGATGAGTTAGATAATCAAATTACCAAGTCGACATCAGCTTTATTCGAGCCAACATTAGATTATGTAATTGTAAAAATACCAAGATGGAATTTTGATAAGTTCGAAGGTTCTGATCGTAGATTAGGATTACAGATGAAGTCTGTTGGTGAAGTTATGGCAATTGGTAGATCTTTCCAAGAAGCGTTACATAAAGCCACGCAATCGTTAGAGATTAAACGAAACGGACTTGGTGCAGATGGTAAAGGGTATAAAGATTATGATCAGGTTATAGAAAAGCTTACCTATGCAAGTTGGGATAGAGTATTTGTAATTTATGATGCAATACAAATGGGAATACCATTAAGTAGAATTCATGAAATTACAAAAATCGATATGTGGTTCTTAAAACAATATGAAGAACTATATAAATTAGAAAAAGAAATTTCTACCTATTCTATACAATCACTTACCAAGGATTTGATTCTGGAAGCCAAACAAAAAGGTTTTGCAGACAGACAGATAGCACATATGGTAGAGTGTTATGAAAGCGAAGTATATAAGAAGAGAGAAGAATTAGGTATAAAAAGAGTGTATAAATTGGTAGATACTTGTGCAGCAGAATTTAAAGCACAAACACCATACTATTACTCTACTTTTGAAGCCGAAGTAGAAACACCAGAAGGAGAGGTTTATATCTCTAATGAAAGTGAGGTTTCTGATAAAAAGAAAATTGTTGTTTTAGGTTCTGGACCTAATAGAATTGGTCAGGGGATTGAGTTTGATTACTGTTGTGTGCATGGAGTATTAGCTTCTTCAGAATGCGGTTATGAAACGGTGATGATCAACTGTAACCCAGAAACAGTTTCTACAGATTTTGATGTAGCAGATAAATTATATTTCGAACCAGTTTTCTGGGAGCATATTTATGATATTATCAGACACGAAAAACCAGAAGGTGTTATCGTACAATTAGGAGGTCAAACTGCCTTAAAACTAGCAGAAAAACTAGACCGTTACGGGATCAAAATTATTGGAACCAGTTATCAATCACTGGATTTGGCAGAAGATAGAGGTAGTTTCTCTACTCTTCTACAAGAAAATAATATTCCTTACCCAGAGTTTGATACGGCTGAAACAGCAGACGAAGCATTAAGAGTAGCAGATAAATTGGATTTCCCAATTTTGGTAAGACCTTCATACGTTTTAGGAGGGCAGGGAATGAAAATTGTAATCAACAAAAAGGAGCTGGAAGAGCATGTTGTTGATTTACTTCGTAAAATCCCTAATAATAAGTTACTATTAGATCACTATCTGGATGGTGCTATCGAAGCAGAGGCCGATGCAATATGTGACGGAGAGAACGTATACATTATTGGTATTATGGAGCATATAGAGCCTTGCGGAATTCACTCTGGAGATTCTAATTCTACTTTACCACCATTTAACCTGGGAGAATTTGTAATGCAACAAATTAAGGACCATACACATAAAATAGCATTAGCATTAAATACGGTGGGTCTTATCAATATACAGTTTGCGATCAAAGACGATAAAGTATATATTATAGAAGCCAATCCGAGAGCGTCAAGAACCGTTCC
The DNA here is from genome assembly GCF_040786235.1 of Aquimarina discodermiae. NCBI lineage: Bacteria > Pseudomonadati > Bacteroidota > Flavobacteriia > Flavobacteriales > Flavobacteriaceae > Aquimarina > Aquimarina discodermiae. The sequence goes on from NZ_JBFMKP010000003.1 coordinate 52,689, forward strand.
TTTTATTGCTAAAGCATACGGAGAACCTTATGTAAATTTTGCAACCAAAGTAATGTTGGGAGAGAAAAAAGTTACAGATTTTGATTTCAAACCACACTTAGAAGGATATGCTATAAAACAACCAGTATTCTCGTTTAATAAATTCCCTAGCGTAAATAAAAAGTTAGGACCAGAAATGAAGAGTACAGGAGAGAGCATTTTGTTTATAGATGATCTTAAAGATGATCAGTTTTATGATCTCTATTCGAGACGAAAAATGTACTTAAGTAAATAAGTATAAATCCCGCAAATTGCGGGATTTATTTTTTGAACCCTTTTCTATCTCCTAATTGTGTTTGATTCTAATTAGATAAGAGATTCATAAAATTTCACCTATCTTTAGAGATAGGAATATGGCAAATATTCTTCGTTGTTAGTTATTTATTGTGATATAAATGAGTGATTTAAAAGTAAAAATAAGCCCTGATGTGGCACCGGTTTTTGATAATTATCCCGATCATGTTCGTGATAAAATGACCCATCTTCGAAACTTAATTGTAGACACTGCAAGTGCTATTGATGGAATAACTTCTTTAGAAGAAACCTTAAAATGGGGCGAACCCAGTTATCTAGCAAAAAAAGGTAGCACCATACGTATAGATTGGAAAAAAAAGAAGCCAGATCAATATGCAATCTATTTTAATTGTTCTAGCAGATTGGTAGAAACTTTTAGGATAGTATATAGAGATACCTTCGAGTTTGAAGGAAATCGAGCTATAGTTTTTCAGCTAAATGATCCATTACCAAAAGATGAACTTAAAAAATGTTTAATAGCAGGCTTAACGTATCATAAAATTAAACAATTACCACTTTTAGGTTTATGATTTTGATGAGATTCCAGAATTAATTCAGTACTTTAGAGAAGGTAAACATAAAGGAAAAGTTGTTATCAAAATGATGTGATGTACAGCTTTAGAGTATACGTTGATATTCAAAAAAAAAGACATGAATAATAGTTACCTAGAAGGGATAAAAAAACAGTTTGAGTATTATAAATCACTAGGAGATAAAACCTTTAGTCAAGTAACAGATGATCAGCTTTTTTTTATCTATAATGATGATAGTAATAGTATAGGAATATTGGTAAAGCACCTGTGGGGAAATATGCTTTCTCGATGGACCGATTTTTTAACCTCTGATGGAGAGAAAGAATGGAGAAATAGAGATGCAGAGTTTGAAAATGATATTCAAGATCGTCAAGAATTACTCGAAAAATGGAATGAAGGATGGAGTTGTTTGTTTAATGCTATTGATCAACTTACTGTATCAGACCTTGAACGTATAATTTATATTAGAAATCAAGGACATACCGTAACCGAAGCCATCAATAGGCAATTAGCCCATTATTCATATCATGTAGGGCAGATTGTTTTTTTAGGAAAAATGCTATCTAATATTGGTTGGAATTCATTATCTATTCCCAAAGGAAATTCGGATAACTATAACAAAGAGAAATTTTCTCAAACCAAAGAGAGAAAACATTTTGCAGATGAATTTTTAAATCCAGATGGTAAAAACTAATGTTTTTTGACTTGATAAAAAATATAAAAACATAGATCAATAGTTTTTATAAAAGATAAATATGGTCAAGAATATCTCAAAACCTTCAATTCGATTTATACTTTTATTAAGCATATATTAAGTTTAAAAATATTGATTAATAGTGGTATATAGCGCGTGTAATATGTATGAGTGTATATATTCACCCCCTATTCGAAATTTTCTAATGCTCTTTTTTACAGAAATTAATGCCTTTTGATTTCGATAATTTTTAGCATGAAACCAATGAAAAAGTCAAGAATTAAAGTTATTAAGTAAAAAGGAATCTATGGCTATTATAGATGAATCAAAGGGTACGAGGGGTTGGAGTAGCATTAAGACGAAGAAGAAATTTAATCGATATATCTTAATATGAAGTCAAAAGAATCGTCTGACCTTTTTGTTTGCATTGAACTGGTTTGAACTTTTTTGATTCATGCGTAAAATGATGATTTTTCGGTCAATTGAAATGTTTTTTGCACTTCATAGTGGCGCTACGAAGTAAGAAAAAGATGAAAATTGAGTGAAAAAGGACGTTTTTATAACGAATTGAAAAAAGTTTAAACCAGTTCATTTACTGTTTTTATTGAAACAAAACTAATAAGTTTTTTTTCACTATTTAAGCTTTAGTACATGGAGTGGATTTGGAGCAAGATATTAGAAGAGGCGAAAAACTTTACCCAAAAAGAACCTTTTCTCACTTCGATAATTGAACAGGTAATTCATGATAACAATCATTTTTGAACCGCTATAGCAGTTGTGATCAGTGGTAAATTGAAAACAGATCACATACCTCAATCAAAAATAAAAGCATTGATTATTGCGGTGTTGGATGAAAATGAGGAAATAAAAAAACAGATTATTGCAGCAGGTAGTATTGTCACCAAAGATGTTCAAGCCGATACCGCGGTAGCGGGAGTTCCTGCCAAAGTGATAGGTCAATTAAGAAAATTACAATAGTGCGTATTCTCCATATTTTTGGATTTTATAAAACACAAAAAATATATCAATAGTTTTATAAAAGCTGCATACCGGAAGTATAGTCATATACCCTGAGATATGATTATGATGATACCTCAGGGATGATTTTATAAAAAATCAATTTAATAACTTTTTATCATTTTCAAATAATTTATCTATAGTTCATGTTAACCTTACTTTATCATCTTTAGTCAATAGATTTAAATAGGATATATTTTAAGGAAAATGTAATTTGCATCCCTCTAAATCTACCTGCTACGGTAGGCTTCAAACCTCTTCCATTGGGGGTTGGGATGGATGTTTTATAAAAACTCTAAGATGACAAAGTAGGGTTAACTAATAATAACATTATTAAACGTGTTAGAATCATACGAAAAATGATGGTTTCGGTCAATTGAAATGTTTTTAAACTTCATAGTGTCGCTATGAAATAAGAAAAAGATGAAAATAGAGTAAAAAAGAGCGTTTTTATGATAAATTGAAAAAAGTTTAAACCGGATAGGTTATTTACTTATTTTTTTGAAATAACTACTTTAGTTTCAAAAATGTCTGTTTTATCTCCATTCATGGAGTTATCCACATGAATTACATAATCTTTAACATTATAAGTTTCTTTTATGTTCGGAAGAAAATTAATGTCAGAATTTATATCTTCTAGCTCATAAGCGCCAAAAGAATCAAAATTTGGATAAAGGTCTCCACCTGTTTTTACCTTTGTGTTACCTTTTTCACTTTTACGCATTGATGTTATGATATCCATAAAATTAGTATTGTTAGCATCATTTAACCATAGAATATCATTTTTTGAAGTACTAGTATTGATTGCCAAATATACGATAGTAAGGTTCGCCGAGAGGTTTACTCTTCCACGGCCATTGTTAAAATATTCATGCCCAAGAAGTAATTGTTTATCTGTATCATTACTTATGGTACCCAAAAGAGCAGTTCCCCCTTCCTGTTTTGCATAAGTTTTTAAAGTTTTTATATAATTTCTGATAGAGGAAACCCTATTGCTATTAAATGCTAAAAAGAAAAAAGATTGTCTAGATGCTTTAGCTTCGATAACATTACTCGTATTTTCACTAAGTGTTTCTTCTTGATGTAAGTATTCTTCATTTTTTTCGCAAGACAAGAATAACAAAAGGCTTGCTAGAAGAATGAAAGTTGATACTAGTTTTTTTGAAAAATTCATAGTTTTAGATTTTAAAAGTTTACGAAAGTTACAAATACTATTATTCTAGTAAAGCGCTATTGTATGTATAGCATGTTTTAGTGTATGAATGGTTTGTTTTACTGTATTAAGTGTTTGTAGTCTAGTTGTTTAATTAAAAAATACTAGAACTAGAAGGTTCTTGAAAAGAATAAATTTGGGGATAGAATCCACTTTTTAATTACTACAAGTGCTTTTAATCCGCATTGTGGAGTTTAATTTAAGGAATTCCTTGAGGCTCTGCCTCGGGGTAATTCATTTCTCTGAGGCTTGCCTCGAAATGTTAAAATTGCTTCTCTCTTGGATGACTTGTGAGTTTACTCTGAGGTAGTTGACTTAATTTTTCTAAATATTTGGACGTTGCCTTATTTCAAATCAACTTTTACATTATATTTTTCTAATAATTTGAGATGTGACTCTAATTCGAATTCTGATTCTTTAAAACGATTACGGCGTATTTGAGAATCTTCTTTGCGAATAATACTTCTTACAAATCGTCGAATGGCGGTTCTATCCTCTAGAATTAGGCCAGGCACCGACATACTCTTTCCTTCATTATTTTTGGCAACCATTGTAAAATAGCTAGAATTACAATGTTTAATGGTACCGGTTTGTATATTTTCTGACTCTACACGAACCCCAACTACCATAGAGGTATTGCCCACATGGTTTACAGAAGCCTTTAGTGTTACCAATTCTCCTACTTCTATAGGTTTTAGAAAATCTACTTTGTCTACACTAGCTGTTATACAATAGGTTTCAGAATGTTTGGAGGCACACGCAAAGGCAATTTGATCCATTAACGACAGAATATATCCACCGTGAATTTTTCCACTAAAATTTGAGTGAGAAGGTAGCATCAATTCAGAAATAGTGACTCTGGATGCTTTAGTGTTTTTGTACTTTTTTGAATTCATTATGTTTATTTGCTCCTAAAATGCGGAGATGATTCTTCAATTACATCGATAACAAAATATCTGGTGTCGCCTAACCAGGATACCTTGGCAAAACGTTCTTTATATTTTAATTTTACATACCTCCCCTGAAATTTTTCTAATTTTTTGATAATTCCTGTCTTATTGTCCTCCACAGAAAACTTAAATATTTGCGCTCCAGAGATCCCTTGACTAATTTCACCTTCCCAGGTTTTGACAATAACCCCCTTATTGCTAAACTTAATAAGTTCACCACTACGTGTTCCTTCACTATAGGAAGCATAGTATATGAAAGCATACCACCCGGCAAAAGCAAGCATGATAACAATAATAAGTATAGCTAGTATTTTTTTCATAATTCAGGCTTTAAATGCTATAATTTTATTTCAATTTAAAAGAAATAAAGTTTCCAATACAAAGCTACTGGTTTTTTTGATGAATGGTTTATTATTTCTCTCACTTCTCTTATCGCAATGTATTAAGATGATAAATGGGTTACTTGTTAACTAGTTTTGACAATTCTTTTACAAGTGTATCGGTTTCTTCTTGTGTATTGAAAATATGATTAGAAAACCGAAGTATGTTTCGTTTGCCCAGTACTTTAACAATAATGTTTTTTTGTTTTAATCCGTTATAAATCTCTTTTGCCTCTTGATGTTTTACATGTACCGCAATGAGGCCAGATTGCAATGTATTTTCTTCGGGAGAGATAAGTTGTACCCCTTTGATTGTTTTTAGAGATGCTCTTAAATGATTTGCAAGTGATATGTTATGTTGTTGTATTGCAGCAATACCACCCCACGATTCTTGGGTTTTAATTGCCTCACCTAGTCCAAGTATATTCGCAACATTTCTGGTTCCTGTATTGTGATTATAGGCTTTAAACCCGCTTTCTAGTTGTATCACTTTGATTTGATCTTGTATGGCTTTATTAAGATATAAAAAACCCGTTTCTTTTGGACCCAACATCCATTTGTGACCACTAGTGGCAAAGGCATCTACTCCTAGCGCTTTAACATCAACACTCAACATTCCTGCCGATTGAGCTCCATCACAAACTAATAAGATTCCTTTTGGTTTGGTGATTTTAGCCAATTCAGAAAAAGGCATTCTCATACCAGTAATTGTAGAAACATCCATTAAACTACATACCTTTGTTTGTGGAGTTATCTGCTTTTCAATAAGGCTTATGACTTGATCGGTGGTGATATTTTCTTTAGGAAAATTAACCCGTCGAATTTTGATGCCTTTATACTTTTCTAAAAACTCCCATCCGGCTTGACCACCATAATGCTCATCTGTAGAAGTAATGACTTCATCACCTTCTTGTAATGATAAACCGGCTGCGATCATATTCATTCCTTCGGTAGTATTGCGAGTAAGAATGATTTCTTCGGTATCTGCATTGATATAATTGGCCAGTTGTTCTCTAACTTCGTTTGCTTGTCTACCAATGGGACCCCAATTATTACCAACAGGGTCTAGTTCTAGAGTTTGCATGGTTTCCCAGACCTTGTTTAGCACTTTTTTGGGAGAAGGACCAAGACTACCGGTATTAAAATACTGTAAACCGGGTTGAAGCATAAATTCGCTTCTGACATCTTTTAGCAAAGATGTTTTAGAGATAGTTGGTATGGTAGATAGGGTAGAACTTGTATTTGCCAGTCCGCAATATCCCAAACCTACTCCTACTGTACTCAATGATATTTTTTGGATAAACTTTCTACGATTTACCTGGTGTATTAATTTATTCATAAAAAAAAGTTTTAGAGTGTTTTTTTGATTTAATTATCTATTCTTTTGATGACTTTTCTAATCAAATAGAAAAAACCGATAACAAAGAGGATACTACCTAAAAAATAAATACCTCTTGTAAAATAGGTGTATAATAGATAAGAGTCCATTCCCCATATTTGAGAATAAAGAATTCCTATATGTGTGAGAATAACATTCATAATTATAAAAATGCTACCCAGTAATAATAAAACACTATCTGTTTTAATTCCCGTTTTAAACAGATAATAAATACAAATGATCAAAACAAAAACCTCTCCTATGGATATAGCAAAGCCTAACAATATTTGATATAAAATTTCAAAAATAGTTGGATTCATTATTTCTTTATTTAGGATTCATTTTCTTCTGAGGCTCTTTTAATAATTGCTTCTGGCAATGTTTTTTTTGCTTTAGCTCCCATTTTTTTAAGTTTCTCTACACTAGTAATTAAATTTCCTCTGCCTTCTACTAGTTTGTTCATAGCGGCAGAGTAATCTTTTTTAGCATCATCCATTTTTTTACCCACCCCGGTAAGATCTTTTACCAATCCTTCAAACTTATCATAAAGTGCTCCTGCCTGTCGTGCAATTTCTATCGCGTTACGTTGTTGCTTCTCGTTATTCCACATAGTATCGATAGTACGTAGTGTTGCTAATAGGGTAGAAGGAGTAACAATGACAATGTTTTTTTCAAAAGCTTGGTTGTATAGTTTGTTATCTTGGTTTATAGCGATTGCAAAAGCAGGTTCTATAGGAACAAACATTAAGATAAAGTCAGGAGATTCGATATCATATAAGTCTTGATAGTTTTTTTCTGAAAGCTGATCTACATGTCGTTTCAGAGAAGTAATATGCTCTTTAAGACTAGCTGCTTGTAACATATCATCCTCTTCATTAATATATCGTTCATATGCAGTAAGCGTAACTTTAGAGTCGATGATCATTTTTTTATTATCGGGTAAATATATGACCACATCTGGCATTGCACGTTGCCCATCTTCTTTAGCAAAGCTCTGTTGAACAAAATATTCACGATCTTTTTCTAGACCAGATTTTTCGAGTACACGTTCTAAAACCAATTCTCCCCAGTTTCCTTGCATTTTGTTATCACCTTTAAGCGCTCGGGTAAGGTTTGTAGCCTCTTTACTCATTTGTTCATTAAGGTCTTTAAGGCCTATTATTTGCTGTCGCAATGCAGCATGATAATCAATACTTTCTTTATGAGTTTGCTCTACCTTTTTTTCGAAAGTGTTGATTTTTTCTTGTAGCGGGCTTAAAATATTTTTAATATTTTCTTTATTCTGCTCTGTAAATTTATTGGATGTAGAATGAAGGATTTTATTAGCAAGATTTTCAAATTCTTTGGTAAATTTTTCCTGCAACTTTTCTATTTCATCTTTTTGCTCTTTGGTTTTAATCTGTAGGCTTTCATATTCTGTATTTCGACGTGTAAGTTCGGTATTCAGAAAATCTTTTTCTCTACGAATTTCTTCTCGCTCTTTGATAAGTTCAGTATATTGTTTTTCAGAGGTGTTCTTGAGATCAGTATATTGTTTTTCTACGGTTTCCTTATACGTTAATAACTGCTTTTCTGAAGTGATTTTAAATTCATCAAATTGATGTTGCAATTGATTCGTTCGTTCATTAAGAGCACTTTTTTCGCTTTTAATTTTTAACAAAGCAACATATTTTCCTATAAAAAAACCAACTAGGACTGATATAATAATTACTCCAACGGCAAGGATGATCGGTGTGTATGCAGACATGTATATTTTTAGTTTGCTCAAAGGTAAAAATAAGCAATCAAAACAATAAACAAGAATATCTAATAGTTTTGAACAAAATTGAGTGTTATTTTTCTGGGATAACAACCAAAAATTAAAAGTAGTTTGTTAAGTTTAGAGTATTTATTTGACTAATGAAAGTCAATACAGAGATATATTTTACCTCAATATAGTTATTAAATGTTACTAATTATAAGTTAAAAATATATGAAAGCACACAAAGCATTCTTATTAATATTTTTTTTGAGCCTTTATGGTTTTTCACAAAACACGCTTGTTCTTAATGCGTATACAATGGATAACGTAACAAGAAATCCTATTTCTTATGTTCAAGTAGGGTTTCTTGATGAAGGAATTGGAACCATAAGTAATAAACAAGGTTTTTTTAAGCTTGAATTTGATGAAGAAAAACTTGGTGCCAATCCAAAAATGAGAATGTCCAGAATTGGGTATAAGTCTATAGAGTTAACGATGGATCAATTGTTTACCCAATTCGAAAAATCTAATAGAATATATCTTGAGCCTGATACAACTATATCAAAAAACAGTATAACAGATATTTCTAATCCCAAAACAAGTGTTTTCGGTTTTATAGGAGACGAATCTTCGGTAAAAAGCTGGGAGGATATGAATACTCTGGGGGCAGAAATTGGTACCTTAATTAAAATTAATAAAAAGCAAACCAAACTTAATTCTTTAGAGTTTGATGTACTAGAAAACACCTCTAGTGGTATACTTCTTCGGGTAAATTTATACTCCTCAATAAATGGTAAACCTGGAAAAAACTTATTAAAAGAGGAGGTTCGCCACTTAATAAAAAAAGGAATAGGCCTACAGCATATTGATTTATCATCGCATAATATTGTTGTTAATGAAGACGTGATTGTAAGTATAGAAATGCTCGAAGTATATGGTTTTGATTTAAAATTTTCGATAAGCGGAACCAAAGGAGCAGGCGAAGTTTTTGTAAAAGATGTTAGTCAGGGAGCCTGGAGAAAGCTCAAAGACATGACTATGGGATTTGTTCTAGAAGGACAATATCCCGATGACGCAAAAGAACTTAAAGACAGAGCAATTCCTCAAAATATAACCATGTATTGGGATGTATCTTTATCGATGCAAGAGCGTGATCTTCAAAAAGAACTTCAGTTTTTAAAAAAATATTTTTCAAAAATTAAGAATGTAAAAATCGAATTGATCTGTTTTTCAGATACTATTAAGTCCACCAAAGTATTTGATATTGTTGATGGCAATATGAAAGCGTTAGAAACATATTTAAGTCAAAACACCTATGATGGCGCAACTAATTTCTCGATGCTTTACGATAAAACACAGCATCCTGATCTATATATGGTGTTTACCGAGGGAAAAGATAATTATGGAGAACATACACTTTTTTATGACACTCCCGTGTTTTATATTAATAGTAAAAAAGAAGGTAGTCATAGTAGATTGCGAATGGAAAGTTTTTTTACAAATGGAAAATATATACCATTATCGCAAACACCGATGGATAAAGCATTGCAGTTTATGACTAAAGAAGGCGTAGAGGATCAAATAATTCTGTCAAAAGAGGATGGATATATAACAATTGAAGGAAATGTAACTTCTGCAAATAAGCCAATACAAGGATGTATGATTAGTGTAAAAGGTACTTTTAGGCAAATATCTAGTGATGCTAATGGAAATTTTTCTATTAAAGTTAAACAAGATGAGGTCTTGGTTTTTGATTTTTTTGGGATGTTACCTCAAGAAAGAAGAATAGTTAATAAAGAAACGCTAAAGATAGATCTGGTTCCAGAGTTTGAGGTATTAGATGAGGTAAGTATAAAAGATAAAGAGAAAACAAAGGAAAAAACAATCTATGATGGGGTGCAAAATAAAAAAAAGGAAAGTATTGGGTATGGAGCACAAACCATAAGTAAAGAAGAGTTTAATAATGCTTATGAAACTTTGGAAGAATTGATCGAAGCGAGATTCCCCAGCTTGACAAACAAGAACGGAATATTTTTTATACGTAGTAAACTTTTTTCTGCAATAACTAGTGCTCCTCCTGTGTTATTTGTAGTAGATGGTATTCAGGCAGGTCGTATCCCGGATTATTTAAACATTAATGATATTGAGAATATTTCTCTGATTTCTTCTCTGGCTGGTACTTCTTCATTATATGGATCTGATGGTAGTGGAGGAGTTATTGTTATTTCTACCATTCATGGTAAATCAGAAAGTTCAGAAAAAAGAGTAAATACCGCATTAGTAACCGGGAATGATTATAACGAAAACCTACAGTTAATAAACACAGATAAGGGAAGGCCAGAATATTTGTCAAAATTAGATAAGAGTACCTCTCAGCAAAATGCAATGAATACTTATATGGAGTTAAGAAAACTTCATTCATTAGAAATTCCTTTTTACCTCTATAGTTCAGAGTATTTTAAGAAATGGGATAAAAAATTAGCATCTCAAATAGTTTCTAACATAGCAGAAGTAGCAAATTATAATCATAATGGATTGCGAGGTTTGGCTTTTAAATTAGAAGAAGAAGGAGATAAAGAAAAAGCATTAGAGTTGTATAGGCGTATTTTGACTTTAAAACCCAACTATGTACAATCCTCTATGGATGTTGCTCGTCTGTATAAAGAAAACGGTAAGTATAAAGAAGCATTTGAAATGTATAAACAAATACTTCTTAAAAAAGCAGAAGAAATACGCGATACATCGGCTTTTAGTCAAATATATGCTGAGATCCAGGAAGTATTAAATTTATATAGATCTTATATTGATGTAGCAGAAATTCCTCAAGAATTGCTAGCTGTCAAAACTACACCGCTTAGGATTGTTTTTGACTGGAGTGATGCTCAGGCTCAATTCGAACTTCAGTTCGTTAATCCAGAAAAAAAATATTTTAAGTGGAAACATGCCTATGAGGATAATAACGAATTGTTGCTAAATGAAGTTAAGCTAGGTGTTTTTTCTAAAGAGTTCGAGATTCCGAAAGCATCAGAAGAGTGGATTGTTAATTTACAATCTTTAGGAGAAAACGACCTTAAGAACCCTTCATTTTTGAAATATACGGTTTACTACAATTTTGGAGCCGCAAATCAAACTAAAAAAGTGAAGTTTATTAAACTATATCAGCAAGACAAAAAAGTGACATTAGATAAACTAAAAATGTAGGTGTAGAAAAAAATGAAATTGGGTTTCTGTAATAACAAACAGCCTTAATTTCTTACTTTGTATCGACTAGATTTAGTGTCAAAAAGAATAAGATCTTCAGGAAAAAGAGAAGAAAAGGCTCTACATTGTACTAGTTCTTTGGGCCTCCCAAATTCGAAACCGTTTTTATTCAATACAATCATTTTATCACAAAGTTGAATAGCAAAATCAATTTCGTGTGTAGAGAAAAGAATTGTTTTTTTGGTTTCGAATGACAGTCGCTTAAGAAGTTTTAAGATATATGCTTTGTGATACACATCCAAATGAGTAGTAGGTTCATCAAGCATTATAAAAGGAGTGTCTTGTGCTATTGCTCGTGCAATAAGTACCTTTTGTAATTGCCCATCACTTAATTCGAAACATCTTTTGGCGATTAAATCTGTAATATGTGTAACTTCTATCGCTTTTTTTGTTTGTTCTAAATCCTCATCGGTCATTTTACCCACCCAATTTGTATATGGTTGTCTGCCGAGCGCTACCAGTTCCTGTACTGTAAGGTTTTTTGAAGCTATCTTCTCTGTTAATACAATGCTTAATTGAGATGCCAGTTCTATAGGTTTGTAAGTAGTTAACTCTTTGTCAGAAAGTAATACCTTACCATGTAAAGCGGGCTGAACGCGCGATAACGTCCTTAATAAAGTGGATTTACCTATACCGTTAGCACCTACAAGTCCTATCAATTCTCCTTCTCTTAGTTTAAGATTAATGTCTGTAGCAATAACATTCATTTCTTTTTTAGAGCGATAACCAATAGATAAATCTTCTGTCTTAATTACTATATTTTGGGTAGTAGGATCGATAAAATTCGGGTTTTAGGTTTGGGGGTTTTCTATACCAAATATAAAGAATAGAAATTTAAAATAGATTGTACTTTAATTTCTAAAGCAAATAAAAACCAACAAATAGCCCTTGAAGAGAGTGTTTTACGCACTTTCTTTTTCTAAAACCATCTTTTTGATCAGCGAAATTTGGCCAAGATGATAATAACTATGTTCAATGACTCCTTCAATATTTTTTTGGTATGTCCCGTATTTTTCATCTACGAAAGGGGCGTCTAGCTGGCTATCCTCCATATTTTCTATATGGTTAGCAAATTTTTCACTATTAAGTAAAAATTCTGCTACCAAGTTTTTCCAATCGGCTTCAGATGTAATGGGTGGTAAATCAAAGCTATATTTATCTCTGATTTCTAGTTTTCCGCCATTAAACACGTTCAAAATACCAGCCAAATAATAATTAACATGATAAATGAGAACAGCTATAGTATTTAGGTCTTGAATTTGTTGAATAGATTGTTTCCAAGTTAAATCTTCGATTTGTAATTTGTAATTGGTATTAGCAATCCATTTTCCATTAAGAAAGACCTCTCTTAATCGATTGGCTAAAGTCTTATTTCTCAACATTTGTATATTGTTTTTTTACCTAAACTAAAATAAGCAAAAACAATGGTTCTTATACTTCATAAGATGTATTACATCTTTGTAACGTACTTTCTTTTTCTTAAAAAAGAAAATATAAGCCCAAAAACTAAAAGAATCATTAATGGTAAAACAAGATTAATTGCTTGCCATTTTGTTTTAGTATCAATTACTTTTTTTATGTTTAAAAACGAAATATTAATCTCTTTACCTCTAATATCTATTAAACCAGAATCATCCAGCAAATAATTTACAGAATTCAATAAAAACTCTTTATTACCATATTTAAGATTCATGGTGGGGTCAAATCCTAATTCTATAGGTTGTCCTTTTTGAGTTTGATTCTTAATAATATCACCATCTGCAATAACGATCATTTTTGTTGGATCGCTGGTATCTTTATGTTTTTTTTCCTGATAAGGTTTAATACGATTTTTATAGGTAGATTTAAAATTACCTTCTAGCAAAACAGCAAGGTTTTGAGCTCCTTCTGTATAACCGGTCATGTCAGGCTTTTTTCTTATGATAGATTCTAATCGTATTTCTTTAGGGACTCCTTCGGTTTTTGACTTATCAGAGCTGGTAAGCAATACAGTTTTTTGTGCACTATTTTTTAAGGTATCTATTTGATTAGAAAATTCGAATTTTACGGCTTCTATGTTCTTTACGATAGGGTGGTCGCTTGTGCTTTTGGTTAGAGATCCATAAAACCATGGATATGGGGTGAATTGAGTTTCATTTCCTTGTCCAGAAGCCAAAACTAATGGAGCAGAATACAAGTCGTTTACCAATACCGGATTTATTCGTACACCATACGAGAATAAAGCGTCTCCAAGTCGTAAATCCTGCATCACAGCAACGCCGGACCCTTCTGGGTTCATGAGGCTATCAATTTCCATAGTTACAGATTCCAGTAACCAAAGAGATTTTCCTCCATCCATAATAAACTGATCCAGTACATATTTTTCTTTTTCAGAAAATGGGACTGTAGGTTTAGCATTGATCACCAGATCAAACTTTTGTAAATATTTTAATGTTTTAGAAGGGTTGTCTGCTACAGAATCCAGTGTAAACGCTCCTACAAAATAATAGTCTTGTAACGTTTTAATAAAGTCTGCGATATTTGCATCTGGTAATTGTCCATTCCCTTTAAGGACTGCAATTTTGTGTTTTTTTGGATTTAGAAGTTTGGTTAGTCCATCTGCAAAAGCATATTCTAATTGTTGAATAGAGCTGTTAACACGTTCTTCTGTGGTGGCACCAATCGTATTTTTGACAAGTGGTATTTTAATACTCCTGTTCTGATAACTTAAAATTGCCCAGGGAACCACTGTTTCTATTTTTGTTTTTCCGCTTTCTTTTACACTAACTTCCATTGGTGTTAATCCAAATTTTTGTAATTCACCGATGGTTTGAGCACGAATTTCTTCCTCCTCCAAAGGATTGGTGAATACATATTGTAAATTTGGGTTAAGGGTGTTAAACTCTTCTAATAATTGTTTGGTTTCAGATTGTAATCGCTTAAATTCTGAGGGGAAGTCTCCTTCTAAAAGTACATCAATAACGACAGGTGCTGCTGCACTATAAATAAGGTTTTTTGTAGCATCAGATAAGGTAAAACGCTTATCTTGTGTTAGATCAAAACGATTATAAAAGGAATTCGCTGCTAGATTTAAAACAATAACCCCTAATAATGATATAATTATTGGCTTAATTTTATTTTTTAAAGCTCCTTTTGTTAGCGAAAAAGTCGCAAGTGCTAGAAAAAATAATAGCACAGAAACAAAATACATACTATCTCTTGTATCCAGTACACCCATACTTATTCGTTCATAGTGTATTTGCATACCCATCCAATTCATTTTATCCAATAGGGCAAAACCAAAGTAAATAGTAAAGCAAATAGAAATAGTGATCAAAAATGCAATGATCTGGTTGGTTGTGATGGATGATGAAAATATACCAATCGCGGTATAAGATGCAGCGAGTAATAATAGGGCGATATATGATCCAATGGTACTACCAATATCAAAACTACCAATAGGACTACTTAATTGATAAATGGTAAGTACATATAAGAAACTAGGTAAGAGAGCAATTATTATTAAGGATAAACATCCCAAATACTTACCTATTACAAGACGATATGGTCGAATGGGTTTGGTAAGCAATATTTCTAATGTACCATACTTTTTTTCTTCAGAGAAACTTCTCATGGTTATTGCGGGGATTAGAAATAATAATACCCATGGAGCTATCTGGAAAAAAGGAGATAAATCTGCAAAACCACTATCCAAAATATTATACTGCCCTTTAAATACCCATAAAAATAACCCATTTAGAATAAGAAATATGGCGACTACAAGATATCCAGCTATAGAAGAAAAAAAGGTGTTGATTTCTTTTCGTATTAATGCAAACATAGGTTTCTAAGATTATTTTTAATGTCTTATTATATATTATTTATAGATTGATTTGTGATATGCAATGCTACTTTTTTTATAAAACTATAGTTGTTTTGTACTCCAGGCCTCGGGTCTTTGGCAAAATTTATCTTTTGTATTTGCCCAGACCTTTTTGAATAACGCAGAGTTTCTGTAGTTATTGAGGTGCGTTTCTGATTCCCAATGACTGTAGGTGAAAAACTGATGGTTTTGGTGCTCATCTCTTAATAATTGTAAATGTGTACAACCTTCGAAATTTCGTATTTGATCTTTATGCTGGTTAAAATTCGTTAAAAATGCTTCAATTTCTTCTGTAATAAACCCCATTTTTACAATTCGTACAATCATTTTTTTTCGTTTTGAGGAAAATATATATGTTTACTCCTCTTTTTAGTTTTATAACGTGTTTTGATGATGAATGAAGGTCGTTTTATTCAAAACTTACACTCACAGTATCTCTAAAATGTAACCCAAAAAGGCTAGATGCTCCACCTACTGTTTTTGGATTACTTTTATAAATAGCTAATTCTAAATACCCCGAGGAATTAAAAATCGCTAATTTTTTTCCGTCTTCTTCACGCTTGCTTTTTTCAATAGTAAAGTTAATGGCATCGCTATACCGTAGATATACATTTTCAAACACGGCGTTGCGTGCAGTAATCTTAAATTTTCTTCCTTTTCCTATTTCATCAAACATTTTTTTTGTGATGTTAGTAATAAGGTTTCCATAATTATCAATATAAATGATACTACCTACAATTTGAGTACCTCCCACATTAACAATAGGAGTGATTCCTTTAATTGTTTTTATTTCAGAAATTACTTTTCCTATAACCTCTAACGTACCTCCACGCGCAATATGACATGCAACTGCTACAAATACATCTAGAACAGGGAAATTTGATACAATGGTATCATGAATATTAATTTCTACTACTTTTTCTGGATTAAACTGAGAAGTAATTAATGAGATTAATCCATTATTTGCACATATAAAATAGTGTCCATCTAGTAAAACAGCGATGTGTTTATTTTCTGGATGAAGCTCGCTATCAATACCAACGATATGAATACTTCCTTTTGGAAAATTTTTATAAGCATTTTGTATAATATATGCAGCTTCTGTAATATGAAATGGTGAGATTTCATGAGATATGTCAACAACTCTGGCATCAGGTAGCTCGGTATAAATCGCTCCTTTGATAGCAGATACAAAATGATCCTTGATTCCAAAATCTGTCGTTAAGGTTAGTATTGGCATGTACAAGAATTGTTAATATCTTTTGGTTGTAAGCACTTAAAAATATGTAAATTTGTTATGAAATTACTCAAAGTTTTAATTTGGATCACAAAATAATGATAAAACCGTTATTTTTTAATGGTAAAATCTATAGAATTATACAATAATTTAATTTTGTTGTGTGTTTTATTTTGTTTTCCCGGCAAAAATTAAACAGCGGTAGCAAAATTAGGTAATCCTAAAAAAAAATCATACTAAAATCTGCATAGCTTTTGAACGAACTTATTATAGAACTTACAGAAATCAATCCAAAAGAGTTTTTTGGACTTCAGAATAGTAATATTCAATTATTAAAAAAATACTTCCCTAAGTTAAAAATTGTGGCGCGTGGTAGTAAAATGAAAGTATATGGCGATGAGGATATGCTTGAAGAATTTGATATGCGTCTCAATATGCTCCTTGATCATTTTGGAAAATATAATAAACTAGATGAAAATGCGATTGAGCGAGTACTTACCAGTGAGAGTCAGGCAGATTATGAAACCTCTGCTAATAGTGGTGAAACGTTGGTGCATGGAGTAGGAGGTAAATTAATAAAAGCGCAAACTGCAAATCAACGTAAATTAGTAGAATCCTGTAACAAGAACGATATGGTTTTTGCTATTGGCCCTGCAGGTACAGGAAAAACGTATACCGGAGTTGCATTGGCGGTAAAGGCTCTAAAAGAAAAGCAGGTAAAACGTATTATTTTGACCCGACCAGCAGTTGAGGCGGGTGAGAATCTGGGATTTTTACCAGGAGATCTTAAAGAAAAATTAGATCCCTATATGCAGCCTTTGTATGATGCACTTAGAGATATGATTCCTAGTGAGAAACTAGATAGCTTTATAGAAAAAGGAGTGATACAGATTGCCCCTATGGCATTTATGAGAGGTAGGACGTTAGATAATGCTTTTGTAATTCTTGATGAGGCTCAAAATACAACGCATGCCCAAATGAAAATGTTCCTAACACGTATGGGTAAAAATGCGAAGTTTATTATTACAGGTGACCCAGGACAAATAGATTTACCAAGACGTGTTATTTCTGGGTTAAAAGAAGCTTTATTGGTTCTTAAGGATATTCCTGGTATTGGGATGATATATCTGGATGATAAGGATGTAATTCGTCATAAGTTAGTTAAAAAGGTAATAGCTGCTTATAAGAATATTGAAAATAGTAATGGATAATAATAGCTGATATCGAATCATATAGGTTTGATGTCTGAACCAAAAATTGATAATGAATACAATAGTTGATACAAACTATAATTTTCCGGGCCAAAAATCGGTATATAAAGGAAAAGTAAGAGAGGTTTATTCTATAAACGATGATTTATTAGTGATGATAGCTACCGATCGTTTATCTGCATTTGATGTAGTAATGCCAAGAGGGATTCCTTTTAAAGGGCAGATTCTTAATCAGATTGCAACCAAAATGATGAAAGAAACCGAAGATTTAGTGCCAAATTGGTTAATTGCTACACCAGACCCAAACGTTGCGGTAGGACATCTTTGCGATCCTTTTAAGGTAGAAATGGTAATACGAGGGTACCTTTCGGGGCACGCTGCGCGAGAGTATAAAGTGGGTAAAAGAATGTTATGTGGTGTTGCTATGCCAGAAGGGATGAAAGAAAATGATAAGTTTCCAGAGCCAATTATAACACCATCTACAAAGGCAGATAATGGAGAGCATGATGAGGATATT
This sequence comes from Aquimarina discodermiae, assembly GCF_040786235.1. Lineage (NCBI taxonomy): Bacteria > Pseudomonadati > Bacteroidota > Flavobacteriia > Flavobacteriales > Flavobacteriaceae > Aquimarina > Aquimarina discodermiae. The sequence goes on from NZ_JBFMKP010000003.1 coordinate 71,016, forward strand.
TCTAGAGAAGAGATTTTGTCCAAAGGAATTGTGTCTGAAGAAGATTATATAGTTTTAGAAGATTATACTAGAAAATTGTTTACTAGAGGAACAGAGATCGCAGCAAAAAGAGGATTGATTTTGGTTGATACCAAATATGAATTTGGAAAAACCAAAGATGGTAAAATCGTTTTAATAGACGAAATTCATACGCCAGATTCATCTCGTTATTTCTATTTAGATGGTTATGAAGATAGACAACAGGCAAAAGAACCACAAAAACAGCTTTCTAAAGAGTTTGTTAGACAATGGTTGATTGGAAATGGGTTTCAAGGAAAAGAAGGACAACAAATTCCTGAAATGACAGATGAATATATAAATTCTGTGTCAGAGCGTTATATCGAGTTATATGAAAATATAACGGGTAATTCCTTTAATAAAGCAGATGTTACTGATATATCATCAAGAATACAAGGAAATGTAATCTCTTATCTAGAAAAATAATTTCCAGAGATACTATTTTTGAAATCATACATACCATAAAATCTGGATTTTATGGTATGTATGATTAGTAAAGTGGTATTAGAATTCGCAGGATGTTATCATCCTGTTTTTAATTTTGATACGGGATATTCTAATAATTGTATGTTATCTTGTATCCGTTCTTTAACAATGCCCATCATACGTTTATTGAGAGCAGAAGAATTTTTGGTGTAAATGGCATATTCTTCAACTGTAAATTGCCCAATAATCATACCTTTTAGACTGTTTCTAAACTTCATGTCTTTTTGGATAGCATTTTCTACAAAATCGAAACGCTTTTCCAGAGATAATCCGTAAAAAGTATTTTTTCTTTTACGAATGTAATTTTTAAAAACTTCGATTAATAAATCTCCTTGTAATTTTACAATTGGGCGAATGGTTTTGTTCTGAAATTGCTCGTCGCTAGACATGTTTCCAGAAACCCTTGCGTTTAATAACTGCGGCCTCATTGCTAATAAATTTGTTTCCCTATTTTCCATAATACTTGAAGGTTTACTAAAAATACACAATAGTTATACGCAAAAATTACATGGGCTATTAGAGTTTTAAACTACTTATAAACAATGTAAAAGTGTAGTAAATATAACAACGATAAAATCAATTATTAATAATATTAATGTGCTCATTACATCAATTTTCTATAAGATTATTGTTATATGAGTCAATCGAAATGTATTTTTGTTACACTTTTAATCGTACAAAATGCAATTTGGAAAAGTAACACAACCCGAACTAATAGATTTTAGACTACCTCAAGATCATAAAGATACCGAACATGTATTGAAAAATACAGCTTCGGGAAACTTATCGGTTCATGTTGGTTGTGCCAAATGGAATAGACAGGACTTAAAAGGCTTTTACCCCAGAGGTACCAAGGACGAATTAGAATATTATTCATCTCAATTTAACAGCATAGAACTTAATGCAACGTTTTACAGGATTTTTCCTGAAGATCAATTTGTAAAATGGTATCTTAAAACACCGAAAGGATTTAAGTTTTTTCCTAAATTGGTTCAAAATATATCTCATTTAAAGAGGTTAAATGAAGATGTACAACCTTATGTAGATGAGTATTGTGCTAACGTGATTCACTTAAAAGAAAAATTAGGGACCGTCTTTTTACAATTGCATGGTAATTTTGGTCCCAAGAATTTTGATCGGGTTATTAGGTTTATAGAACAATGGCCAAAGGAAATACGTTTAGCTGTTGAGTTTAGACATACAGATTGGTTTAATGATAGCATGGTAGCAACAGAGTTGTATGAGTTACTTGAAAATAATAATATATCCAATATTATTACAGATACGGCAGGAAGAAGGGATTTATTACATATGCGCTTAACCAATAATGAGGCTTTTATAAGATATGTTGGGGCTAACCATGCTAGCGATTATTCTAGGTTAGACGAGTGGGTAGCACGTTTAAAGGTTTGGAAAGATCAAGGAATTAGTAACATACATTTTTTTGTACATCAAAACCTAGAAGTAGAGTCTCCTTTATTAGCAGGTTATTTCATTAAAAAATTAAATACTCATTTAGGTACAGGGCTTCATATTCCCGGTCATACGTCTAATAATCTTACATTATTTTAGTTTTTTGTTTTTGTAAAGTATTGGTTTTTATGGTTTTACCATAATGTATTCATTGGTTTTGTATAATTTTATTTGTTTTTTATCGATTAAATTTGTACTTTGTCGACGATTTTAAAAATTATTGATAAGGAAATCGAATTTTTTACCATGATTCGCCTTTAATTTACAATCAAAAATTACCCCATAATCTAAAAACTAAACAATATGAATTCACTTTTACGATCTTTATTTTTATTGAGTTTTTTTATGGTAATGGGCTTAGGTAATGCCCAAACAGTTACCCCATATGACTCTTTACACAAAACAAATGATAATCTAGTATCTCATTTAGAGTTGGATATGTCTGAAAAGAAGGTTTTTTCTTACGATTCAAATGTTATTCAAGAAAAAGACCATCGCGTAAATCATGATCATGATAAAATAGTACTTATGGATGTATTGTCATCAGAAAATCATTCTGATTTTAACTGCTCTGGTGGATTTTGTATGAATAGATCTCATTTTCATAAAAAAGGCCTTTCTTCTAAAAGGCAATTGTTTATATATTTTATGAATATTACTTGCTAATAAATTTATTGTAATAAAATAAATCTCCCTGTTATTTTCTTATTTAATCTAGATATTGGATTACTTTTGTAGCTTAAAACAAATAGCTATGACTTTTTTAGAGTTAGGGGTACCCAAAGATCTTAATAAAGGTCTTAAGGAAATAGGAATCATTAATCCAACAAAAATACAGGAGCAGGCCATCCCGATCTTGATGAATGAACCTACCGATTTTTTAGGTAAGGCTCAAACAGGAACAGGTAAAACTGCTGCTTTTGGAGTCCCTTTACTATCTAAAATAGATCCTACTAAAAAGCATGTGCAAGCGTTGGTATTAGCTCCTACAAGAGAATTGGGTCAACAAATAGCAAAACAATTATTTAAGTATACCAAATATACTGATAAGATATTTACAGAATCTGTGTATGGAGGAGAGAAAATAGAAAGACAACTTTCTAGATTAAAACGTCCAACTCATATTGTGGTTGCTACACCAGGGAGATTAATTGATCTTATCAATAGAAAAGCAATTGATATTTCTAAAATTAAGGTTTTAGTAATGGATGAGGCAGATGAAATGTTGAGTATGGGATTTAAAAAAGATCTTACTACCATACTTTCAAAAACAAAAGGAAGTCGAAATATATGGCTCTTTTCTGCAACTATTCCTTCTTCATTAAATGAAATCATAAATTCTTATTTAGATAGAAGTGCTGTAAAAATAAGTATTGACAAGGATGATGCTCTTAATAGCGGAATCGATCATCAGTTTGTTGTAGGTGATGAAGCTAATAAATTAGACACTTTGACCTATTTTTTGAAATCTCAAAAAGTCGGACGAGGAATTGTTTTTACAAAAACCAAAGTTGTTGCTCGAACACTTTCTAAACAATTATTAGCCAAAAACTATAAGGTTGGATTGTTAGAAGGAGAGATGACTCAGAAAGATCGCGATAAGGTAATGAGAGCTTTTAGAAATAAAAGTATACAGTTATTGGTTTCTACCGATGTTTCTGCAAGAGGAATTGATGTTGCTAATCTGGCATTTGTTGTTCATTATCAATTACCAGATCAAATAGAATATTTTACACACCGAAGCGGTAGAACTGCAAGAGCTGGCAAAACAGGGATTTCTTTGGCATTAATAACACGCCCAGAAATAAAAGCTATTCGAGATCTCGAAAAACAGTTGGGAATACAATTTAACCAAATACGATAAGAAAAATCCGGTATTTTGAAAAGTTAATTTTTTAGTCTTTTCTTTTTTTATTAAAAGAATTACCAATACTAGCGATTACCGATACTAATTGATCAAAATTTATGGGTTTTGAGAAATACCTGTCAAATCCAATATTGATAAAGCGCTGTTCATCTCCTGGCATGGCATAAGCAGTAACCGCAAATACCGGAATTCCATTTAAAAAATCCAGTTTGCGTAAACGTTGCAGTAATTCACATCCATCCATTTGATTAAGTCCCAGATTAATATCTACCAGGATGAGGTCTAGGCTTTTCTCTTTTACCACCTTAAGAGCTTTAGGACCATTTTCTGCAATAATAACATTAGAGTCATTTTTGGATAGCATTTTATCCATTACCATTGCATTAATTTTATTGTCTTCTACATAGAGAACATTCATACCCATTCTGGAATTATGATACAAAATTCTGTACCTATACCTACTTTACTTTCTACCGTTATTTCTCCGTCAAGTATCTCGATATATCGTTTAGACAAACTTAATCCAATACCTGTTCCTTCATACTTACGACTAAAACCAATACTCTCTTGTATAAATGGTTCAAATATCCTATTAAGGTTCTCCCTATTTATCCCAATACCAGTATCTGTTACCGAAATATAAACATTATTTTTGGATTTTTTTGAATATACTTTCACTATTATACCTCCCGTATTGGTGTATTTAATAGAATTATGTATAATATTATTTAGTGCAGTTTTAAAAAGTCCGTTATCTATTTTGATATATGGAGAGGTAGTATCTAGTACTAAATTATAAGAAAGATTTTTGGCTTCTGCCATATGTTTGTATTCTCTAAACGAAGTTTCGACGGTAAAATTTACATCATGTTTGAGTAAATTGATATTCTTTTTCATAGCCTCTACCTCACTAAGATTGGATAAATTATTAATTGTATCCAACAGTCGATTTTTGCTTTCTTCCAAATATCGTAAAAGCATGATTTTTTCTTCTTGATTTTGCTCATCAACGATTAGCTTACTTAGAGTCATAATACCGTTCAAAGGTGTTCTGATTTCATGGCTAAAGTTTGATAGAATATTTGATTTTAGATTGTTTAACTCCTGTTCTTTGATGTGTGACTCCTTTATAGCGATTTCTGCAAGTTTTTGTTCTGTGATGTCATGAAAGCTAACCAAAACAGAGTCTATAATTGTTTCTTGATCAAAAATTGGAGTATACTGCGCTTCTAACCATTGTATGTTGCCTTTATTTGTAATACGCTCAATTTCCTTTTTTACATGATTTCCTTTTAAAGCCTCATTAAACTCATGCGCAAAAGAATTTTTAAAATTAATAGGCATTACATCAATAAAACGACAAGTTTGTAGAGTTGGGTCAACATTAAAATCTCGTTTAATAATAGACAGAGATTTTTTATCTGTCATTAAGATTTCACCATCTGTGTTAAGCAATAGCATATATGCAAAACCATTGTTAACCATGGCTTGTAGTCTTTTTTTACTTTCAGAGGTGATAGAGAGTGCCTGATTACTTAGTGATTCTTTGGTTATATCCATTCCAATAGCACGTATGACATCATCATAAAGCTCAAAATTAATTTTTAGGATAATAGGAGTTTTTTGTCCCAAAGGAAAACTAAGTGACAGCGAAGTGTCCTCTATATGCTCGCAACTGGATAAAGATGATAGCAGCTTTTTAAACTTGAAGCCTTCCTTATTTGCGATATAACCTTCAAGATTAGTTCCCTTTATCAAACACTTTGATTCTGGAAATAATAACTCTGATCTGGGGTTAAAGTCTAGTATTGTACCATCTTTTTTTAATACAATAAAAAACAGTAATGTTTTTTCGGATAGAATTTTGAATTGTTGGATACTAAAAGGCATACATGAATTGATTGTGCACTTTAAAGTTACAAAATGATTTTTAATTAGGTGAAAATAGAGGAATTTAAGTGAAAATATGAGGTTTGGTAAGTTGGTCAAAGATTATGATTAAAATTGTTTGAAATGATGTTCGAAAATCCTTGAAACAATTTTAAAAAAGCAACCATTTATAGTGAATATGCTTCAATAGTTATACCAAAACTTTTAACAATATCAAAAGAATTATTATGAATTTATACTTCAAGAAGAGTTTGGAAGAATTTTTTACACAGAAATTATTCCTGATTTACAAAAGGCAAACATCAACCTACTATTCTTAGATATGTATAAAAAAGCTCAATTTGAGTTTTGTATAGAATATTATAAGAAGAACAGCAATGATTTGGGGGTATTAACTATAGGTGAAGACAATCTTTTTGTAAAAAATGAAATTATATACCTAGTAGGGATGTCTAATAAAAATGACTTTATTTGGTTTAAAATTAATCCAGAAATCCCTAGGTTTATTACAATGCCTAATACAAAGGAAAGTTTTGAGGTTTTATTTATTGATGATATCCTAAAATATAATCTAAAAGAGCAATATAAGACCGATTTTTATGCAATTAAAATCTCTAGGAGTGCAGAACTTTATATAGAAAGCGAATATTCTGGAAATTTATTAGATAAAATAAAAGCGTCATTACCCAATCGGGATAGCGGACAAGTCACTAGAGCATTGATAGATCAGTTCATGCCAAAAAACACTATTGATGCTATTAAACAAACGCTTGATATTAATGAAACTGATACCGTTAGAGGAAACACTTATCACAACTTTAAAGATTTTTTTAGTTTTCCTAATTTGGGTGGAAAGAAATTGATTTTTAAAGAACTAATACCGATTCGTAATAAAGAACTGCAGAATAGTTCGAGTATACTAACTGCGATAGATGAAAAAGATAGATCACTTAGTTTTCCTTATGAATCATTTGAAGATGTTGTGAGGCTGGTAGAAGAAGCAGCAAATGATCCCAGTGTTACCAAAATAAAAGCCACTTTATACAGAGTCTCTAAAGATTCATTAATAGCAAATGGATTCTTACAAGCAGCTAAGAATGGAAAAGAAGTGTATGTTTTTATAGAAACCAAAGCTCGTTTTGATGAAAAGAATAATATTAGATGAGGTAAGAAGCTAGAAGAAAACGGAGCGATTGTAAAATATAGTTACCCCGGGATTAAGGTGCATTCTAAAACTCTTTATATAGAAAAAGAAATAGAAGAAGCATCAAAAAAATATTGTTACATAGGTACAGGGAATTTTAATGAAAAAACATCCAAAATTTACACAGATTTTGGTTTAATGACTGCAAGAAAAAAAATAACCTCAGAAATCTTACAGGTTTTTCAGGTTTTAGAAGGAAAACTAATTATTCCTAAATGTAAAAAACTATTCGTATCTCCATTTACAACCCATAGTAAATTTAGAACACTGGTAGAGAATGAAATTGATAATGCTAAAGCAGAGGAGGAGGCATATACAATTTCAAAAATGAATAACCTGCAAGATAAGAGAATGATTAACTTATTATATAAGGCAAGTAATGCAGGAGTAAAATTAGATTACAGGTAAGAGGTATCTGTTGTCTGGTGCCTCAAATAAAAGAGCAAAGCGAAAATATATATGTCACCAGCATTGCAGATCGGTTTCTAGAACATGGAAGAGTATATTTATTTTCGAATAAAGGAAAGGAAAAAATGTTTATAGGCTCTGCAGATTGGATGACAAGAAACCTGGATCATAGAATTGAAGTTATTAGACCAATCTTGGATAAACATATATTTACAAAGATTTCTGAAATAATAAGGCTTCAGCTTAATGATACTGTAAAAGCTAGAAATATTGATGTAATGCAGACGAATCAATATAGTACTGGTCAAAAAAATACAATAAGTTCTCAGCATCTGATTTATGACCAATTAAAGCAAATCAATCAATAATGTGACCGATGAGTTTGGGTATATCTATTTTTTAGTAAATATATAAATAGACTTTGTTTCAAGTTCATCTATTTTAAAAATCGAAATAATTTCGACCATACCGGGTTCTAAAAACTTTCCGTGATATGTAATGGTTTCAGATTCATATTTGATAGTAAAGTTAGAATTAAGCGCAAGAAATTTAAGCTTTTTGTCAACAGGGTCGCAAGAATCTGTGATTAGTCCAGGATTTTTCCAAATAGCATCCCCCATACTATTTACGGTAATAGTTTCTTGTTTTCGACATTCATCTAGTTCAAGGTCAATACCTCCTAAATTTGCACTTTTCAAGACCCAAACACCAATTAAATCTGATTGTTTTCCTTCAAATATTATTATTTCATCCTCTTTTTTACAAAGAATGAGGATGAAGCATACAAATAGGGGGAGTAATTTTTTCATAACGCGTTTTTCAGTTTTAAAAAGAAATCAAATTTAAAAGAGTTTACTTTTTAATTAAATACAGAAAAACCATATTTTTTTTACTTTTTAAAAGTTGTTAAGATATGAATTTGTAGGAGTAGTAATTAGGTGTTTAACTTGTTGTTTTTTAATGTTTTATTTGGTGTTTGGGAGTAGTTTTCTTTAGATTGGCGCTAAATGTACAAGTAAAATTTAATAGATAAATGTTTGGTTTTCGTATATAAATTATATTTTAGTCTTGTAATTGAATTAAATAATAATCTTATTTCTAATTTGGGGAAATTAGCATAAGTTAGGATATAGTAAATGAATACAACAAAAGTAATCAGTATAGTACTTCTTGTAGTAGGAGTGTTATTGTTTTTATTGGGAGCACTTATTAAGATATTACATTGGCCGGGGGTTAATTATTTTCTTATTTCGGGAGCTGTTTTATTTTTTATAGGGGTTGCCTTACTTTTTAAGAAAGGGGATTAAGGTGATGATATTTAAAAACAAATGTAAAGTAGTTTCATAACCGTTATGAATATAAATTTTTAACTACTTTTAAATTAAATTACAAATGAGATTTTTTTAGCAATGTCATTAATAGCCTTCTCAAGTCAAATAGGATTTGGGCAAAACATTCAAATATCTGATGACTTCTATGGCCATGTCGTGGTCACACCAAAATTCGAAGGAGGAATACGAGAATTTTACAAATACATTAGAGAGAATTTGAAATATCCGAAAGCTGCAAAAAGAAAAGGTATAGAAGGAAAAGTGGGCGTCACTTTTGTAATTGACAAAGAAGGGATGGTGGTTCAAGATTCGGTCAGAGTTACAAAAAAAATACACCCTTTACTTGATAACAAAGCAGCAAGGGTCATCAGAGAATCACCGAAGTGGATATCAGGTAAATTAGCTGCAGATGGTCCAACTGTAAATGTTAAAATGTTTTTCCTAATAATATTAAAGATGGAAATTAGATCTAAAATCTGGAAATATCAAAAAGAAGAGGAGAATATAAAAATGAAAAGTAACCTTATTAACGTTTTTTCGGTACCCAATCTATAAAGTAGAAATCTCCCCATTATTTAGCTTTATTTTATGATTTAAACTTATTCTCTATAGGATATGGATTGTATGATTAAGCATTGTATGTAGAAAATAAAAGTTAGCAATTATTGCATTAAACCGTAAACAAGGTAAAGTTAAACTTACTTTCTTTATATCCCATACCCATATTCTCATATACCCCAATTAAGAAAGTTTATATAATGGTCAAAATTTGTTTGAATAATCAAATAATATTTATATACAATATTTATTTGTATAGTAGTAATATATTTTTATGGAAAACCGTAATATACTTGCTTTTTCGAAGAAAAGTTTGTGGTTTTACCGTATTCAACTTTGTAGGATTTGTTAGTAGTTTTGAGCTTAAAATTAAAACCAATTTAAAAGTGAAAAATTTATACATATTGATTTTGTTTATATCTGTACAATTGTCAGCACAGAGAGTAGCACATCGAAGTTATATAGCAGACAATGGAATTAAATATAAGTCAGGTGATAGAATTAATTATAAGGGATCGAACTATAAAATAAAAAAGATATTCCAGGACACAGAATCTCAAATTTTTTATATACAATTAAAAGGAAGAGATAAATTTGAGATTGAGGTTAATAAAGAAATTGAAAGTTGTAATGTAAAACCTTGTGAGATTGATCCGAATGCAAAATACGATTGTGAATATCTTAAAAATAAAATTGACGAGAATACAAATCAAAGAGTGGTAAAGCTTAAACCTAAGGCTCTTTACAGTAAAGGTGAATTCTCAGACAGCGCAACTGTATATGGAATGGTACAGGAGAATACTAAAATATTAGTATTTAAGATATTCAGTTATAATACTTTTAGTTTTAAAAAAGGTGATCAGATCATGCTCAAAACTTCAGACGACGATATAATCAAACTAGATAATTTTAATGATGTTGTCGCAGAGCACAAAACAATTAAAAAACTTAACACAGCTTTTTGGATTGCAGAAATGAAGGTTGTTTTAACAGATGAATTAGTAGATAAATTAAAAGACAGGAGATTGGTTAAGGTGAGTTACAATACATCAAAAGGAAATGTTGATAGTGATGTAAGAGACAAGTACTCTATGAATGTTGCAAGAATAGTTGGCTGCTTAACAAATAAATTTTGAATTTACGATTTTGCCATAAAGGAAAAGGTTGAGTCAGTCGTAATTTTATAATCTACAATTTTAATGGCTTTTGCATTGGCCTATACAATATCGGTAAGTGTAAAATGTGAATTGAATAAAGTAATCAGTATTGAAAAAAAACTTGTCGACCCTAAAAAAATAGAAAGACCAGGCGAACAAACTTTTGAGAGCAAAAATAGAATTGATAAAGATGTTGTTGTTAAAATTGGAGAGACTAAAAGAACCAATCCAGAGGATGATGGTACCATAGAACTTGGAAATTGAAGAGAATTCAATATAGATCCTTAAGCCAAAACAGCAATTTTAACAAATGAGATCAAATTATTTATTACCCGATACCAGGTTTTTATAATTTTCATCAAATAGAGGAAAACAGGTATAAAGGTTGAACAGCTTGGGGCTAATAGAAAATTAACAGGTTGTAATATATTGATGCCTTATGTCAAATAGCGTTACAGAGTAGCTACCCTAAATTACAAAATAACTCACCAACAATGAATAACTTCTTTGTATTCATGAATTTAGAGTGGTTTTCATGAATACCGATACGCCTTTCTTGTTCGGATAATATTTGAGATGTACTATTGATCAAATAAAAATTAGTATAAATCATTTAAAAAATTTTATCATGATTAAAACATTGTCAACCTTATTGTTATTCATATTATTTTTTGTTGGCTTCAGCGCAACACCGAATACGGAATTAGAAACTAAACCAACCATTGAGAACTCCATTGATGACACTACAGCACGGAATACGTGCTGGTATGCACAGGTTATTATTGCATTAAAAAGTGCACCAAAGGCTTTTTTTGAAGGAGGTGCATCAATAGGAACTTCTAAAGCAGATGCACTAGCATGTGCCATGTCTAGTGTTAGATTTTTACATCGTAATGATTTTATAATACATAGGATTTATTATAAAAGAGTACCTTGTGGAAATACTGATCCCAGATATTCTATTGATTAGATTCTGAAATCATTTCAATTGTAACTAAATCCTTATAGTAGTTTGCAAGCTATAAGGATTTAAGGTTTACTATAAATAGAAAAAAGCATATTAAAGGATAGGAAAGCATTCATTTAGAAAAACATTATTGATTTATGATAATTATTAAAAAAGCATATGAAATTTATAACAACAGAGAACAATAACACCATAGATTAAAATAACAGCACTGCGTAAAACCATTTCCCTGCTAATTAGTTCTAACAGTTAAGAGGGATTTTTATGACTCACACGTAATTCGGGAAATTCGATATCAACTTTTTGTAAACAAATACTTCATTCTCTATGTTTGTTTGTATAGAATTAATAATTAAAAAACAATTACATTTTATGAACAATCAATCATCATTAAGAAAAATAAATTATGAAGAGCTCCTTGGTTTAAAGTTAAACAACTTACGCGTTATAGTAGGTGGAGCTAAAGTTATGAAGAACAAGGTAGGTGATAAGAGCAGTACCAGTTATATATCATTTGGTTACGATGTTGTTAATGGAAAACCACTTTAATATATATTAAAATATTATAGTTATATAAAGAAGGGTTTTTATCTTTTTTTTTAACTGTACCTGTTATATAAAAACCGTTTGGCTAATTGTCGGACGGTTTTTTTATTGTTTTCAGCCTAAATCGTACTTGTAAAATTCGGGGAAATTTTAGTTTTTATAGTTTAATTAACTAATTGTTTTATAGTGTTTTGAGTGTTGTTTTGTAATATTATAATCTGCTATACTTATATACCACCCCATGTCCGAGGATTTCTTCGGGTATGGGGTGGTTTTGTTTAAATTTTTAATTAACTATCATAAGTAATATTCGTTGTCTTGGTACAATATTTATCGTTATTATTTATTCTAATCTTCATAAATATGAAAAAAATTATATTCTTAGCATTATTGGTTGTCATATTAAGCTGTAACCTTCAAGAGAAAATTGTGGAAGCAATGAATAGTGAAGATGTGGTAATGAACTCCAAAATATCCAATATTGATGGAAATGTTTCGACAATCAAAAGTGATGTAAATTCATTATCGGAGAAAGGAGTTAATGCAGAACCCTATGCTCAAAATCCAAATTCCCTTGGGTATCATCTTGAATCTAGTTTTAAAGCTTTAAAAAACAGATGTAACTTATCTTATAATAAAGAAGATGTATATTCTTTTATCCCAAATAATATCAGGGAATCTGAATCAATAGATGAAGATTTAAGTAAAAATTACAATCACATTGCTCGAGTAGGAAGTCAAAATTTATTCAATGGAATTTACGAGGAACCAGTATTCTCCGATGAAATATTGTACAACCCAGATCTTAATCTTAGGATATTTAGGGAAAATTGGCCTCTTGGAGTGTCTCTTCAAGATGGACATATAAATAAGGTTGAACATATACAAACTTGTACAGGTATGGCGTTAGCTGCTATAAATGCTAAATTTAATATTCCTCCAGGTGAAATTGATGCCTCTTTAAGAGCAGAAACGGACTCTTCCACTGAATTACTTCTGTTAGGAGGGAGTTTTTTCTCGCCTCTACATAGTATGCTTACTTCTACTAATGAATCAATTAAAAATTGGGTTCGGCTTAAACTATGGCAGAATTATGAGATGAATAGTCAGTTTCTTGAGATGGAGAATTCCTATTATGTAAAAGGGTTTTATGGATATATGTCTTTTCTTGGTACTAGAGACAAGTTTGAATTCAGTTCTAGCCTAGATGCCAATCTTGCAGCGGATGTGTCTGTGATTGAAGTAAGTGGTAATGTTTCAGGGGCAATTAGTAAAAAAAGTAGCACAGAAATAAAGGAATATAATATATATGTTCAAAAAGGAATTTCAAGTAACAATGAATATATATCTTGGGGTAAAATGCCTACTCCAGAATTAATAAGAGATGAAATGGCTGAAGTTAACCCTATTGTAAAGGGAGATAATAATTGGATTAAATATGATGATTATTTTCATGAAGTTACAATTTGGGGCGTGCCATCAGAAATGTCTAACAAGAACAATTGGAGTGTACAAGAAACGAACGGGAGCTCAACAAATCCTGATATAGTTAACGTTAAAGAAATAAACGACCCTTCAAAATTATTTGAAGGTAGCTTGTTTCTAATTAAATTTAATCCTCCAAAAAGCTTTTTTGATGAAACTATTCAAGATAAGCCTTATGACTTATCTTATAAAATCTCTTATAATGACAAAATTTTAGTTAATAATCAGGAAGTAATACTATCTTTTGAAGTAAATGATAACAAGATATATCGAAAGAAAGATCTTTCAATTGAAAGCTTGTCAGAAGCATACACCTTTTCACCTCAAACCATAAGTGATAATATAAATAAGATTGAATGGGATATCCAAATTCCATTTTCAGATGATAATAATAGGGTTGACAAAGACAGAAATGTTAAGGTTCTTATCAAGAATGGAATATTGAAATTCGAAAGAACGAATATTACTGGGTTTATTCAAAATAACTTAATTCATTTTGAAATAGGTCATAATATTAACCATGAAAATCTAAAAGAAGGAATTCAAACTTTTCCGATTACTGTCTCTATTCAACTTCCGATTAATTCATCAGGATATACAGAGACTATAGAAAAAACAATAGAGTTGTACACTCCTATCTATTAAAGGTGATAAAAGAGTATATAATGTATAGTATTATCCAAAGTAGTATAAATTTTAAGTAAGAATTTTCATCATAAAAAGTTGTAAATAACTTTAAGTGTTGAAAACGAAGCTTATGTGTTACCACGGATCTTTCGATAAAAAACTTAAAAAAGTAGAAGAACATTACGGTGTAAAGAGAACAGATCAGTTAGAAATAGGTGAAAATGATTTTATATCACATCATATAAACGGTTTCGCTGATTGATATGTTAATCATCTCGTAAATAAATGACCTGATAATTAGGAATTTACAATCTTATTTGTATAAACATAACAATTGGTTTTGATCCGGTTTCAACTTTGGACTTATAGTATAAAAAGCAAAAAACGCTTCAATATGTATTGAAGCGTTTTTGTTTGCGGAGAAAGAGGGATTCGAACCCCCGGAGGTGTGACCCTCAACAGTTTTCAAGACTGCCGCATTCGACCACTCTGCCATTTCTCCAGTGTTTAGTCTCATCAAGTATTCCCTGAATGCGGGTGCAAATATAAAACCTTTTTTTAATCTAAAAAGAATAATTTGAAAAAAAATTAAAAGTATTTGCCAAAAAAATATTAATCATATAGTCATGTGTAATGATTTAAGTATATTGTACTTTACTAATTAAAAATACATATGAAAAATAGTGTTATTGTAATTGCTTCTTTTATAGCTTGTTGCTGTGGTACTCCTCGTAATTCTTCGACAAATGAAGCTAAAAATAATTCTACAGAAAGTGCAAGTAGAGAAAATGTAGCGGTTAACTATGCAAAAAAAATTACGGCAAAAGAATTAAAAGAATATTTATACACTTTTGCCAGTGACGAATTTGAAGGGCGTGATACAGGAGAACCAGGTCAAAAGAAAGCGGCAGAGTTTTTAAAGAAACAATATAAGAAAATGGGGATTCCTTCTCCGTTAGGAGAAGATGATTACTTTCAAGAAATACCCAGTTCTTATTTTAGAGGAGGTATCAACGATTCAGAAAATGTAGTAGCATATATCAAAGGAACAGAAAAACCAGAAGAAATAATAGTGATTTCTGCGCATTATGATCATATTGGTATCGATAAAGAAGGGAATATTTATAACGGCGCTGATGACGATGGTTCAGGAAACGTGAGTATGTTAGAAATTGCAGAAGCTTTTAAAGAAGCGAAAAAAGATGGTTTTGGCCCAAAAAGGTCCATTTTATTTTTACATGTTACAGGAGAAGAGAAAGGATTGTATGGTTCTAGGTTTTATACAGAAAACCCTGTGTTTCCTTTAGAAAAAACAATTGCAGATCTTAATATTGATATGATTGGTAGAGTGGATAAAAATCATGAAGATGAAGATAAAAGAAATTATATTTATTTAATTGGAAGTGATCGTTTAAGTACAGATTTACATGAAATAAGTGAGAAGGTAAATGAGACTTATACCCAATTGGATTTGGATTATACTTATAATGACAAAGATGACCCTAATAGGTTTTATTTCAGAAGTGATCATTATAACTTTGCAAAACATAACATTCCTATTATATTTTATTTTAATGGGGTACATGAAGATTATCATAAACCAACAGATACAGCAGATAAAATAGAATATGAGCTATTGACCAAAAGAGCACAATTAGTATTTTACACTGCTTGGGAAGTTGCTAATAGATTAGATAGAATTGTTGTAGATGGTGCCGATAGTGAAGGAGAATAAGTAAAAATAGTACTAAATATATGTTAAAGGCTATCCGTTTTGGGTAGCCTTTTTTAGTGAAGAAACATTAAATAGATGAGAAAACGATTACCTAATTTATACATAAATTACTGTAGTTTATATAATTGTTTTAATCGGTAGTCGTAGGCTATACCAAGTTTTGATTATGGCGGTTATTTGCAAATATTTTTTTATTAATTTTTACTTGTAAAAATTAACAAATACTTAATAGATTCACTCATCAGAAATGTTTGTTTTGCGGTGTCGATTAGTGACGTTCAATTTTAATAATTACACATCAAAAATTTTAACAAAACAAACATGAAAAAGCAATTTATTTTAATGGCATTCATAGTAATGTCCTCTCCATTTTTATTCGCACAAGATATTGATGTAACCATTTCTACATCACAAGTGTCGAGTGTTGTTCAGGCAAGAGAATATGCTTTATTAAGTTGGTCTGTAAAGAGTAGAAATAATACAGCAGCCCCAGAAAGTAAAATCAAGTTCTATCTTTCTAAGGATAGCGAATCATCCAGAGATGATTTGTTTTTAGGTACTGCAGCGGTACCAGAATTAGTAGAAGGAAACGAAGGACCCGTACAATATCTTTGGGTACAGATTCCTTCAGATGTATCCGCAGGAAATTATTACATCCTTTTTCATGTAGATGCTGATAATGAAATTGCAGAAGCGAGTGAATCAGACAATGTTAAAGCAGAGGCCATAGAGGTATTGGTAACTGCAAAGTCTGATTTAGTAGTGTCTTCTACAGATTTGCCGTTAACAGGTATAGAAGGTAATCAAGTAAAAATAGGATGGGCGATACAAAACCAAGGGAATGCTCCTGCTGTACAAACTTATCTTACCGTTTACCTTTCAGAAACTCCAGAAATTACAGATAACGCTGTAAAGGTTTTAGGAGTTAATGTAGACCCTATTTATGAAGGAGAACGTGTTACAAACGATGCCATTATTACGATACCAAGTGATAGTAGAATTGATGGAGGTGTTATAGGAAAACGTTATCTGGTTTTTGAAGTAGATAGTAATGAGCAGGAAAGAGAGTCTAATGAATCTAATAATACAGATTTTAAAAGAATTAATATCTCGGGTAACTCTGATTTGGTAAGCACTGCTATAGTGGCATACGGAAGCATTGATTATTATGCTCCTCATGTAAAAGGAGTGGTATATGATGTAGAATTTCAGGTAACAAATCAAGGTAGTGCCGCTACAGGAAAGACAAGTACAGTAAAGTGCTACCTTTCTAGAGATAATAAATTAGATGCGAATGATGAGTTAATACGCACCATTTCTAACATTCCTGCACTAGATGCTAATGAGTCTCATAGTATTCGTTTTTTTAATCGTTGGGATCGATACTTTCCTGGTCCAGGAGGATCAATCGACTTACAACATAAGTTAAATGAATTGTTACGGCACAAGTTGATTATAGTGTTAGATACAGAAAATGTTATTGCAGAGTCTAATGAGGATAATAATGCAGTAGCACAAGGGCTTATTATCAAGCCATCGCATGTAATACCAGGTACTGCAGAAGAGCCTGAAACTACAGTTGCATTTCCGATTCCTGTAAGAGATGTTTTAAATGTTACCGTAATCGATAATACACAAATTACTATTCACAGTACTTCTAACGGTGCTTCTGTGCTTACCAAAGAGTTTCCTTTGGCAGGTACCTATCAGCTAGATGTTAGCTCTTTAAGAACAGGAGGGTATGTTTTACAAGATAATAGAGGTAAAAAAATCAACTTTGTTAAAGAGTAATAAATAATAATAACCTAGTACCAATCAAATTTAAAAATCGAGAGCCTGAGCTCTCGATTTTTTTGTTTCTACGATAAAATAGGAGGGAAGATAAATAAGGTATACAAGCTTGGTGTTCTAGTATTATAAATTTTGCTACATTTAGTCATGGTACGTTATGTGTATTTCGAGTTGCTTTTAACAAATAAAAATTAAAACATATGAGATTGCTAATTAATTTTCTTTTCTGGTGTTTATTAATTCCTGTCATAGGTTATTCGCAAAAAAAACGTGACCATCTTAAGTATCTTGAACAAGAACCCCCATCATTAACTCCAGAGGTGTTTGCTCCCGGCCTTATTTCCAAAAGCGAGCAATCAGAGTTTGGTTCGGTTTTTAATAAAGAAGCAACGGCTTTTTATTATGGGGTAGATATTGGTGGAAGAACAGAGATACATTATACAGAATTAAAAGATAGTGGTTGGAGCAAGCCAAAAGTCATCCTGTCTCACGAAAAATATGGATATAATGATCCTTTTCTTTCTCCAGACGAAAAGCGATTATATTTCATATCACAACGAACATTAGATGGGGTGGGTGCCAAGCAAGATCATGATATTTGGTACGTAGAAAAAGAGGGAGATAAATGGTCAGACCCTATCAATGCAGGATCCAATATCAATACCAATAGAGATGAATACTACATATCGTTTACAGCAACGGGAACTATGTATTTTTCATCAAACAAAATAACATCAGAAAAAAGAGGAAACGATTTTGACGTTTATTTTTCTGAAAATATTGATGGAAAATTTCAGGAAGCAATTGCACTGGATCATTCAATCAACACTTCAAACTATGAAGCAGATGTTTTTATAGATCCAAAAGAAACCTATATCATTTTTTGCGCAAGGAGACCAGAGGGCCTAGGTCGAGGGGATCTTTATATTAGTTTCAAAAATACAGATGGTACATGGACAAAATCTGTGAATATGGGAGATAAAATAAATACAAAAAAACATGAGCTTTGCCCTTTTGTGTCTCATGATGGTAAGTATTTATTTTATACCAGTGATCAGGATATATACTGGGTAAGTGCAGAAATTATTAACGTAATAAAAAAAGAAATAAGTAAATAGCCAGATGTATACTACCTAGTTATAAATTTAAAAATGACCCTCGAACTTAAAGAAATATCACAATTTTTTGAAATCAAATACCCTCTTAATAAAGAAGGCTTAAGAGAATTGCTTTCTTTGTTCAAAATAGCGAGATTTAAAAAAGGAAGTCAAATTTTGATATCAGAAAATGAAGAAAAAGAACTACGTTTTTTAAACCAAGGTGTTATAAGAGAGTATTATGCTGCTTCAGAAAAAGAAACCAATATTAATTTTTATACGAAACCGCAATTCATAACAGATTTATCATCATTCAACAATGACTTGAAAACCAAAAAGAATCAGGAGAGTCTTACAGACATTGAGCTACTAAGTATTGATAAAAAAGCATTTCGAGAATTGCTGCAAAAGTATGAATGCGGGAAGTCTTTTATAGACTTGTCATTTCAGAAATTGTTACGTCAAAAGTAACTATTAGAGTATAATAGGTTAACAAAAACAGCTGATGAATTGTATAAAGAATTGTTTATCTATAGACCGCATTGGTTAGAAAAAGTTCCTCAATACCATATCGCTTCTTACTTAAATGTTACTCCAGAAACCCTTAGTCGTATTAGAAAAAGGATTTCTTGATTTGGATCAATGAAAATTTAAGTTTTCATTCTCAGTTTTGTACCTACAAATACAACGTTATGAGAATACACCATATAAGAAATGCCACAATGATAATCGAAACGAATGATAAAGTCATTCTGGTTGACCCAATGTTAGGTCGAAAAGGAGCTGCTGGACCAACATTTACGTTGTTTCGGTTTAAGCCTCAAAGAAATCCAATTGTAAATCTTTTTGATAATGCGATGGAAATAGTTGATAAAACTACACATTGTTTAATTACACATTTACACCCCGATCATTTGGATAAAGTAGCAGAAAAATTCTTGAAAAAGAAGCAAATCCCGGTAATTTGCAGTATTAAAGACGCTCGGCAGCTTAAAAAAAGAGGATTGAATGTGGTTCAAACTGTCAACTATTGGAAGCAGACCCAATTTTTAGAAGGCACAATCGAAGGGATTCCGGCAAAACACGGATATGGTTTTGTAGCCAAACCAATGGGAAATGTGATGGGCTTTTTTATCCAACTGCCTAATGAAAAATCTATTTATTTAAGCTCTGATACCATATATACAGAAGACGTTGATAAGGTACTTAAAGTATATAAACCCGAAATTAGTGTCGTGGCTTCTGGTACTGCGCAATTGGATATTTTTAAACCCTTATTAATGACCATGAACGATATTCTAAAATTTGTCAAAAATTCACCAGGAAAAGTCATAGCAAATCATTTAGAAGCTGTAAACCATTGTCCTACATCCAGAGAACAATTAGAAAAAGAGTTAGGTAAGCATGGACTCATAGAAAAAACATATATCCCTGATGATGGAGAGGTTATAGAAATTAAATAATTGAGGTATTAGGAATATATTTAGTATAAAGATTTATTGATCATAAAGAAGATCATTTTTTGTTAACCTAAGAGATAAAATCATATTAGAAGTATGACTAAATTTAGCCATTGTTATACTTAAAATAAGCATCGCAATGTCATTAATAATACAATATAAAAGGAGAAATGTTTTTAATAAAAAGAAAGATATCTGCATACACACATCATGATATTATTATTGGTGTTTTTAGAGCGTATAATGATGCAAAAAAGAATAGAGAGGTATATATAGAGAAATGTAAACAGAAAGATGAATGGGGAGAGAAGGGTTATAGAGAGGTCGATCTAGAAAAAGATATTACCATAGAAGATGTTTCTAAACTTATTAATAAGGAACAAACAGAGCATCTTAAACAGTTATTTGTTGTGAGCCTATTTGAAGAGGGATTTGGTCAAATAGTCAGAAAAATTGATACTATTTATACGGCGATCGATGAGGCAGAGAAATATGTTGAAGAAAAAGAATCTAAGGATTTAGAATATGAGCCTGGTTATTATAAGGTTGAAACAATCGAGATTAATTCTTCAAGATTTTAGACAGTGTTGTGTAAGCAAGCGTGAGATAATTAATTAAAAAATGATTGCAAATGATTGTAAGAAAGGCAATTGAGGAAGATTTTGATAAAGTGAGGAGGGAATCATATTAGGAACCTACATAATCAAACCTAATCAAATTGATTTAGGGAATCATATTGCGAATTGTAGTTATATGGTAAATCCAAACGCTCAAGGTAAAGGAGTAGGAAAAAAACTATGCGAACATTCTTTGCAAATAGCAAAAAAGAGAAAATTTGAAGGGATTCAATTTAATATCGTGGTAAGTACAAATGAAGGAGCTGTAGCCTTATGGAAAAAATATGGCTTTCAAATCATAGGGACGACACCTAATGGATTTAGACATTCTAAATTAGGATTAATAGATACTTATATTATGTATAAAAAACTTAATGCATAAGTCGATTTACCATGATAATATATTGCAGTAAAGAGTTCTTAAATCTTGATATATTTCCGTTTTAAAAAAATAAGTACCGACAACAAGGTGGTGTGCAAAATAGAATAGTTTTAGGCACAGATGTTGTAATAATTAATAGTGAAAAATATGATACTTATGTAATAGAAATGAGTTCTGTAAAAAAGGATTCAGGTATATATTTTAAAAGTTGGGTGACCAAAGAAAGTCACTTATGTCATTAAAATCAATATATAATTTTAGGCCCAACCCAAATTATAAGCAGAAAGACACCCTATATCATAAGAGATATTCTTAATTAAATCTAAGACTGATGAAAAAGATAGTATTTATTTCGATTTTATTATTGATTAGTAATTTTCTTAATGCTCAGACCTTGAAGGCGGCCAGTTACAGTACTATTGGCTATATAAAAGCTAATGGAACCATTCAAAATAGTAGTTATGCTACTGTGGGATATATTAAGAATGATGGCACTATACAAAACGGTAGTTATGCTACCATTGGCTATATAAAAAGCAATGGTGCGATACAAAATAATAGCTATGCTACGGTAGGTTATGTTAAAAATGATGGAACCATACAGAATAGTAGTTATGCCACCATTGGGTATATAAAGGATAATGGAACTGTTCAGAATAGTAGTTATGCTACTATAGGGTATGCCAAAGGGATTGATAAGAAATGGGCAGCTGTCGCATTTTTCTTTTTCAAGCTTATCTCTAATGATTAAAAATTACCATCAACGCCGCGTCTAATTTCCTTTTTACTCTTCAAAATATATTATTTTCTTAGGGAGTTTGATTATTCACTAGCCATAATAGTATAAAAACACAAAGCCTGAACATCATAAACATAATAAAACTTTAGGAGCTGTGAGGAAAACCATAAATATGGTATATCTAGGATTGCTATCTTTAGTTTATACTTAATTTGATAGAAAACAGTCGTTTAGTATTAATTAAAATCATTTTTAATATGGATATTTTACAATGGCTAAGTTTTCAAATATATCGATGGAAAAAATGGACACAAGGAAAATGTGCTTGTTATAACCCAAGCACGTCTTATTCTGGGTATTGCCTAAAGTGTTATAAGAATTTTTGATACGATATTAATCTTTGATATTTGGAGTTCTACTTATTACTATGTATTAAGTAAGGGGTTTATTGTTCTTAATTTAGCTTTCATTTATTATAAAATCTATCATAAGCTTTCCGTAAAATTTTAGTGCGAATTTATAGTTTTTTAGCGCAGTTATGCAAAGTAAGGATGATGTAAGTAGGGAGTAAAGATAAGAAAACCTCGCTATTAGCGAGGTTTTCAATACGGGTGGAAGATCGGTCTCGAACCGACGACCTCCTGAACCACAATCAGGCGCTCTAACCAACTGAGCTACAACCACCGTTTTAATTATGGCTGCAAAAATAAAGTATTTCTTCGTTTCTGCAAAACATTTTTTTAAATTAAATTAAGTCAAAAATAGAATTGACTGCTACATAGCGTTCTACAGTGAACCCTTCTGCATATTTTACATTAATAATTCTTCCTAAATCGGCTGCACGGTACTTAACACTATCCAAAAAGTTCTTGCTAGAGATAGGAGTAGCTGGTTCTTTGCTATTGTTGTCATAAAATTGAGAGGAATACGCTTTTACGCTTTCCATCTTTTTGTCAATATGGTTACTTATATCTACTACAAAATCAGGTTCAATATTTAACCACTGGATATAGTGATATACATGCTTAGGTCTCCAGGGATCTTGGGTAACACCATCGATCGAGGTTTCAATTTTTCTTAACCCAGATAAAAAACAAGCATCACTAGTAAGACTGCTACCTTTACCATGATCTATATGGCGATCTTTTATAGCGTTACATAATACAATTTCTGGTTGATACTTACGTAATACTTTGATAATCTCTAGTTGATGGTTCTTATCATTAATAAAAAAACCATCCTTAAATGCAAGATTTTTGCGAATAGAGACTCCTAATATATCAGAAGCTTTTTTAGCTTCTAGGTCCCTTATTTCGGGTGTTCCTCTGGTACCAAGTTCCCCTCGGGTAAGGTCTAAAATACCAACTTTTTTTCCGTTTGCAATTTCTTTTGCAATAGTACCAGAACAACTTAGTTCTACATCATCAGGATGGGCACCAATTGCCAAAATATCTAATTTCATATGTGTTTTTTCTTAATTTCTTATGTATACAAGTAAAAAACATTTTGTAGCATAGAATGAATCTACAGTAGTTTAGAAATGTAATTTTAATAGCATTTGATACATAATCGAGATAAAATTATAATTTTATAAGGAAACTGAATAGAGTTTAAGGGAATTATAACCTTTGTTCAAAAAGATGATTCACTAAATTAGTTCATTTTTACTTTAGAAATGTTTCTCATGATGGTCTGAAAAAATTGCTGTGTATCATATGGTTTTATAATAATATCACTCATTCCTACAGATAAGGCTTGATTCTTTATCTCTCCCTCTTCTACCGCGGTTAATGCAATAATAGGAACCGTTTTGTTAAAAGTTCGTATTACCTTTGTAGCCTCCAAGCCATTCATTTCTGGCATATTGATATCCATTAGTACAAGATCAAACTTTTCATTTTTTAAGAGATTAATAGCATCCATACCATTGTTAGCAATATTACACGTATATCCTTTCTTTTTTAGAATATTTTGAGTCACGATTTGGTTAATTCTATTGTCATCTACAATGAGAATATAAAAATTGCTGGTTCCAATACTTAAATTTTCTCCTGTATTTAATGAAATCTCTTGCCCTTTTATGGCTTTTTCATATGCGAGATCAAAGTAAAACTCAGACCCTTTATTCTCTTCACTTTTAATATAAATCTCACTATTATGAAGCTGAATAAGCTTTTTCACAATAGCCAATCCAAGCCCTGTACCTTCATATTCCTGATTTTCATTTTTTACTTGGGCAAAGTTGTCAAAAATAGTTTTTTGTTTGTTTTGTGGTATTCCAATACCATCATCCTTAATAATAAAACGTAATTTATAACTATCGTCTTTAGCTTCGAGACAATTTACATTTACCCAAATATTTCCATTTTTAGTAAACTTAAGCGCATTACCAATTAAGTTTATTAATATTTGAGATAATCGTATCGAATCTCCGAGTAGGGTAGAGTTTATTTTTTCATCAATAGAAATGTGTACATTATTACTATTACTTTTTTGTTTGGTTTGAAGAGAGTTTACAATTCCTTCAATAAGTTTTCTTAGATCAAAAGATACTTTTTCTAGAACTACCTCATTTGTTTCTATTTTACTAAGCTGAAGTACATCATTAATCAGTGCCAATAGATAATCTCCAGAAAACTTTAACGATTCTAGGTACTCATGAGCTTTTTTCTCATCAGGATTTTCCATGAGAAGCGAAGTAAGCCCAATAACACCATATAGCGGAGTTCTAAGTTCATGACTTACAGTAGAAATAAACTGAGATTTTAACGTAGATACTTGTTCTGCGGTTTCTTTTGCACTAATAAGTTCCTTGTTTTTATCAATAAGATCATTATTAAGCTTTTTCTTTTGTAAGTTATTTCTGTACGAACTAATTAAAAAAGTTAAGGAAGTAAGGATCAATACAATTCCCAGAATAATACTAATCCTCCATTTCAAAACTTCAGATTCACTTTCTTTTTGCTCTGATTCTGCTTTTTTTGCTTTAGTCTTATATAGGTCAACTTCGTATTTAATATTTGCACGACGAAGCTCTTTAAGTTTCTTAAAATCTTTTGCTTTTAATATATTTTGAAACTGCTTCTTTTGGTAGTTGTAGGCTTTCTGAAAATCTTTTTGTTTTCTATAAAGTTCTGATTTGGTTTCATAAGCAATTGCAAGTTCTTCAAAATAAGTAGAGATTAACTCGTCATTGTTTTTAGTATTTTTAGTTTCGCTTATTGCAAAACTTATTGCTTCATTGGTGTATTCTTCTGATTTTTCATAGCGCCTAACACTTAGAAAATAACGTCCTAAAAGTCCATTTAATTTTGTTTTAACAAGATTTGAAGATTTTGTATGTACCAATTTTCTGGCGGGAGATAAATATTGGTAGGCGCTTTCAAAATCATTCTTGCCAATGTAATACTCCCCAAGATTTAACAAAGGCCGTATCATTCTTGAAGTATCATTCAGTTTGAAAGCAAAATCATACGATTTCTTATAATGTGCAACTCCTTTTATTCTGGTTAACTCGTTTTGAGTATATACTCGAGCCAAATTATTATATAAGTCGGTTTCTAATACTTTACTATTAGAGCTTCTTGCATGAGTTAATGCCCGACTATAATTACTTCTTGCTTTATTGTTGTCCTCACTAATTTCATAATTTTTGGCTATTATATTATAGATGTGAGCAAGACTTTCATCATCATTATTATATTTTGCATTTTGTAAAGCGGCTTTAGCAATCTCAAGGGATTGCTCGTATTTATATTCTTCCTGAAGTTTTTCGGCTTTTGCAATATAACTTTGAATACTGTCTGAAGCCAAAGATTGGGATTGTAGTATAAATGTACAACCCAGTAATGTCACTAAGCAAATATGTCGAAGTAGGCTTATCAATAGTAAGGTTTCTAAAAAGTCTTGTTAAGCGAAAATACAAAAATAGATCGAAGGGAGTGCACTTCACCGTAAAAAAAGTGCTATTTATCCGTAATTTATGTAGGTTATTAGTGTAATTTGTAGGATTTTTGTTAACTTTTGATGTGATTCAAGCTATGATTAGTAAAAACTATTTTGATATAAGGAATTAAAATTATGTAGTAATGAATGTTTATGAAGGAGGTGTATATTTGTATGATAATTATTAATCATATAAAATTTAAAAAATTAAAGTATGGCATTTGTAGGTAAAAAATTCCCAAATATTGACGTTGATGCAATGAACGACATGGGGGATACTTTTAAGCTTAACGTTTTGGAAGAGGCTAAAAATAATAATAAAAAAGTATTGCTTTTTTGGTATCCAAAAGATTTTACATTTGTTTGTCCGACAGAATTACATGCATTTCAAGAAGCATTAAAAGAATTCGAAAAGAGAAATACTGTTGTAATAGGAGCTTCTTGCGATACTCCAGAAGTGCATTTTGCATGGTTAAATACTTCTAAAGATAACGGAGGTATAGAAGGCGTAACATATCCAATCCTTGCAGATTCTAACCGTAATCTATCCAGTACATTAGGTATTTTAGATATTACAAATGAATCTTATAATGAAGAAACTGGTGTTGTTACAGTAGAAGGAGATAATGTAACTTATCGTGCTACTTATTTGATAGATGAAGAAGGAACTGTTTTTCATGAAGGTGTGAATCATATGCCTGTAGGAAGAAATGTTGCAGAATTTTTACGTCTGATAGATGCCTATTCTCATGTTCAAAAGAATGGAGAAGTATGCCCTGCAAACTGGGAAGAAGGTAAAGAGGCAATGAATGCTAACAGAGAAGGAGTTGCATCATACTTAGCAGCTAATTAATAAAATATTTTGCTCTAAAAGTTCTCTAGAGATATGATGTTTCTAGAGAACTTTTTTTAACTTAAAACTTAGCACGTATGTTACAAGAATTAGATTCAGATAACCTGTCAGAATTGGTAAATGGTAATGAGACTGTAATTGTACAATATTCCGCTTCCTGGTGTGGGAACTGTAGAATTATGAAACCAAAATTTAAGAAATTGGCTTCAGAAAATGAACAAGTTGTTTTTGTAATTGTAGATGCAGAAAAGTTTCCAGAATCTAGAAAAATGGCCACGGTAGACAATTTGCCTACTTTTGCAACCTTTAAAAAAGGAAACTTTGTGAATCAGGCTCAAACAAATAAATTTGACATTCTTAAAGAATTAGTGAATGAGGTTACCAATAATTAAGCACCTGGTACGTTTTATACAGGAAAATGATGAAGATTTTATTGTAGAAACCATCGAAACTTTAGAATCAATAACAGAGGTTTCTTCTCTTAAAGATGAAGAATTAGATGTAGTAGGGGAGCTTATTTCTAATATGTACGGAGCTCTAGAGGTAGAAAAAAAGGTAAGAGAAGGCGTGTCTCAGAAAGAAGCTCTTAACGATTTTATGAAACGAGTAGAAGGGGCTATTGATTCTTGATTATTTTAAAGAAGGTATTTAATTTTGAAAAAATACTTTAGATAGTATCATATAATCTTATTAATTTTAGAAACACAAAAACAAATCATTTATTATGGCTTCAATAACATTAAAAGGAAACGCAATTAATACGATAGGAAGATTACCTGAGGTAGGGCAGACTGCTCCCGATTTCGAATTGGTAAAAACAGACTTATCAACGATAAAATTATCAGACTATAAGGGATCAAGAGTTGTGTTAAACGTTTTCCCATCAATAGATACAGGAATTTGTGCAGCTTCGGTTCGCGAATTTAATAAAGAAGCAGGTAGCTTGTCAAATACCAAGGTACTATGTATTTCTCATGACTTACCTTTTGCTCAAGATCGTTTTTGCGGCGCAGAGGGAATAGAAAATGTAACCAACCTTTCTGATTATAGAGCAGGTGAGTTTGGTAAAAATTATGGATTAGAAATAGCAGACGGACCTTTACAAGGATTACACTCCAGAGTGGTAATTGTTCTTGATGAGAATGGAACAGTTCAGTATACAGAACAAGTACCAGAAATAGTTCAGGAACCAGATTATGCTGCAGCACTTAAAACATTATCTTAGTTGTTAGATTATATGAGTAAAATTTTAAAATTTGTTACAGGTAGACTTAGAGGTGTGCGGTATGCTTTTAAAGGTGCTTTGATGCTTTTGAAGACAGAACCAAGCATACAAGTACAAGCAGTAATAGGGATACTTATGACAGGTTTAGGTTTTTATTTTCATATTACTACATTAGAATGGATGATGCAAATATTTGCTATTGGTTTGGTAATGAGTATAGAAGGTTTAAATACTACTGCCGAAGCAATAGCAGATTTTATTCATCCTGACTTTCATAATAAAATTGGTTTTATAAAAGATATCGCAGCAGGAGCTGTTTTTATAGCATCAATTACTGCCGTCATAATCGGGGTGTTAATCTATTTTCCGTATTTGAGATAGAAATTTTTTTAGCTTTTTTACGTTCCAATATAGATATTCGTATTTTTGCGATAATAGATCCAAAAAATGGCTAAAAGAAAGGTAAGCACCAAAAAGAAGACGGTAAAAAAAGCAAAAACTACATTAAAAGAAAAATTTATGCTATCTAGACAACAAAAAGTTGTTTTAGGTAGCTTCTTATTTTTTTTGGGTATAGGATTGTTTTTTGCTTTTGTTTCATTTTTTTTCAATTGGAGAATTGATCAAAGTGAAATTTCACAGTTCTATAATAGAACCTCTGCAACCAAAAATTGGCTTAGCAAATTTGGAGCGGCAGTAAGCCATTTCTTTATCTTTAAAGGATTTGGGATATCAGCATTGGTTATTCCTGTATTGACTTCGCTAACAGGAGTGTACATGTTTTTTGATTTAAATAAAAAACGACTTTTAGGATTTTGGTTTTGGGGGATGCTGGTAATGCTTTGGGTATCTGTAACTCTTGGTTTTGTTGAAAAAGAAGGAGGGTTACTGGCTGGTATTATTGGTTTTGAAACTAATGATTTTTTGAATGATTATATCGGATTTATAGGCACCGTTCTTGTACTTGCATTTTTTGCTATCATATATATAGTAGTTAGATTGCGATATACCCCAGAAAAAATTTCTGAATCATTAAAAAGTCCACAAAAAGATGTGTCCAGAGGTGATAGATCAAAATCAAACCACCTAAGTAAAGAACAAAAAGAACCAATACAGGAAAAAAATCCTCTTGTAGAAGAAGTAACCAATGGAGCGGTTATAGATACTACAGATAAGATAATGACCAATAATCATATTGATAAAAAAGAGGTAGAAAAAGAAATTGTATTAACTCCAAAAGTAAATGACCTATATAAAGAGACTATAAAAGATAATGATGCTGTAGAGAAATTGATTATCAAGTCCCAAGATAACCCAGAGGATATCGCGATGGAGGTCGAAACCACCGTCGAAGAAGAGGTGGTAGAAAACCTAAGTGATAAATTGGTAAAGGATTTTGGAGAGTTTGACCCTAAACTAGAATTAGGAAATTATAAGTTCCCTTCTATCGAATTATTAAAAGATTATTCTTCGAATACTGGTGGGATTACTATAGATCAAGGAGAGTTAGAAGAAAATAAAAATCGTATTGTAGAGACTCTTAAGAATTATAAGATTGGTATTGCACAAATCAAAGCTACTGTAGGACCTACTGTTACTTTATATGAAATTGTACCCGAGGCTGGCGTACGAATTTCAAAGATTAAAAATTTAGAAGATGATATCGCTTTGTCATTAGCGGCTTTAGGCATTAGAATTATTGCACCAATACCAGGAAAAGGAACGATAGGTATTGAAGTTCCAAACAAGAAGGCAACCATAGTGTCAATGCGCTCTGCTATCTCGTCTTCAAAGTTTCAAAAAGCAGAAATGGCACTTCCTCTATCTTTAGGTAAGACTATTTCTAATGAAACCTTTGTTGTAGATTTGGCGAAAATGCCACACCTATTAATGGCAGGAGCTACCGGGCAAGGAAAATCGGTAGGACTTAATGCCATCTTGACTTCTTTACTGTATAAAAAGCATCCAGCAGAAGTAAAATTTGTATTGGTAGATCCCAAAAAAGTAGAACTTACACTTTTTAATAAAATAGAAAGGCATTATCTAGCAAAATTACCAGATACAGAAGAAGCTATTATAACCGATAATACGAAGGTTATTAATACATTAAACTCCTTATGTATCGAAATGGATACCCGATATGACCTGCTAAAACAGGCGATGGTAAGAAATATTAAAGAATACAACGAGAAATTTAAAACGAGAAAATTAAATCCCGAAAATGGACATCGATTTTTACCTTATATCGTATTGGTAGTTGATGAGTTTGCAGATTTAATTATGACTGCAGGAAAAGAGGTTGAAACACCAATTGCGAGATTGGCTCAGTTAGCAAGGGCAATAGGTATACATTTGATTATTGCAACTCAAAGACCTTCGGTAAATGTTATAACTGGTATGATCAAAGCTAATTTCCCTGCCAGAATTGCATTTAGAGTGACATCAAAAATAGATTCTCGTACAATTTTGGATGCAGGAGGTGCTGATCAGCTTATTGGTAGAGGAGATATGCTATTTACTCAAGGTAATGATGTAGTGAGGATACAATGTGCTTTTGTAGATACTCCAGAAGTTGAACGTATCACAGAATACATAGGTAGTCAAAAGGCTTATCCCGATGCTCACCTGTTACCAGAATATGAAGGAGAAGAAAGTGGCACAAGTCTTGATATAGATAAGAAAGATAGAGATAAATTATTTGCAGAGGCAGCAGAAATAATTGTAACAGCACAACAAGGATCTGCGTCATTATTGCAAAGAAAGCTTAAATTAGGATACAACCGAGCAGGTAGATTAATAGATCAATTAGAAGCTGCAGGCATTGTTGGTCCTTTCGAGGGCAGTAAGGCTAGACAAGTTTTGGTTACAGATCTGGTAGCATTGCAACAGCTATTAGACAACGAATAAGAGTCACTGTGAAATAAAAGATAAAGTATATTTAATAATTAACTGAAGAAATAATTAAAATGATTAAAAAAGTAATACTTCTACTATGTGTATTTAGCATATCTTCAATTCATGCACAAAATGCTAAAGAGTTATTAGATGAAGTTTCTAAAAAGGTAAAAGATTATAACAATATTGTTATTAATTTTAAATACGCTCTTAACAATCCGACAGAAAATGTTTCTCAGGAAACCAGAGGTGAAGTGACACTGCAAGGAAATAAATACCTTCTTAGCCTGATGGGTACAGAGCAAATGTACGATGGAAAAAAGTTACACGTGATCATTCCCGAAGATGAAGAGATCAATGTTTCTACACAAGATGAAGAGGATACTTCTAGTATTACTCCTTCAAAAATGCTGACGTTTTATGAAGATGGATACTCTTATAAGATGGATATTGTGCAAAATGTAAACGGAAGAAAAGTACAATATGTAAAATTAATGCCAATTGATTCTAAAAGCGATTTAAAAGAAATATTACTTGGTATTGATAAAGAAACAAAGCATATTTACAAAATGATTCAAAAGCAGAATAACGGAACCAATGTGACGATTACGGTAAATAGTTTTAAAACGAATCAACCGATTTCTAAAACCTTGTTTCTATTCGACGAATCTAAATATGAAAATTATTATATAAACCGCCTGGATTAAAACGTAAGCGGTTATTTAATAGATTTCAAAGAGCGAATGTGTTTACACATACGTTCTTTGATTTTTTTGGTAGATACCTTGACGATTTGAAAAAACAAAACGTGTGAAAATTCTTGACAAATACATAGTTACTACTTTTCTGAAGACTTTTTTTCCGCTCTTTATTATTATCATGTTTATTCTTTTATTGCAAACCATTTGGTTGTTTATATCAGAATTAGCGGGAAAAGACCTTGATCTTTCGGTAATAATGAAGTTTTTGGTATATGCAATGCCAAGGCTTTTTCCTATGGTACTACCACTTACCATATTGCTAAGTTCGATTATGATTTTTGGTAGTTTTGCAGAAAACTATGAATTTGCAGCCATGAAATCTTCTGGTATATCATTGCAAAGGGCCATGAGAACATTGTCAATCTTAGTCTTCTTTCTTGGGATAGGTGCTTTTATATTTGCAAACACGATTATGCCAATGGCAGAAAAAAGATTTATCAATCTTAGAAAGAATATTGTAAAAGTTAAACCGGCTTTGGTAATTACAGCAAATCAATTTAATGATTTGGGTGATATTAATATTAAGGTTTCAGAAAAATACGGAGATAATGATCAGTATCTTAGAGATGTTATCATACATAAAAAAGCAACTCGCCCTGGTAATTTTACAGTAATAAAAGCAGTAAGTGGAGAACTAAAGGGAAATAAAGATTCTGATTTGGTTACGCTAATACTTAATGATGGTAATCACTATGAAGAAGTTCAACAAACCTCTTATAAGAAAAGAAAGAAACAGCCATTTACAAAGACTTACTTTAAAAAGTATATTCTTAACATTGATTTATCAGAGTTAGGAGATGTTGATATTGATGCTCAGCAGCACAGTAAAGGTTATAACATGTTGGATGTAAATGAACTACAAGCAGAGATAGATACAATATCAGGTAGCATCAATAATGATTTGGAGAGAATGCAAAATCAGTTAACTGCAAGGATAGGATTCGATGGATTAAATAAAAACATAAAAATCGATTCACTAAAAACAACGACGAACGATACCTTGCAAATCAATGACTATTTTGATACTAAACAAAAAGTTAAAATATATCAAATGGCGACGAATAATGTCGAGGCGATTGCAAAAAATATGGAATCTACGAAGAGTACTCGATTAAGAAAGAAAAGAGGGTTAAATAAGTATGAGTTGTCATTGCATAATAAATATGTGTTAGGGATCTCCTGTATTATATTGTTTTTTGTAGGAGCACCATTAGGAGCTATTATTCGAAAAGGAGGGTTAGGGCTGCCTATGGTAATAGGTGTTGGCTTATTTCTTACGTATCATTTTGTGGGTATTTTTGCTAAAAATAGCGCAGAAGAGAATGGGATTCCTGTGTTTTTAGGTTCTTGGATATCAACAATAATTATATTCCCTTTAAGTATCTTTTTAACGTATAGAGCAGCCACCGACCAAAGCGTATTTAATATGGATATTATCGTTCAGCCCATAAAGAATTTCTTTACAAAACGATCTTCTAAATCCGAAAAATAGATTTCTTTTTAGATATCTTTGCAGAGTTAATATTATTATAAGTAGACTATGTCACAAAGTACCGAAATCAAAAATAAAGTTAAATTGAATACAATTCAGGAAGCCATTGACGATATTCGACAAGGTAAGGTAGTTATTGTGGTAGATGATGAAGATCGTGAGAATGAAGGCGATTTTATAGCAGCAGCAGATAAGGTAACACCAGAGATGATTAACTTTATGGCTACGCATGGTAGAGGGTTGATTTGTGCACCTCTTACAGAAGATCGCTGTAAAGAATTGAGTCTTGAAATGATGGTTCAGAATAATACTGTACTACATGAAACACAATTTACAGTATCAGTAGATTTAATTGGTAATGGTTGTACAACAGGGATTTCTGTTCATGATAGATCAAAGACTATAAAAGCTTTGGTAGATGAGGATACCAAACCACATGATTTGGGAAGACCCGGACATATTTTTCCATTACGAGCAAAAAATGGAGGAGTATTAAGACGTACAGGACATACAGAAGCTGCAGTAGATTTGGCAAGATTGGCTGGTTTGAAACCTGCAGGGATACTTGTAGAGATTTTGAATGAAGATGGAACTATGGCAAGGTTGCCACAATTAGTAGAAGTGGCGAGTAAATTTGATCTGAAACTAATTTCTATAGAAGATTTGGTAGCCTATAGAATGCAGCACGATTCTTTGATAGAAAAGAAAGAAGATTTTGATATTGTCACACGTTTTGGTAAGTATAGACTTCGAGCTTATCAACAAACTACCAATAATCAAGTACATATTGCATTGACTTTGGGCAACTGGAGCGAAGATGAACCGGTACTTACTAGAATTAACTCTACTTTGTTTAACAATGATATTCTTGGTACATTAACCAATAATGCAGATAAACGATTAGATGCAATGTTTAAACGAGTTAATACCGAAGGTAAGGGCGCTATTCTTTTTGTTAACCAAGAAAGACAATCACTTAATGTGCTAAGAAGATTAAGTGAGCTTAAG
Source organism: Aquimarina discodermiae (assembly GCF_040786235.1). NCBI lineage: Bacteria > Pseudomonadati > Bacteroidota > Flavobacteriia > Flavobacteriales > Flavobacteriaceae > Aquimarina > Aquimarina discodermiae. The sequence goes on from NZ_JBFMKP010000003.1 coordinate 105,072, forward strand.
GAGATTCAAAATGGAAATGAGGTGGTGAGAGCCCCAAAAATAAAGATGGATGCCAAAGACTTTGGTATCGGAGCTCAAATTTTACATGATATCAATATCCATAAATTAAGATTAGTGTCTAATAATACTGTCCAACAAAAACGTGTTGGAATGATAGGGTATGGTTTAGAAATTGTAGAATATGTAAATTATTAATCAAATTTTATTGAAGCCTAAATTAAATAGGTTTCAAAAAAAATACAACTGTAAACTTAAAATCCCGAGATATACTGAACTTCTTTTCAGTATATCTCGGGATTTTTATTTTGATATCTTATTACGATTGACCTTTTCTAAGGTTAATACATTGAAGAGACTTGTCTCTACAGGTATGTTTTACAAATGTTTTTGTAGATTACTATTTGCTAAAACGCTTTTTACAGCTTCCGTCATTTTTAGAGCTCTTTCCTTTACTTGTTCTTCGGTCCAGCTAAGTTTGATTAAACAAGATACAGTACGACTCATCCATGCATCACTGGCTAGGTATGAAGTTTTATTCTGACGAAGACCTAATTGTACTTCTTGAGATAGTTTACCAAGTGATTTCTGTTCTAAAAGATGCTCCCATTTCTTATAATAATGCCAGTTATTATCGTACCAATAAAAACAAGCATCCACCCCATGTTCACCAAAAGCTTTATGAGTATTTCTTGCTAATTCCTCTGATGGTAAAAAGATACTTAGAAATGCATAGCTTTCTACTCCTGTTTCAGGAACGCTTCTAAAAGTAACTTCTGGTATTGATGATAGTGCATCACGTAAGATAGTATAATTCTTTTTCTGAACATCGATGGTGTGATCTAGTTTTCTTAACTGGGCAACACCTACAGCTGCATTTAATTCGGATATTCGGTAATTATATCCTAGAAAAGGATGACTTTCTGCTCCTCGGTCATTACCGATATGATCATGTCCGTGATCCTGATATTTATGTGCTCGATCTGCATACGTTTCAGAATTGGTAATAATAGCTCCTCCTTCTCCACAGGTAATAGTTTTTACATAATCAAAGGAAAAACAACCCAAATCCCCATAACTACCCAAAGGCTTTCCGTCATAAAACCCTCCTATAGCCTGGCAGGCATCTTCTAACAGGATTAGGTTATGTTGATCACAAATGTTTTTAAGCGCTTTAAGATCTGCCATAGATCCACACATATGAACAGGCATTATTGCCTTGGTTTTAGGAGTGATACTTTTTTCTACAGCTTCTGGACTAAGTGTAAGTGTGTCATCGATATCACATAAAACAGGAACTGCTCCTACAGATAGTATGGCTTCAAAACTTGCAACAAAAGTAAATGTAGGCATAATAACTTCGTCTCCAGATCCGATTCCGGCACAGGCAAGAGCAACTGTAAGTGCTGCGGTTCCGCTAGAAACTACCTGAGCATAGTTGACTTGCATTTTTTTAGCCAGATCTTTCTCAAGCTCTAAGGCTTTATGATGCCCATTTCGCATAGGATCAAACCCATACCTCATTAATACTCCGTTGTCCAAAACATCTTGAACTTCTTTTTGCTCTTCGGCACCAAATATCTCAAATCCTGGCATAGTTATCTTCTTAAAATTAAAAACTCTTTACGGCAAAAATACCGAAAAGAGTTTTGATTTTATAGTTGCTATTTTAGTTTTTTCGATATCTGATATAGATGTGTTAAACTAAAATAGTTAATATACAATTATATAGTAATGATAGTATCCCCAATAGGACGCCTTACTTTTTTAAATTCTGAAAACATATCATCTTCAGCTCTATATCCTATAGGTAACACCAATACCGATGAAAGACCTTTTTTATCAAGTTGAAGCACTTCATTGTATTTTTCAGGAATAAAACCTTCCATAGGACAAGCATCGATTTTTTCTAAGGCACATACTGTTAGTAAATTACCCATTGCAAGATATGCTTGTTTTGTTGCCCAGTTGGATATCTCTTCTTCTGGTTTGCTTTCAAAAGAAGATACCAGTTGTTCTTTAAAAGGTTTAAGTACTTCTTCTGGAGTATTTCGAGTCACTTTTACATGATCAAAGTATTTTTTTATATATTCTTCTCCTATGTTTTTTTCGATACAAAACACAAGTAGATGAGAAGCGTCAGCAACTTGTTTTTGATTCCATGAATGTTGGGTTAACTCATTTTGCAACTCTTTGTTTTTTATTACAACAAGTTTTAGAGGTTGTAAACCGTATGAGGTAGCCGTTAGGTTAAATGCTTCTATAAGTATATCTATTTTTTCTTGCGGAAGTATTCTCTCGTTATCAAATTTCTTTGTCGCATACCGCCATTTTAAACTATCTATAATATTCATCAGAAACTTTTTTAATTCAATGTAAAGATATTAGGAATGAAGCTATATTCATAGCTATTTACAAAAGAAAAATGTGCTATTGGCTCAAATTTAATATTTAAGTATTGCCATAGATAAATAGTTGAATATTATGCTTCTCTTAGTTGTTTGATCTTTATTCTAAAAGCAGCAAAAAGTAAAGTCATAAATGGACTTAACCAGTTAAAAATTGCATAGAAGAAATAGTCTATTACTGGTACTCCTAGTACACCACTTTGGTAGGCACCGCAAGTGTTCCAAGGAATTAAAACAGAGGTCACTGTCCCAGAATCTTCAAGCGTTCTACTTAGGTTTTCTGGAGCGAGTCCTTTGTCTTTAAAAGCTTTGGAAAACATTTTTCCGGGAACGACTATTGCCAAGTATTGATCAGATGCCGTAAGATTTAATGCTAAACAACTACATACCGTACTGGCAAAGAGTCCAAAAACTGATGATGCCATTGATAAAAGTGCGCTACTTATTCTTGTTAAAGCTCCAATAGCATCCATAATGCCTCCAAATACCATCGCACAAATAATAAGCCAAATAGTGCCTAACATACCTTCCATTCCTTTGCCCGAAGCAGAGAATAACTCTTGTAAGGTAGTATTATCAGTTTCTATAGAGGTTTTTACCGTGATTGCATTTAATATACCTTTATAAGCAGAAACAAAATCTAATGTTTTAACTCCCGCAATTTGGGCTACAATATGAGGTTGAAATATAAGAGCAAAAATACCTCCTAAAATGGTTCCTGCCAATAGTGCTACAAGTGGTGGTGCTTTTTTGATAATTAATCCAATAACAACAATAGGCACAATAAATAACCAACCATTAATATTAAAAGTGGCATCAAGGTCTGTTAATAATTTTTTTGTATCAGCAACTCCCGAGGCATCTTGAAAAAATCCTAAAACAATAAATACGATTAAAGTAATTAGAATAGTAGGTACAGTTGTATAAGCCATATATTTAATATGAGAGAATAATTCTCCACCTGCCATAGCAGGGGCTAGGTTAGTAGTATCAGATAATGGGGACATTTTATCTCCAAAATAAGCTCCAGATAATACTGCTCCAGCTGTCATTCCTAAAGAAATTCCTAAAGCATCTCCAATTCCTATAAGTGCAATACCTACAGTAGCAGATGTTGTCCAGGAACTTCCGGTTGCTATAGATATGATGGCACAAATAATAACACAAGCAGCCAAAAATATTGTAGGGTTAAGAATTTGTAAGCCATAATAAATCATAGAAGGGATAACACCACTAATAAGCCAAGTTCCTGCCAATGCACCAACCATTAGAAGAATTAATAAAGCTCCAGAGGTTGACTTTATATTTTCTGAAACTTCAGAAATCATTTGTTTATAGGATACTTTGTTAAAAAAACCAACTATCGCCGCTACAGCTCCTCCTAATAATAAAATAAATTGATTACTTCCTCCCAATGCTTCATCCCCAAATACAAAAACATTAAAAGCTAACATTAAAACAAGGACTATTACAGGTAATAACGCTTCCCAAATGCTCAATTCTTTATTTTCAATAATATTTTCATCAGAAGATTCTGTGGGTTTGATATTTTGACTTTGCATAGGTGTGTATTCGAAATTTTAAAGATGTAATGTTACGATATTAATAAAAGTTATGCAACGCCTACACTAAGTTTAACTACATCACCAATCACTAAATAAAAACAATTATGCTTTTAATCGAATTTTTATGTATTTTGACGATAAACATTGATTGTTGTATGGGGAGAATTCTATCATTTACTCAAGAAATATCTACTTTTGAAGTATAGAAAAAACATAAAGTTATATGATTACGTATAGACTTTAAAAAATATAATAGTTCCCCGATTGATTGATTTGATTTAGTTTTTTTTGCCCCAAACCCTTATAAGCCTCAAACCCCAAGAGGCTTTTTTTTGTTATTTACACCTTTCTTTTTCGGTAATATTGTTTATTAAACCCGGATTATGCATTAGAACTTCGTTATGAAGGTTTCAAGTGCAATAAAAACAGGTATTTTCTTAATTTCAGCATAGCATCGCTATGGTTATATTAAAAAATACAGCAAAGCATCGGTTTTTGAACCAATTGGAAGCTGTAATAGATTTTTTAATGCATAATCCTGGTTAAAGATAGATACTATTTTAACAGGAAAACTACTGCTAATTTATATGTTGTTCTTGTTCGTTTTGAACGGTATTTCTACTTTTTGAATAAACCTAATTGATACTATTTTACCTATATATGGTACAATGTTTGTTATTTCGGGTGTTTTTTGTTAATAAACCATGTTTTTTTGATGATTTTTCGTAAGTTTATTACGGTAATAACGTACTATTATACAACACATTACTTAAAAGAATAACTAAACATTGTCAATTAATACATTGTCAAATTTTTTAATTGACCCCTAAATATTAGATTACTTTTTTTATCCTAAAATTATAGGACTTAACCCCATAATAAGCCTCACGCCCCTGAGGCTTTTTTTGTTATAAAAAGATATATTTCAATTTTTATTCAGAAATTGCTAGAAAACTAGTAAAATGCAATTTAGATTATATCGAGGAATAGAATTATTATTACTTTTTGTTATAGTACCCTTAAGTCTTCTTTTAGATTATCACTTTCTTTTTAAGGTTGTTTCTGCTTTTATTGGCTTTGGTTATATTCTGTATATTTTACGTAAGAATGGACTTTTAAAATTAAAGCTTCCAGAAAAATTGGATTGGAAATTATTTTGGAAAGAAACTATTGTAAAACTTGCAATTATAATGTTGATTACAGGATTGTATGTTTTTTGGGTGGCACCCGATAAGTTGTTTGCTGTAATGTTAAAAAAACCAGGGTTGTGGTTTGTTATTTTATTTGTTTATACATTTTTATCTGTTTGGCCACAAGAAATTATTTATAGAACATTTTTTTATAATCGCTATAAAGAATTAATAACAAACAAATGGTTGATGTTTTTTATTAATGCAATACTTTTTTCGTTAGCACATCTTTTTTTTAGAAGTGTACTGGTACAGCTACTTACTTTTATAGGTGGTTTGTTATTTGCATATACGTATCATAAGACAAAGTCGACCATGTTGGTTTCTATTGAGCATGCTATTTATGGAAATTGGTTATTTACAGTAGGTATGGGGGAAATGCTTGCTTTTCCGGGAGTGGAATAATTAGCATTTACCAAGCCTCAAAATAAACTTGTTTTAATAGCTTCTCTTAGGTTTATCACCAAGTTACTAACTACTGCTTTATAAAATTATTATTGGATTGATCCAACAATAATTTAAAAGGTAGCTATAACCAAATATAAACTCAAAGACAATCAACTTTGTAACAAAAAGTCAATTAACTGTTTTGTTGCTTTACCTCGATGACCTATTTCATTTTTTTTTGATAATTCGAGTTCGGCAAATGTTTTATCATACCCTTCAGGTAAAAAAATGGGATCATATCCGAATCCCTGTTCTCCTCTTTTTTCGGTAGTTATATTTCCAGCGCAGATACCAGTAAAGGTTTTCACTTCTCCATTTATGATAAGAGCAATTACTGTTTTAAATAGTGCCGTTCTATTTTTTTTGCCAGACAATTCATTCAGAAGCTTATTCATATTAGCATTGGCATCTTTTGCTTCACTTGCGTACCTTGCAGAAAACACCCCAGGTGCACCATTTAATATTTCGACTTCTAAACCTGTATCATCAGCAAAACAATCATAACCATAGTGCTTTTTTACATAGGTTGCTTTTTGTAGTGCGTTGCCCTCGATAGTATCAGACGTTTCAGGGATATCTTCTTCACATTTAATATCAGCAAGACTAACAAGTTCTATGGTTGAAGGTACTAAAGCCTGAATTTCTCTTATTTTATTGTGGTTATTGGTAGCGAATACTAATTTCATAAATTTAAATAGATAAAATAACAGTAACAATAATCAATTTAATGTGGTTTATGCTTTTGCATCATAATCAGCGATCCATTTTCCTTGTACCTTAAGCACTTGTTCGATAACATCTCTTACACATCCTTTTCCTCCTTTTTTGAAGGAAACATATTTAGAAACTTCCTTAACATCTGAAGCTGCATCTTGTGGACATGTAGGTAAACCAATCATTTTCATAACAGGGATATCAGGAATATCGTCTCCCATATACAGTACATTTTCTTTTTTGATAGAATAGATATCAAGGTATTCATCCAGTTGATCTATTTTATGATGTGCTCCAAGATAAATGTCGGTGATTCCTAATCCTTTAAGTCGTTGTCTAACCCCTTCATTTTTTCCTCCAGATATTATACATACATTATATCCTTGTTGTACAGCAGTTTTAAGAGCGTACCCATCTTTGATATTCATGGTTCTAAGCAGTTGACCATCTGTGTTAATGATTACAGTACCATCAGTAAGTACTCCATCAACGTCAAAAATAAAAGTGGTGATGTGATTAAGATATTCTTTATAACTTTTTTCCATATTTAGATTGTATTGCTTTGGTAAGGATTTGGTAAATTTCTTTTTGAGACGTATTCGATATGGCATCAGAATGCCTCTTTATAGTTTTAATATCATTTCTTAACGCCGGACCAGTTTGTGCATGATCGGGCTCGATATGTGTGATTTTTTGAGCAGTTTCAAGTATTAATGGGTACAAAATTTCAAAAGGAATGTCATGTTCTCTACAAATGTCATGGCCTATAGAAAACAAATGATTTGTAAAATTGTTAACAAATACCGCGGCCAAATGTAACATTTTTCTTTGCTCTGATGATATTTCGTATACTTTTTTTGTCAAATAAGACGCTATTTTGTTAAGTAGTATTATATCTTTTTTATGCACTGCTTCTAGACAAAAAGGAATGGTTTCAAAGTCTACAGTTTTGGCATTGCTAAATGTTTGCAAAGGATAAAAAACACCTGCTCTATTTTTTTGATGTATGGCATCTATAGAGACACTTCCAGAAGTATGAACTACTAATTTATTTGTTACAGGAATTTGAGAAGAAACTTCTCGAATGGCATCATCACTGATAGCTATAATATAAATATCAGCTTCTTGTAAAGTGTTGATATCTTTTGTGATAGAGCTTGGGTCTTGATTAGGGTGTAATAAAACCCCTTTACGATTGTAGCATTGTACAATCATTACGGATTTTTGCTTTAAAAAAGCGTCATACAAATGTTTGGCCACATTACCTGCGCCAAGAATAACAATTCTAATCATTCGGCAAAAATAAGGAAGTTCTCCTAAAAAAAATGAACAAGTCTGATACTTCTGTTAAAACCGCTAAATCCTGGAACTAAATGCAATAATATCCCATTAAAAACAGTAAATTTGCAGGCTAAAAAAGAAAGGTGATTATGCAAGACAAACTCGCGAATGTTTTATTCTCTACACGTTTAATGGCAATTTTGTTTCTGGTCTTTGCAGTTTCTATGGGGATAGGAACATTTCTAGAAGATGCACATGGTACAACTGCTGCTAGAATATGGATTTATAATACCTGGTGGTTCGAAGCGATCATGGTATTTTTTGCAATAAATTTTTGTGGAAACATCGTTAGATTCAGACTCTATAAAAAAGATAAATGGCCTACGTTGCTATTACATTTATCATTTATACTGATCATTGTAGGTGCTTTTGTAACACGCTATATAAGTTATGAAGGAGTAATGCCTATTCGTGAAGGAGAAACAACCGCTAGGTTTCTTTCTGAAAAAACATATGTATCTGTTTTTATGGATGGAGAAATTGACGGAGAACCACGACGCAGAGTTGTAACAAAAGATGTGGAGTTAGCAGAAGCTACCGGTAATGATTTTACAATCAACACAGATTATAATCAACAACCGGTAACTATTCAATATAAAAGCTTTATACAAGGAGCAGAGATGGGATTGGTAGAGAATGAAAGTGGAGAGAACTATCTTAAAATTGTAGAAGCAGGAGGTGGGGATCGCCATGATCATTTTCTTAAAGAAGGAGAAGTTTCTAATTTACATAATATATTAATTGCTTTTAACAATCCAACCAAAGGTGCGATTAATATTACCTATAAAAATGATGAGTATTTTATAGAATCTCCTTTCGAAGGATCTTATATGCGTATGGCCGATCAAAAACAAGGGTTGGTTTTTAAAGATAGTTTACAGCCACTAATGTTAAGGTCTTTGTATCAAACTGCAGGTATGCAGTTTGTTATTCCGGATCCCGTAACTACAGGGATCTATGACGTAGTACCAATAGAGGTCAAGGACAAAGGTCAACAGGATGCTTTGTTTATAGACGTTACTACTAAGGGCGAAACTAAAACGGTCAAATTACTAGGAGGTAAGGGCTTTACTAATGAAATGACCAAAATTTCCCTGGGAGGATTAGATATGCATTTTAGATATGGATCTAAAGAATTAGAACTTCCATTCGAACTTAAGTTAAACGATTTTATTGCTGAAAAATATCCTGGGACGAAAAACGTATACAAATCATTTAAAAGTAAAGTAGATATTGTAGAAAATAATACATCAAGGCCTTATGATATATATATGAATCATGTATTGGATCATAAAGGTTATCGTTTTTTTCAAGCATCTTTTGATCCAGATGAAAAAGGAACAGTATTGTCGGTAAATCATGATCGATGGGGAACCTGGATTACCTATGCAGGATATATGTTACTATACTTAGGATTAATGCTAATTCTATTTTTAAAAGGATCACGCTTTAAGGATTTAGAGAATTTGCTTGATAAGGTTAAGAAAAAAAAGAAAGCATTAACAATACTTTTGTTACTCTTAATTTCTAATATATCCATTGCGCAACAACAATCAGGACATACAGATCATTTACCAACGTTGCCAGCAGAAGCACAATTAGACTCTGTCATAATGGCCAATGTTGTGCCCAAAGAACATGCAGCTAATTTTGGAAGCATTGTTATTCAGGATGAGCGTGGTCGAATGAAACCGGTAAACACATTTTCTTCAGAATTACTGCGTAAGCTTAGTAAGAAAGATAAATATAAAGGATTAAATGCAGATCAAGTATTTGTATCAATGGTCGAAAACCCTTTTATATGGTATAGTGTTCCTATTATAGAAATACAACGAGAAAATGATAGTATAAGAAAAATATTAGGAGTTCCCAAAACTGAACGAAGAGTATCATTAATTGATTTGGTAGAGCCCGATGGTTCTTACAAATTGGCACCTTACCTAGAGCGAGCTAGTAGTACAAATACTCCTAGTAGTTTTGAGAAGGATTTCCTTAAAACACACGAAAAGTTTTACTTGCTTAATCAAGCTTTGAGCGGTGGGATTTTAAAAGTTTTTCCAGTTCCGGGAGACGAAGGAAATAAGTGGGTTTCTGTACCAGAGCTAAATGAGTTTACATTTAAAGGTATGGATTCTGTTTACACCAGACAAATCATTTCTATATATAGGCAATCTTTGCAAGAGGCAAGAAAATCTGGTGATTACAGTAAGCCAAATAAATATGTAGAAAGCATTAAAAGTTTTCAGAAAAAATATGGTAGCGCTGTGGTGCCTTCTGATAAAAAGATAAAAGCAGAAATAGCACTTAATAAATATGACATATTTAGAACGTTGTATAGATATTATGGCCTGATTGGTTTATTAATGATGTTTTTTGTAATCGCTAGAATATTTAAAGATTCTAGAGTTATTAGAGGGTTAATAAACAGTACAATAGGAATCATTATTTTTCTTTTTATTCTACATACAGCAGGATTAATAATACGTTGGTATGTTTCTGGTCACGCCCCATGGAGTGACGCCTATGAATCTATGATATATGTGGCATGGACAACATTGGCAATTGGATTGGCTTTTGGAAAAAGAAGTAATCTTACCATTGCTGCAACTACCTTTGTAGCAGCTATTATTTTGTTTTTTGCACATCAAAATTGGACAGATCCAGCCATTGCGAATTTACAACCTGTTTTAGATTCATATTGGGTACTTATTCATGTTTCTATAATTGTGGGTAGTTATGGGCCATTCTTTGTTGGTGCTATCTTAGGTATTCTAGCACTCTTGCTAATGATTTTAACCACAAAATCTAATAAAAAGAGGATGGAACTTAATATAAAAGAAATTACAATTATTAACGAGATGTCACTAACCATTGGTCTAGTAATGTTAACTATCGGAAATTTTTTAGGCGGTATGTGGGCAAATGAAAGTTGGGGAAGATATTGGGGCTGGGACCCTAAAGAAACCTGGGCTTTAATTAGTATCATGGTCTATGCGTTTGTAATTCATATGCGATTGGTTCCTGGGTTAAGAGGAAGATGGTTATTTAATCTAGCATCTATTATTGCTATATATAGTGTTTTGATGACTTATTTTGGAGTAAACTTTTACCTGAAAGGATTACATTCTTATGCTAGCGGAGATAAAGTAGTAACTCCCAATGCTATATTTTATTCTATTGCTTTTATAGTTATTCTTGGCATATTTTCTTATTGGAGAAGTAAGGTGCATTATACCAAAAAGAAAGATATTAAGACTATAGAAGAGTAGGCTAGTAACTTTCCTTTAAAACATAAAAAAACATCTTTAGATAGGAGGTAATTTTGTTTGATATCCTATGTCTAAAGATGTTTTTTGTTTAATCCAATAATTTTTTGTTTCGGAATGTAGTATAATTTATTGATAATAAGTCACTTGTGATTTTTGTTTTTTATTATTTTAATTTAATCTAAATAATATTGTTTTTGTGTTTCTTTAAGAATACATTTGCGCTTTATTTTTAAACAGTCTAAATAAGAAATAATAAAATGGAAAACACATTCGTCAAATATTTATTTTCTACAATGGTACTGCTAGGGATAGTATCATGTAATAATGATGATAATAACACAGAAGATCCTACAGATCAAATATTGATAGAAGAATCAGAAGTGATAGAGAATTATGCAAATCTGGTTTTAAAGAATTATCAGGATTCGTATGATAGCGCAAAAACAATGCAAGAAGCAATCAATACGTTTGTAGCTACCCCAACAGAGGAAAACTTTGAAGCCTCAAAAAAAGCTTGGAAAGCCGCAAGAGAACCGTATGGACAAACGGAAGCCTTTAGATTTGCAGATGGTCCTATTGATGATAGTGATGGCCCAGAAGGGTTATTAAATGCATGGCCTTTGGATGAAAACTATGTAGATTATGTAGAAGGTGATGCTAATTCGGGTATCATCAATGATGATACTACCTATCCAACAATTGATAAGGCTACCTTGATAGGACTAAATGGACCGACAGAGGGAACCGGAGAAAAAAATGTTAGTATTGGGTATCATGCGATCGAATTTTTACTTTGGGGACAGGATAATACAGATCCGTCTGCCAAAGAAGCTGGAAAAAGACCATATACCGATTTTGTAGACGGTGGTACTGCTTCAAATCAAGATAGAAGAAGAGATTATTTGGTAGCGTGCGCAGAATTATTACTTGATCATCTACAACTGATGATAGACGAATGGAAAACAGATGGGCCCTATCGTAAAACATTTTTAGCACTTGATGAGGATGTTGCTTTAAAAAATATGCTAGGAGCTATTGCAGAATTATCTGCTTCAGAGTTAGCTGTTGAAAGAATGAATACAGCGTTAGACTTAGCAGATCAAGAAGATGAACATTCTTGTTTTAGCGACAATACGCATAGGGATATAATATTAAACTTTGATGGAATAGCAAACGTATATAGAGGTAGTTATGGTTCTATTTCTGGGAGTTCTTTAGAGGATTTAATTGCACAAAAAGATCCAGCAGTTGGTGCAAAAATTACAGCACAATTAAAAGCCACAGAATCATTAATTGATGCTATAGCTATACCATTTGATTTCGCTATATCTGGAGGACCAAATTCTACAGAGGGTAAAAAAGTGAGAGAAGCTGTATTAGCACTTCAGAAACTAGGTGATGAGTTAACTAACGGAGCTACTAGTTTAGGAATTACTCTGAATGACTAATAAAATATTACTCTTAAAACCTACTTATTTATGAAAACCTTTTTTATCAATTTCGTTTTTTTAATATTTTTAATGAATGCTAATGCTCAATGCATTGATTCTAATGTAAATATTAATTATGAAAGAATTTCTTATACCAATGGACAGCCTTGTACATCAAAAATAAAGTCTAAAATAAAAGTAAATAATGCTAGTAGTTATAGTAGCATGTTTGTTAGAGTAATTGACGTTGATGATTCAGGGATTGCATTGAAGCAAAAAACATTTAAAATAAAGCGAGTTGCTTCTGATGGGAGTTGGCAGTATAGTTGGACAGCTAATTATAGTAGTCCTACTATAAAGAGAATGAAAATTGAGCATTATCTGATAAAGAAATCTAATAATACTAGAGTTCTTGTATGTTCTAAAACTCTTTATCAATGTGAAAATGACTATGATGAAGATGGTATATCAAATCATCAAGATCACTGTATTTATGAATCGGGACCTGTTTCAAATAATGGTTGTCCAGAATCTAAGAATACAAACCTTGTAGTAGATTTAGATTTTTCTGCAGCATATTCCCAATGTACTAACTGTACTCCAGTTTTAGATGAGTTTTTTAGTAATAACGAAAAGCATATAGTTCGAGGAGGTACTGGTAATATTAGTTTTAATAAATTAGAAATTAGAAATGTAGGAAAAACTACTTCTAATTCTTCTAAGGTAAAGATTTATTTTTCAAAGGACAATGAGCTTACATTACAAGGCGATAATAAGGATAAACTTGTTAAAGAAGTTTCTATTCCTAGTCGTAATCCAAACAGTTCTTTTGGTTTTAAAACAGATATTAATGGGTGGAGTTTTAACAATAATAATGGGTTAGGCACCGGGAACTACTTTATTTTAATAGTTGTTGATGCCACGAATACAAATAATGAAGGGACAAGTGGTGAAGCAGATAATATTCTTAGAATAGGTATATATTATGAAGAGGATTCTCCTAGTAGTAATTCACATATAAATGGGCCCTATGAGGTACAGGTGTTCAATCTAAGCGGGATTTTCCTGATTAAAAAAACTGTGAACAGCAAAGAAGAAGAAAATATTTTTCTAAATAATATGCCTATCCCAGGGTATGGTCCTTATATTGTAAAGAACGGTACAGAAACCTATAAATTTGTTAGGGGGCGGCGATAAAAAACTGTAATAAACAGCAATAGGGTGTATCATTACACCAGAGTTTCTCAGAAATTCTAACTGTTCTTATGGCTTTAATAATAATAATAATAAATTGGCCACGGGAGATTATTTTATTTTAATAATTGTTAATGTAACGAATAGCAATAATGATGGTAGAAATGTTGCAGAAGATAACTTATTGTGAATATCAATTAAATATGGTTAAAAGTAAGTATAACGATACAAAAGTTATAAATAGATAGTCAAAATATATCATACATAGATTAATACAACTAGGCAAAGAATTTACTTTGTCTAGTTTACTTGTTTAAAATGAATAGATTAAATGTGAAAATTGTAAAAGCTCTTTTTTTTATCGTTTTTATTAGTTGTGGGAATGATGATTCAGGAGCTTATGTTTTAGTTCCTGAAGAAGGAGAAGAGTTTTCGGGAGGTGATACCACGGTGTTTAATCGTTCTCCAAATGCCTTTGGTTTTTTTGCACGAAACCTTTCAGCAGAGGAGGAACTTATTTTTGGAACAGGAAATTCCTTATTTAATCAAAGTTGGGTAACCGCACCCGCATCAACAACTGCCAGAGATGGATTAGGACCATTATTTAATGCCCGCTCATGTTCTGGATGCCATTTTAAAGATGGAAGAGGTAGACCACCACGATTTGATGGAGAAAAATCTTCTGGTTTGTTGTTCCGATTAAGCATTCCAGGTAAAGATGCATTTGGTAAGAATTTACCCGAACCTAATTATGGAGGGCAATTTCAGGACGATGTGATATCTGGTATCTTGGTAGAAGGAGATATTAGAATTACTTATGAGCCCAAAACGGTTACGTATCCAGATGGAACCAGTGTTATATTACAGAAACCCAACTATAATTTTGTGAATTTAAATTATGGAGCTTTGGCGGCCAATGTGCAAATCTCACCAAGAGTAGCAAACCAAATGATAGGTTTGGGATTGTTAGATGCAATTCCAGAAAGTACACTTTTAAGTTTTGCAGACGAAAATGATACAAATAATGATGGTATTTCTGGTAGACCCAATTACGTCTATGATATTTCATCAAAATCGATAAAACTAGGACGATTTGGTTGGAAAAGTAATCAACCTAATCTAAAACAACAGGTAGCAGGAGCCTTTTCTGGAGATTTGGGAATTACATCATCGTTATTTCCAGAAGAAAATTGCCCTTCGGGAGTAGATTGCAGCACTATTGCTAATGGAGGTACTCCTGAAATTACAGATGAAAATCTAGATAAGGTAGCATTATATTCAGGTACTCTGGCTGTTCCGGCAAGAAGAGATCATGACCAACAAAATATTTTAGAAGGAAAGCAATTATTCGAAAGGGTTAATTGTACAGCTTGTCATATACCAGTTATGAATACAGGAGTATATCCTATAGAAGCACTGGCTAATCAAACAATTCGCCCATTTACTGATTTGTTACTACATGATATGGGAGATGAACTGGCAGATAATACTCCAGACTTTATGGCTACCGGTAACGAATGGCGTACACCCCCTTTATGGGGTATAGGGCTTATAGAAACTGTAAACGATCATACTAACTTATTGCATGATGGTCGTGCTCGTAATATAGAAGAAGCAATTTTATGGCATGGAGGAGAAGCATTAGCATCAAAAAATGATTTTATGAATTTGGATGCTTCTGATAGAACAAAGTTAATTGACTTTATTAAAACATTATAAATGAATTATAAAAGACATAAATTATACACAATTTTGATATTATCAGGGGTTTTTATGATATCGTTATCAATGAGTTGTGATAAGGATTCAGATACTACAACAATTGAAGCCGAATTTGATTCAAAAGAACACCTAACAAACGTATATGTTAATGGAATCTTACCGCTAAATAACCAACTTACAAATCAGGCTCAATTACTTTCAGCATCGGTTAACCTATTTTCTACAGAAACAACAGAGGGTAATTTAGAACTTGTTCAAAAAGAGTGGAGAGAATTTCAAGAAATTTGGAAACAACTAGAATTATATGATTTAGGAGCTATAGCCAATAGTTTTATTAGTTTCGAGATTAATCGTTGGCCAACAGATATAATACGTATAGAACAGAATATACGAGGAACTGAAGACCTTATCGAAGAGTTTATTGCATCTATTGGATCATCTTCAAAAGGAATATCGGCAATAGAATATCTAATTTTTTCATTAGATAGCAATACTGAGGTTCTTACAAAGTTCACTACCGATGAAAATGCTGCTGGTAGAAAGAAGTATTTATTGGCTTTAAGCGAGAATTTATACACAAAATCGCTAACCTTAAAAAATCTATGGGAAACCAATGAAGAAAATTTTATAAATGCATTAGAAAACGGAATTTCAGGGAGCCAAAACCAACTGGTTAATGCAATGGTCGCTTTAATTGAAGAAATAATGAAATCAAAATTAGGAGCACCGTTAGGCGATACAAACGGTGGTACCGTAGATCCAAAACAATTAGAAGCATATTATGGGGCATTCTCTAAAGAAATAATACAACAACACTTAAAAACTTTACAAAATTGTTTTACGGGAGATTTTGGGCAGGCTGGTACCCAAGTTGGATTTGATGATTTATTAATATTTAGAGATCATAAAAATGTTGCTGATAAAATTGTAATGCAATTTTCGGTTTGTCAGGATAAGTTAGATGCTATTTCAGGAAAATTAAGAGATGATATCGTTACCAAAGAAGAAGAGGTAATGGCACTTAAAAATTCGTTTAGAGATTTATTGGTATTATTAAAAGTGGATATGGCCAGTATTTTGGGAACCACTATAACATTTAATGATAGTGATGGGGATTAGCAAGGGGGAGACATAACTGGTCTTATATATCTCTATTACTTATATTAGAATTGTTTTTTCATTTATACCTTTTAAAGTTACAATTTGCTTAGGAATGCTATGATACGTTTTTTATAATTCATAAATTAATTTTTAAATTTTATGATTTTTAATTTTATAAGGAACGATATATAACCCTATCTTTGCAAACTCTTTGAAAAGGAAAAAAAATTGTGATTAGGGATATTATCATTTCGATTTTATGGAGTATTTCTCCGTTTGGAGAAGCTAAAGTTGGTATTCCATATGGGTTATTAAATGGGGTAAATATTTATTTGGTATTTGTAACCTGTTTTTTGGCCAATGTATTAGTATTTCCGTTAATGATGTTTTTTCTGGAAAAAATGAATACGTATTTATTACGTTGGAAATTCTATAAAAAAGCTGCGATTTACGTTGCTAGAAAAGCAAAAATGGGATCTGGAGATAAAATTGAAAAATATGGTTTCTGGGGATTACTCTTTTTTGTTATGATTCCGCTACCAGGAACAGGAGTCTACGCTGGTAGTATTGCCACATATTTGTTTAAAGTAAAGAAAAGAAAAGCATTTATTGCGAATAGCTTGGGTATATTCTTATCTTCTCTGATAGTTTGGGCAACTACTTTGTTGACCATGAAAGGAATAAACTAATATATTGATTAGTAGACAAATAATACGATTATATTCTTATATACAGTATTCTGTTATTTAGATACCTGTAAGACAGATAAAGAACTCAAAAATTATAGAGTTACAGAATACAAAAAGTGTACTATTTTTAGTAGAAATAAAATTTAAAAATTAGTAATTTTAACAATGAGTATTTGTTAAAATTATCTAAGCTGCTAAATGAATAATACAATTGTTATCGGGATATACGTTTTGGGAATTATTGGATGGGTTCTTTTTTGAATCAACTCAAAAAAAATGATCTTAGAATAGTAAAATTATTAGATATCTATAGAGAATAAAACGTTTTGGACACTATTGATTAAGAACGAATAGTTTAGTAAGATTATAGCAATAATTTAATTTTCGGCATAGAATATGCTATGATATATACTATAAACAAAAGGTTATAAAAATGACCTTGATGAATATATTTATATATAAAATACTGTTAACTTTATTTTCTAATATAGAATTTTGAGCGTGTTAGAGTTTAAATAGGTGGATTTCTTTTAAACTCTAAAAAATCAATTCGTGTAGAACTTTGAAAACAGTATATGAAATCATAACTTTGAATGCCTTAAAATAACTTAATTATTATGTACAGAATAAATATTTTAAATGTAAAAAAGCTATTACTTACTTTGGTAATTTTATGCTTTTGCACGCAACTAAAAGCACAAAATGAACAGATAGCTCTAGAGCCTGTAAATGATCAGGAATTTATGGTTAAAAGCCTTAATGGGATTCCATTTACAGTTGTTTTGGAAGAGAGTAACAAAGATGGACAATATCATATGGGAATAAATACGCTTACGTTTAAAGTTTCTGATATGATTAGTAATCGAAGTACCTTGAGAATTGTTTTTGATAGAGAAATATACCTCTCTTTAGAAAATAAAATTGTAGACGAATATCAGGCAGATGTAAAATGGATAGAATCAAAACTGCAGATTACAGAAGGAGAGTTTGAGATATTTCCGTCACGACCTGTTTTTACAGATCAGGGTTTAGAGAAACTAAAAGCAAAAGTGTTTGAATATACCACTTCAGAAAGTAAAGAAAGAGATTTTAATAAGTGGATTGATAAAATAAATTACTCTGTAGGTGCTATGCGCTTTTTCAAAGACTTATATGAAGCTTCTAATGGTAAGAAAAATGGACAAAGCCATAATTTTGAACCAATAAATATCCATGACGAACTTCAGAAGTATAAATAGACATACGACTATTTTTTTGGTAGGCAAAGAGTTTTAATTTTTACTACCACACATCATAAAGTAAAAACCACAAAACGGGACTCATCCGTTTTGTGGTTTTTTGTTTTATTAACTAATACCTTTAAAGAGAATTTTTCTCACCAAAACACGTATTCATAGGAATGAATTTTTTCATTTTAATCCGGGTTTAACAAAAAATAAAATCAATTTACTTGGGCAGTTATCTATGAATTATGCTGGTATAAATTGATAGATTTCAAAAATAGGGGTAAACACCTTATCTAAAATGGGGGGAAGACCTTAGCACTTCTATTTATAAACAAACTAACTTGGTACTCAGTATAATAAATGTTTTTAGAATTCAATTTTAATAGTAATTGCCGACTTTGATTTGTAAGATGCTATTCAATTGAACAAACAAATCAGTGATGGCGTATTAAAACATCTGAGTTTTAAAATCATTTGTGCAAAGTCCCCCTTTCTATCCTCAATATATTAAAAGATTAGAGTTATAAGTACGCTTATTTATCGATGAACTCGATTCAAGCACTTTTCCCTATAAAGAACTCTGGAAGAAATGTTTATTAAACACATTTAAAAAATGAATGATTCATCAAAAAATAGTGCAAATAATGATTTTCTGAAAACTGATAGCGGTAAAACTGAATCCAATGCAATAGATATACCATCAATATCTTTACCCAAGGGTGGAGGAGCTATTAAAGGCATCGATGAAAAATTCTCTGTAAATGCAGTTAATGGAACTTCTTCATTCTCGATACCACTACCTTTTTCACCAGCAAGAGGTGCATCACCGTCCTTAGAAATTACTTATAGTTCTGGGGCTGGTAATAGCATTTTTGGTTTAGGATGGGGATTAAATCTTAGTGCTATGCAGAGAAAAACAGATAAAGCATTGCCACAGTATATCGATGCAATTGATTCTGATACATTTTTATTTTCTGAAGCAGAAGATTTAGTTCCTGAATTTAAAAAGAATGAAGACGGAAGTTTTGTTTTGGATATGGATGAAGAATATGTTCTGGATGAAAGAGATAGCACTGATGGACTATTTACCATAAGAAAATACAAACCCCGTATAGAGGGGCTTTTTGCTCGAATAGAACGTTGGACAGAAAAAACAACCAGACAAATAAAATGGAGAGTAATTACTAGAGATAATACAACTACACTTTTTGGTTGGACAAACAATGCAATTATCTCGAATCCAAAAGATCCAAAAAAAATATATAAATGGTTACCAGAGTTTGTGTTTGACGACAAAGGAAATTGCTCTCAATACATTTATAAGAAAGAAGATGAAAAGGGGTTTGATAAATCTTTATTACATAATCGTAATAGACATGAAAACGGTATTATTACGTATACCAACCTGTATATAGATAAAATTCTATATGGTAATAAAACATTCTATCAAGGGTTCGGAAATGTTTTTCCTGCAGAAACAGATTATATGTTTCAAACTGTATTTGATTACGGAACCATATTGCCAACAGATTCGCCAGAAACCATTCATGATTGGGATTTTAGAGCCGATGCATTTTCTAATTATAAACCTGGTTTTGAACTTAGAACAACACGATTATGTAAAAGAGTATTACTATTTCATGTATTTGAAGAATTGGCAGTATTACCAGATACATCAGATACAAAAACATTGGTTAAATCAATCAATTTTGAGTATGATACTACTACAGAGCAGGATTTTACATTTTTAAAAGCAGTTACATCATTTGGCTACATCAAAAAACCAGATGGATCATACTCTTATAAAAAACTTCCTCCTATAGAATTTGAATACCAAAATCATGATTGGAGTAATGAGATTAAAACTATAGCAACAAATGATCTAATTCATGCCCCGGTTGGGTTGGATGAACAACAATACCAGTTTACAGATTTGTATAATGAGGGTCTATCTGGCATCCTTACAGAACAAGCTAATGGGTGGTATTATAAACAAAATCTAAGTGAGGGAAAATTTGAACAAGCCAAGTTAGTTTCTCCCAAACCATCCTTTACAGGTTTGGGAGGAAGGTTACAGTTGCTGGATTTGGACGCAGACGGAGGGAAGCAACTTACTAGTTTAGGTACAGAACCAAAAGGATATTTTGAGTTAGATGACAACAATAAATGGCACGGGCTTAGAACCTTCAAAAAATTACCCAATATTGATTTTAATGATGCCAATACCCGAATGCTGGATTTGAACGGTGATGGTAAGCCAGAAGTAATAATTTCTGAAGATCAGGTGTTCACATGGTATGAGTCGCAAGGTAGAGATGGATTCACTGCTGCCAGCACCACTACCAAATCGATGGATGAAGAAAAGGGGCCACATATACTATTTAATGATAGAGAGCAAAGTATCTATTTGGCAGATATGTCGGGAGATGGAATGACCGATATTTTAAGAATCAGAAATGGAGAAGTATGCTATTGGCCAAATTTTGGGTATGGAAAATTTGGGACAAAAGTTGCGATCGACAACGCTCCCTTGTTTGACCATCCAGATTTGTTTAATGCTTCTTATCTGAAATTAGCTGATATTGATGGATCAGGAACATCAGACATTATTTATTTAGGAAAAAGCAAATTTAGTTGCTGGAAAAACTTAAGCGGAAACAGTTTTAGTAATACTCCTTTTGAAATAGCTGTTTTTCCAGAAATTCATACACAATCTAATGTTACAATAACAGATCTTTTGGGTAATGGTGTGGCATGTATTGTTTGGTCAAGTACGCTGACAAAAGACGCCAATGCATCACTAAAATATATTGATCTTATGAATAGTAAGAAACCGCATGTAATGGTTTCTTATAAAAATAATATGGGTAAAGAAGTAGCTATAGAATATACCGCTTCTACCCATTTTTATATCCAAGATAAGCTCGCAGGAAAACCTTGGGTAACCAAATTACATTTTCCAGTTCATTGTGTTTCTCAAATCACAAATCAAGATAAAATATCGGGACATAAGTTTGTTACACAATATAAATATCATCATGGGTATTATGACCACCCAGAAAGAGAGTTTCGGGGTTTTGGGATGGTAGAGAAAATCGATGCAGAAACTTTCGAACATTGGCAAAAAGGAGACGCCTCAAATATAGTAGACGAATCCTTACATCAGGAACCAGTAATAACCAAAATCTGGAATCATACAGGGGCTTTCTTACAAAAGGGTAACATCCTGAATCAGTTTGAAAAAGATTATTGGTATGAGGAGATGAGACGACAAGGTTTTACAGTTGCTCATCACGAGGTGACACTGCCAGAAGCCAAATTAGTAGCTGCTCCCGGAATGACCTCTGGTATATTAAATACATTATCTGCACAAGAGTTACAAGAAGCACATAGAGCATGTAAGGGAATGATGCTTAGATCAGAAACATTTGCAAAAGATGCGATCAAATATGGAAATACAGAAGCAGCTTATAAAAAAGAACTAACTCCTTTTTCGGTAGCAACTCATAATTGTATGATCGAACTATTGCAACCTAAGGGAAAAAATAAGCATGCTATATTTATAGTAAAAGAAAGTGAAGCAATTACCTATACTTATGAAAGAAATACAGAAGACCCTAGGATAGCACATAGCATAAATGTTGTTTTAGATGAATATGCCAATGTATTAGAATCGGCGTCAGTTGTATACCCTAGAATATTACCAGATGGGGCACTTCCTATAGAGATACAACAAGCGCAAAGCAAAACGACCATTATTTATACCAATAACCAATTTACCAATGATGTTATAGCAGAAAACACCTATCGTTTACGGTTACCATCAGAAGTAAAAACTTTTGAACTTAAAGGAGTCTCTAAAACAGGTATGTTTTATCTGCCCAATGACTTTGAGAACATACTTTCTGATGAACAATCAGATACAGCTTTATACCACGAAATAGAGAAGCCTTTGGTAGGCAATAAAGCTCAAAAAAGACTGATCGAACATATACGATCTACGTATTACCAAAACGATTTAACCACAGCCTTACCGTTGCATCAAATAGAGTCATTGGCATTTCCTTTTCAAAATTATCAATTGGCATATACTCCAGAATTGGTGGCAGATATTTTTCAGGCAAAAGCAAATAATGCGCTTTTGGTCGAAGGCAAATTTATACATAGCGAAGGAGATGATAATTGGTGGGTTCGTTCTGGAGTACTACAATACAAAACGCCTGCAGAAACCCAAAATGATGCACAAAATCGTTTTTATATGCCTATTTCCTATAGAGATCCTTATGATGCAATTACCAAAGTAAGATACTATAATAATTATTTCTTATTGATAGAAGAAACCGAAGATGTATTAGGAAATATTGCTAAGACTACAAGCTTCAATTTGCGAACGCTTTCACCCAATAGAATGATAGATATTAATGGTAATATATCAGAGACTATTAGTGATGAACTTGGGTTTGTAAAAGCATTGGCTGTTATGGGAAAAGGCAATGAAGCAGATGAATTGACAGGGCTATCTGAAGCTACCGACATTGCAGAATCAACATTGATCAATGATTTTTTTCAGGCTCCTGATTCTGGACAACTCACAAATATCGCAACAAGTTTATTAAACCGTGCTACAGCAAGATTTGTATATGATTTTGAAGCATACACAAATTCTGGTAAACCTATAACAGTTGCTACTGTTCTTAGAGAGCAGCACTTTCTGCAAAACATGAATTCATCAATTCAAATAAAATTTGAATATATGAGTGGAGGAGGTGAAGTAATTATGCGTAAAGTACAGGCAGCTCCGGGGTTGGCCAGAGAGGTAGTAGTGAATCCAGATAACACTATACAAATAATTGAAACAGATACCTCAACACTTACTCCACCGCAGCTTCGCTGGATAGGCAATGGTAGAACTATAAAAAACAACAAAGGAAACGTAGTAAAACAATACGAACCTTATTTTTCTGTCAATTATCAATATGAAGATGTTAAAGAACTAGTAGAAACAGGGGTAACCCCGATCCATTACTATGATGCTTTAGGTAGGTTGATAAAAACAGAAATGCCCGACGATACATTTTCAAAAGTTGAGTTTGATTCCTGGAAAAAAGTGAGTTATGATACTAATGATACAATTCTCGAGTCTTCATGGTATCAGAATAGGACAAATAACCTAATCAATGCACAGTTACTAGCAGAAGGAAAAGATCCAATCAAAGAAAAAGAGGCAGCAGACAAGGCTGCTGCACATGCAGATACTCCTACTGTTTTACATTTTGATACGCTGGGTAGAGCGATTATGTCTGTTGATCATAATAAAAATACTACAACGAATACAGATGAATTTTACCAAACAAAGGTACAACTGGATATCGAAGGAAACCTAAGAGAGATTACAGATGCTCGTGATAATATCGTGATGCATTATAAATATGATATGTTGGGTAATGTGGTATACACCCATAGTATGGATACCGGGCAACGTTGGTTATTGACCAATGTTTTAGGTAGCCCACTTCGCACCTGGGATGAGAGAAATCATGAGTTTCAGTATTTCTATGATAATGCGCAAAGGCCTATTCATAATAAAGTAATAGGAGGAGACGGAGCAGCACCATTGGATCATATTTTTAATAGAATAATCTATGGCGAAAGTCTCTTATCAGGCGTAAGAACTCAACTTAACAGATTTAATGAAGCTGCTTTGCAAACCCAAAATGTTTTGGGAAAAATCATTCAGCAATATGATACTGCGGGATTGGTAGATACACCCGATTATGATTTTAAAGGACAACCCTTGGCAACCACTAGAAAGCTTTATGAAAACTACAAAGAAGTAGCGAATTGGATAGACGCAAATTTGCTTAATGATTTAGAGCCGGGTGCGGGATTTACATTTGCCACAGAAACAGATGCATTAGGAAGAATTAGTAGACAAACGGCTCCAGACGGAAGCATTATTACACCTTCATATAACGAAACCGGATTATTGAATAGTGAACGCGTACTGCATCCAGAACATGTAACTGCATCTATCTATATCAGAAGTATTGATTATAATGAAAAAGGGCAGCGCAACAACATTGTTTATGGTAATTATGTAAACACCAAATTCTATTATGATAAAGAAACTTTTAGACTGAAACGATTAGAAAGTAAACGACAAAATGGAGATCGATTACAAGATTGGTATTATACCTATGATCCTATGGGCAATATCTCTCATATCGAAGACAAAGATGCTCCAGTTATATTTTTTAACAATCAAAAAATTACAGGACTTGCTACGTATACCTATGATGCGTTGTATCGTCTGGTAGCAGCTACGGGCAGAGAAAATGATGCAACATCGAACTTTGGTAGTTGTGACAATTGGAATGATCAAGCCTTTGCCCATTATTTAAACCCGGGTGATCCAATGGCAGTGCGCAATTATACACAACAATATAGTTATGATACCGTCGGAAATATACTAGAAATGAAACACCTTGCACAACGAGGTAACTGGACAAGAACCTATGAATATGAATTACAAAATAATCGACTAAGAAGGACACAAATAGGAGATAACGGTAATCCAGCCAATTATACAAAGTACCAACATCATACTACCCATGGATATCTAGAAGAGATGCCACATCTCGAGCGCATAGATTGGAATTTTAAAGAAGAAATTGTTCATACCAGTAGGCAACACTGTACTGGGGATAATATTCCTGTCATGACTTATTACCAGTACGATGGTAATGGTCAGCGAATTCGAAAAATAACCGAGAATCAGGCCACGCAAGGCGGAGTACCTACCAAAAGAGAAGAACGTATTTACATATCGGGTTATGAGTTGTATAAAAAGTACACAGGCGCAAATGCGGGGTTAGAAAGAACGAGTTTAAGCTTACTAGAAAACGAGCATCGATTGGTAATGGTAGAAATCCGAAATGATGTAGATGATGGCACAGAAAAACAACTGGTAAGATATCAATTGCACAACCACTTAGGTTCTGCTGCCTTAGAGTTAGAAGGATCACCAGGTGCAAGAGTGATTTCTTATGAAGAGTACCATCCTTTTGGTACTACAGCATATCAGGCAAATAATAGTACCATTTTGGCCGCTGCAAAACGATATCGTTATACGGGGATGGAGCGAGACGAGGAAACAGGGTTGGCATATCATGGTGCCAGGTATTATATATCCTGGCTAGGAAGATGGTTAAGTGCAGATCCCATTGGTATTGGAGATGGGGTAAATGTATATAGGTATTGTAACAATAACCCAATCATGAAAATAGATAAAAGTGGTAGACAGGCCGATGATCCTCCTTTACGACTTCAGCCACCATCGTTATTAAATCAGCAGTCTTCAGAAGATAGAATGATTCAAAGGTTGAGTCCTGTGCTTAGCCCAGGTACATTACGATTGGGGCCACCTCCACAAATACCTTTATTCTTGCCAGGAATAACCATACCGTCAATTACACCAGATGGTGCTACTTCAACTACTCCAGAGTCCTCCTCACCAGAGATTTCTGAGACTCCGGCAGAAGATCCACCATCACCTTCACCAGTTCAGGCTGATTTTTCATTATCAGATCAACGATTGGATGTGCGATTTTGGGAATTGTTGAGGTTACGAATTGAACTTTCTGGCGCAGAGTTGTCCACCATCAATACAGGAGATTTGCATTTAAGACTCAGGTATGCATATGGTTCAGACATATCATTTAGACTTGGTGACCCAAATATTGGTTCAGCATCAATAGGTTATAATCCATCATCACAAGTTGGTTCTATGACTATAGCAGGAGGTACAGGTGATTCTCCTACAGATTTTAGGTCTTCATTTACGGTGAATACAGAAGGAAATGCATCACTTTCCTCAAGTTTTGGATTTAGAACAACGCTTGGAGGTGGGCAAACAATGCGATTTTCCCAGGCTTTTGGATACAATGCACTTACAGGAACATTTAGTTTAGGGTTAACCTTGGGAGCTCCACTAGCAGCTACGCCAACAGAATTAAGTGAATCTATACCAAGAGCAGAATCTGCTGCAAGAAGTGTAACAGGTAGCATACCCGATTTAGAGCTTAGCCCGGGCGGAGTTAGTCAATTTATTGATAGACATAACACCGTTCCCGATGGTTCACCACCAGGTACAGTTTCTGATTTTAGTGCACTTGGAACTGCAGGTGGGCAAATGGGTAGATTATTTGGGATTCCTAGAACACCATCTATTAGAGCTGGATTACAATTGGGTATCACCCCATCACCAGCTGCAGGAACCCCGGCATTGACGATTACCGGAGGTATTCAAGGCTTTTTCTGGTAAAACTATAAATATATCAAAGCAAGGAAGAACTATAAAAATTATAAAAGCAAAAGAAGTTGAAATAAGAAAGAAGTTGAAAAACTAAACTGTTACATACCCTAGCAACTATTAAAAAAAGAATCATGGAAACACAAAAAACATATTTAGTCAAAGGGACCATTACTAATAAAACCAATAAACCACTTCAAGGATTGATGGTGAGAGCTACCGATGTTGATATAAGCACTCCCGAAAATCTATTAGGAAGTCCTGTTTTTACAGATGCAAAAGGACGTTATGAGATCAAGTATGCTGAACAGGATTTTAGAAAGACCAGTAAAGAAAAAGGAGGAGCAGATATTGTGATTCGTGTTTTTTTACCCGATGGAAAGCTACTTGGGAAATCTAAAAAGCATAATGATACAACAAAACATGCTACCATCGATCTGCAATTAGACTACACTCCTGATAAGCTGTTAGAGAAAAAGTATACAGTAAGCGGAAAAGTTAAGTTACCCAACGGAAGTCCTGCCAAGCAATTTATGATACAGGTTTTCGAGAAAAAATTACGATCAGAAAAACTGCTTACAGAAGGATTGACCAATACCAAAGGATCGTATAAACTTCAGTATACCTCTAGTGATAAGATAAGACCCGAAAAAGAAACTACCGACATTTTTATAAAGGTATACGATCCTAAAAATAATTTTATAGGCGTATCAGAGGTATATTATAATTCGGGAACGAATGCGAGAATAGATTTTGATATTGAAACTAAAGACCAGGTTTCGATGTCAACTTTCGAATTGATCACCTTCCAAATAGAGTCTTTGTTAGCAGGAGAATCTATCTTAAAACTCGAACAGGATAAGAAACAAAAGGATATTCATTTTTTAAGTGGGGAAACAGGACATGAAGAACAGATCTTACTTCAGTTTGTACAGGCACATCATTTTCAAAATGAAAGTACTATAGCAGCCTCTTTTTGGTTTGTTGTATTAGGAATGCCGTTTTATGAAAAACAACCCTATACCAATCTCGAATCGCATCGTCAATATTTGGTAGAAAGACTTCCGCAACTAACAGAAACAGGTATAAGAAAGTCTTTAGATCGTGCTTTTGAAACCAGAAAAATAGCTAAAACAACGAAAAAGACTATTGATCAATGGTTGACAAAATTTAACGAATATGTTGCCAAAGCACAATTGTCTACTCCAAGGGCAGAAAAATCATTTACTAAAAGAGTATTGAACGCTTCGGGTATCAAAGACCAGAAGAAGCAAACCACTTTTGTAAAGCTTTTTAATGAGCACAAAACGTTTTCTCCAAAATTGGTTGATCAGCTTAAAAAAAATAAATCTTTTAAAGTTGCAGAAATCAAAGATCTTCAGGCATCGTTTGAGCTAGGTAATTATGTAAATGGAGATTTTACATTGGTAAAAGCGATTAAAGATACCTATACGATAAAGACCTCAGAAGATATAAGAGGGTTAGCAAAACACAGCGAAAAAGACTGGGAAACGCTCATCGTTAAGACCGCAAAAAAAGAAACTGTACAAATACCATATGACCTTACCCTACCAGAAAATGAAACCGAGGTATTTACAGCAGCTTACGGAAAAATGGTACATAAGCAATTACAAAAATCGTATCCTACAGTTTCATTTTTAGGAAGTTTAGAACGATCTCTAAACACAGATATGGGGGATACAAATATGGGCATAGCGTATGCTTCAAAAATTAAAAAAGTTCTAACAAAAAATCCGGATTTCGAATTTTTGACAACCCCTATAGACGAGTTGGTTAAAAAAGAACCGGTATTAAAAAAAGATGAAGCATTAACCACAGAGTTTAAAGCAATACAAAGAGTATTTAAGCTTTCCCCAAGTTTTGAAGCTTCTGCTACTTTGATGAAAGATAAAGTACATTCTGGGTACAGTATCTATAAGATGGGAAAAACCGAATTTGTACGGCGGTATGAGAATCAACCCGGATTTGATAGAGAAAGCGCCAGAGCCACCTGGTCACGCGCAGAAGCAACTCATGCAGCAACCGTTACCTTGCTTGCCGAACTGAAGTCAACCGAAAATGCAGGGGCGGTAGCTGCACTATCAGCAGGTAGTGAGGGGATTTCTGATTTCCCGAACTGGAATAATCTGTTTAAAGGAGGAGATACTTGCGAGTGTGAACACTGTCGCTCGGTATATAGTCCAGCAGCGTATTTTGCAGATATTTTAATGTTCTTAAAGGAAAGGCGATCCAATGGGATCCCGGTAAAAGATATCTTGTTTGATCGCAGGCCAGATTTGGGATACTTAGAGCTCAATTGCGAAAATGCAAATGTAACCTTACCCTATATAGATGTAGTTTGCGAAGTACTTGAAAATGTAGTAGCAAACGGAAACAATGACCTTGAACTAAATGGATTGACCAGCATTGATGCTACAGATCTGGATCAGGCAAAAAATGATATAATTACAGCATTTCAGAATGAAGACATAGAATTAGTAACACCAATTCATCTATCTCAACTTGATGGGGTAGATAAATGGATAGTTCATACAGAAAGTATTACCTACCTACTTAAAAAGAAAACCACAGCTAATTATTTTGCAGAAATATTACGCAATACCAAAGCTTCTGCAGATGAGCTTAAAGCCAATCCGCAATATGTAAATCCAGAAGCCTATAAAGTACTACGAGAAGCCAAGCATCCTTTTGGCCTTCCTTTTGATTTGTACGGTGAAGAGGTAAAAGCGTCATTTGCCAAAGTAAAAGTAAAGCGATGGGAGTTAATGCAACTTTTTAAAGGAACTGCAGCTCCCAACAATGCTTCTGATGGGGATATTGCGGTAGTATATTTTGGGATTTCGTCGGACCCATCGGCATCAGCAGATGAAAAAAATATCATGTTGCAGGCAGCGCCTACGCAGCAGTTCGAATTTTGGGGAGCAAATAATAATACCGCTTTACTAAACAAGATTAAAAATGTAAAAACGTTTTTAAATGTTACCCAACTAAAATACAACGAGCTATTAACTCTTTTGGATTTAGAATTCATAAATCCAGATAAAACTATCCATATAGAACATCTGCAACCCAATTGTGATACCGATCAAAAGGTAATTACCCCTTTAAGCACTTCTATCCTGGATCGTATGCATCGTTTTATACGACTTTGGAAAAAGTTAAATTGGGAAATGTGGGAAGTAGATTTGGTGATCAACCACCCAAGCATAGGAGCAGGAAGTATCAATGAACCCTTTTTGATCAATCTGATGTACTTTTCAGAATTAAAGAAAAAACTAGGAAAAAAGATAAGTATAGAACAAACATGTAGTCTGTTAGGAAATATCAATACGACTACTAAGTTTACCGAATTGCATAAGCCCAGAAAAAATTCATTATACCATGACCTGTTTCTTAATAAAAAGCTGATTCATCCTCTAAACCCTTCTTTTGAGGTTGATCAAGTAGATGTGGCTACCAATACTGAAAAAATTGCAACTCACAAAGAACTTATTCAAGCAGCACTTCGTGTAAAAGAAACCGACCTGGATGTGTTTTTGAACCTTACCAAGGCTTCAGATGGCACTCTTTATATACCAAATGGAGTAGATGGCGATATCATACTCGATCATTTATCATTTTTGTATAGGCATTCACTGTTATCCAAAACATTAAAAATCAAAGCCGACGATTGGGCACTCTTACTTAAAGTATACGACCAGAATATAGCACTATTTACAGATCCTAAAACTGCCTGCGAATTTGTAGATTTGGTTACAACTTTAAAAGCATCAGATTTCAGTTTTGATGAGATCAATTATGTGTTGTCTGCAGCTATAGATGCTAAATCGGCTGTTACAGAAGAATCGATTGCCAAGTTTTTGATGACGCTTAGAACAAGTTTACAGGAGATTAGTTCGCAATACGATGTTTCACAATATCCTTTTGTTATAGAAATACCACCAACAGATACAACAGAGTTGATAGTATTAGCAACACAACTATTACAAACATTAGGCAAAAGCGATGAACGACTTAACTATATCCTAAATGTTCTCGAAAACATTACAGTGACGGAAACTAATGTGACTGGTATGCCTGCGGCATTTAGTTTTCCTAATGTCATAGCAGATGTTATTAAAATAGGATATAATGAAACTTCTGGGATACTTCGCTTTACAGGTGTAATGACTGATGCCGAAAGGAATACCTTGCTTAATGATGCTTCTTTGGCTGCAGTTACGGGTATTGTATCGTATCAGGAAGCCATAGAAGAGTTGTATCAACAACCCAGACTAGCGCTTAAATTTTATGAAGAAAAATTTGAAGCACCTTTATCCAATTTACCAGATGCTATAGATTTTAAAAATCAATTACCAGAAGAAACGGTTTCAAAAATTTCATTTAATGTACAGGAAAAAAGGATTGAGTTCTTAGGTATTATGACCAAAGTAGAAAAGGATGCGCTCGATGTCCTCTCTACAGATGCAGATTATTTAAATGCGATTAATAGTATATACACACAGCCTGTAAGTGGTGTTTTTGATGCATCAAAGCTTTGGATAGCTTCTACAGATTTAGATTATTCTGTAGCAAATTTCTTTGAAATTCATCTTGCTTTAGCAATACAAAGATTATTGGGATATCTAGTAGAAAAAGATAGTGAAGCGACAATTGTTAGCCAGTTAAGTGCCGCATTAACACTTACTGAAAGTGTGGTAGAAAAGCTAATTAAGGAGTATCAAATCATAGGAGCAGAGACCATTTTTACACACTTTAAAGATACCTTTGGTAGTAGTTCTGGAGTAGTAGATTATGCGACATCAAAAGACACTTTTGATACCTATCATTGGTTATCGAGAGTAGGGATGTTGATCAATAAATGGAATTTAGGTTTCGAAGATGTAACATGGCTCACTACATACCATACACCAACACAAGCCATAGATTTTGGTCAGCTTCCGGTAGATGCTACAGATAGTATTGCTTTATTAGATGAGTTGATACATACCGAAAAGCTATTTATATTCAATGCACGTTTCAAACATGACGAGTTAAGTGTGCTAACCCTATTGGGTAAACTTCATGATGGCGAGTATGTAGATAACACTGCATTCTCATTAGAAGTTGAGGAGTTAACAGAATGGAAAGCAACAGAAGTAGAAGCATGGATCAATCATACCGATCTAAACTATCCTACTGATTATTTACTGATTACGAACTGGGAGCGTATTTATACATCGATGAGAATCTTGGATCAGTTAAATGCAAGTGTCCTTACCGCTCTGGCATTTACCAATGCCACACAAAACGAGAGTGAATCTACTACGCTTAAACAAGTATTGCGATCTAAGTACGGCCCAGAAACCTGGCTGACGATAAGTACAGAGATACAAGATGAGATTCGTAAACAAAAACGAGATGCACTGTCTGCTTATTTATTAGCACAACCTAAACCCGCAGATGCACCTTCTGGTAAATGGGAAAATACCAATGACTTATATGCCTATTATTTACTGGATACAGAAATGAATTCTTGTATGCTTACTTCCAGGTTGGTACAGGCATCGGGTTCTGTACAGCTATTTGTGCAACGTAGTTTTATGGGGTTAGAGCCCAAGGTAATTGTAAAAACTGATGGAGATGATGGTGATAGTGCATGGAAATGGTGGAAATGGATGCGCAAATACCGAGTATGGGAAGCCAATAGAAAAGTATTTTTATATCCAGAAAACTGGATAGAACCAGAGCTGCGAAAGGATAAATCATCTTTTTTTCAGGATCTTGAAAATGAATTATTACAGAATGAGATTACACAACTTACTGCAGAGAAAGCGTATTTAAACTACTTGGATAAGTTAAATGATGTGGCCCGACTAGATATTGCAGGTTTTTATCATGAAGATGATGCAGATCAAACCTTTATCCATGTTTTTGGACGTACTGCAAACGCCGATCCACATATTTATTATTACCGTAAGTATGATTATAGGTTTTGGACTCCCTGGGAAAAAATAGAGGTAGATATACAAGGAGATCATCTAATTCCTATGGTGGTTAATAAACGATTATATCTGTATTGGCCAGAGTTTAGAGAGGTGCCAGATGAGGATGCAAATAGTACAGCTCCAATTCCAGATGCAGATGATAGTTCGGCGAATATTCAAAAAACTAAGAAAAGAACTCAGTTAAGACTCGCAGGAACAGAGTATCGTAATAATATTTGGATGCCAAAAAAGATATCTAAGGATTATTATGAGTCCTATCCATCTTCAGATCCGTTTGATAGAAAATCATTAGCGTTTTATCCTATAGATCGCAGTGATTTTGATGGTAGAGTAGGGATTCGGTTTGAAGGAGGTTTATATGGGGCTTTCGAATTGTTTGGGTGTGAAGGTGTTCCTGTAAAATCCAGTATTCCAGGATTTTTTGCACATGCGGTATATCCAGACCAAAGTCTTGTTGAAGAACAAGACCACAATGAAGATCCATCTAGAACCGATAATCCCAGAGATTTTTCATTGATTCAAAATATGTTTACTAACGATGGTAGTAATGATTATGAGGTGTTACAAAAAACACCTGGTTTATTCAATTCTCATTTTGCATGGCATTTTTCGTATCTAGATAAATTTTTATTGGGCTTAGATAATATACTTCCTGATCTTTCTGATGGTATTAGGATACCTTTGGGTGCATGGTTACCTTTTTTCTATGCAGATAGGAATAAGACTTTTGCTGCATTCCCGATGTTAAATTTGGGTAGAGGAGATGATACTATTGCCGCATTACTAGGTGCAGAAGGCAAAACAAAGTTTTATTATCCAGATATCAAAGAAAGCTTTAGGGAGTATGAAGGTGCCGCAGAAGGTACTTTACGAACCATGGCAGATGCTATGGATTTAAGTGTTTATACACAAGCTCAAAAAGTTGCTGCCGCAAATTTTTTAAATCAATATCTTAATGAAGAGCCTGTTACATCTATTACCGATGAAGAGTTAAGAGATTTGATGGTTAGGTTTTATATGCAGATTTTTAGAATCTACTTAGGAAATGCTTCTTTAAGTTTGTTTAATGAAAGAAAATATCATTTCAAGAACTTCTATCACCCTTTTGTTTGTGACTTTATCAAGAAAGTGTACAATCCTAACAAAGGTATTCCGGCTATGCTTAGTAGAGAAACACAATTAATGGAAAGCCCTTTTAGTTTTGCAAAGATATATTCGCCAACTAATAAGGTATTCGATTTTAACCAAGGTGATTTCTATCCAAAAGAAGAGGTAGATTTTTCGGCAGATGGTAGTTACTCACCTTATAACTGGGAGTTATTTTATCATACACCCTTGCATATTGCCAATAGCTTAAGTAAAAATCAACGGTTTGAAGAAGCGATGGAATGGTACCACTATATTTTTAATCCGATAGGAGTAGAGGGTACATTACCCGACGGGACTGATGCTCCTGCACCACAAAAGTATTGGATTACCAAACCATTTTTCCTTACCAGTGATGAGACCTATACCAAACAACGTATCGATACCATTTTAAAAGTACTGGCCGGTGATGATCCTGATGATGACGACTATAGAAATGAGTTGATAGGACAGGTAAAAGACTGGAGGTACAACCCGTTTGAGCCCCATCGTATTGCGCAATATAGAAATGTGGCGTATCAGAAAACAGTTTTTATGAAGTATCTGGATAACTTAATCGCCTGGGGAGATTACCTCTTTAGACAAGATTCTATGGAATCGATTAATGAAGCTACTCAATTATATGTACTAGCAGCCGAATTATTAGGGCCAAAACCAAAAAACATTCCGCCGCAAGTAAAACCACCAGTAGAGACTTTTAACGAGCTTGAAAATGATTTTGATGACTTTAGCAATGCACTTATAGAAGTAGAAAATTATATTCCGGTATTGCCAGTAGGAGATGAAGATACCAGTAGTTTACCGCCTATTCCTACCCTGTATTTCTGTATTCCAAAAAATGATAAACTATTGGGATATTGGGATGTAGTGGTCGATAGATTGTTCAAAATACGTAATTGTATGAATATCGAAGGAGTGGTAAGACAATTATCGCTTTTCGAACCCGAAATAAATCCCGGTGCATTAGTAAAAGCAGTAGCCGGAGGTATGGATATTGCAGGAGCCATTGCTGATCTAAACGCGCCTTTACCTTATTATAGATTTCAGACCTTATTACAAAAGGCAAACGAGGTATGTAACGATGTAAAATCTTTGGGATCGGCTTTACTGTCTGCTTTAGAGAAAAAAGATGCAGAAGAGTTGGTGTTATTACGTCAACAACATGAGTATAAACTGTTAGACGCAATTCGTACTGTGCGTGAGGTACAGATAGAAGAAGCCAAAACAAACCTAGATGCATTAAAAGAAAGCAAAGTACTTACAGAGATAAAGAGAGATTATTATGGTGGCAAAGACTTTATGAATGCAGGTGAAATTGCGGCTACTGTACTCAATGGGCTCTCTATTGTTTCTCATACCATTGGTACGATTGCAGATGTTTTGGCGGGGGTTATGTTTATCATTCCAAATTTTAAAGTAGGAGCATCAGGATTTGGAGGTAGCCCTCATTTTACTGCAGAGACAGGAGGAGAAAGCGCAGGTAATGCTGCAGAACGAGGTGCCAATGGATTATATAATGTGGCTACTATCCTGGATAAATCGGCCAGTATGGCAAGTACTATTGCTAGTTACCAAAGAAGGGAAGAAGAATGGGATTTCCAAAAAGACCTTGCCGATCAGGAGTTGATACAAATAGAAGAACAAATCAAAGTTTCAGAATTAAGAATTACAGTAGCAGAGAAAGAACTAGATAACCAAAAACTTCAAATAAAACATTCTGAAGAGGTAGACGATTATATGAAATCTAAATATACCAATAAAGAACTCTATCAATGGATGGTAGGCGAAGTATCTCAAGTATATTTTAAAAGCTATAAACAGGCCTATGATTTGGCCAAAAAAGCAGAAAGATGCTATCGTTTTGAGTTAGGAGTACAGGATTCTGATTTTATAAAATTTGGGTATTGGGATAGCCTTAAAAAGGGATTGCTTTCTGGAGACAGATTACAATATGACCTTAGAAAATTAGAATCGGTCTATATGGATCAGAATAAACGTGAATTAGAACTCACCAAACATATTTCGCTGCGTTTACTGGATCCATTGGCTTTGGTAAAACTTAGAGAAACGGGTAAATGTTTCTTTACGTTACCAGAAGAGTTGTTTGATCTTGATTTTCCGGGGCACTATTTTAGACGTATCAAGTCGGTTAGTATTTCGATTCCTTGTGTTGCAGGGCCTTATACTACCATATCGGCTTCGTTACGTATCTTAAAGAACCATATTCGAACAAAAACTGAGGTATTA
Source organism: Aquimarina discodermiae (assembly GCF_040786235.1). Taxonomy (NCBI): domain Bacteria; kingdom Pseudomonadati; phylum Bacteroidota; class Flavobacteriia; order Flavobacteriales; family Flavobacteriaceae; genus Aquimarina; species Aquimarina discodermiae. Next base: position 141,077 of record NZ_JBFMKP010000003.1, read on the forward strand.
GACGGGTATGCGCATAATAGCGAAGATGGAGTTTGGGTAAGTGATAGTAGATTTATACAAAATAACATTCCTATTAAATCGATTGCTACCAGTAATGCGCAAGGCGATAGTGGTCTATTTCAATTAAATTTTAACGATGAACGTTATTTACCGTTTGAAGGGGCAGGAGTAATTAGTGATTGGACGATTGATTTGTTTAATGATACTAATGATCCTGATTTTGGAAAGTCTTTACGTCAATTTGATTTTTCGACCATTACCGATGCTGTTATAAGCGTTCAATATACAGCTCGTGAGGCAGGAGGAATTTTAAAAGAGGGAGCTATAGCAAACCTGAAAGAGTATTTTGGGCAAGATGATGAAACTCCGTCATTCAAGATTATCGACCTAAAAAGAGAATTTGCTTCAGACTGGCATAAGTTGTTATATCCAAATGAAGGAGATCCAAACCAGATGACGATTCGTATTACCAAAGACTTATTTCCGTATAGAGACAATATGCATAGTCTAAAAATCAATGCGATAGCATTAATGGCAAGGTGTAAGGAGACAGGAGATTATGATATACGACTAAGTCCACCGTTACCAACTCCGCCACCAGCAGGAGCAGATGAAATGATACTTACACAAGTTGCCGAGTACGGAGACTTACATTACGGTATGAAAGATACTACGGTAGATAATATTACCCTGGATTTTTCTGGCGATATCCTATGGGATGTAACCATTGAGTCTCCTACAGGAAATGCATTAGCAGAAAATGAGATTGAGGATTTCTATGTAGTGTTAGGATATGAATGGGAGTAATACCAGTTCAGATCACGATATTGGCAAATTTTGTTAGAAAAAAGCAGGGGTAATGCTATGAATGATTACCCCTCCTTTCTATTTTCAAATTATAAGAATCAGCCTATCTATAATTTGATGTTAATGGTTAGTGTTTTTGCACGAGATTTACGGTTTGGTCTTTATCTTGAGCAATATCGGTGATGATCCAGTACCCTTCATTATTACTTATTTCCGTTCCTTTTTTTAGTTGAGTATTAGAGTCAACAATTGTCCAATTGTCATCAAACCACTTACTATTATTTAAATCATTACGCGCAATACTCAATTTCATTTTTACCGTCTTTAGTTCTTCATCGGTAAGCGGGTTCCATGCCTTATTATCTGCACCATTTACTTCACGACAATGAACAGCTACAATATCTTTAAATCCTTCATCTTTTAAAGTAGTAACCATATCTTCTGTAGATGTGGGTTGATCGACAAGAGCGATGGCGGTTTGATATTGAGTGGCCAATTCTTTCCAATTATCATCTGTAAAACCAAAAACAGATACGTTGGTTAAGGTATAAGAATACCAGGTATTTTTATCATTTGGCTTTTCAGGACCGTATTTTGGAGGGATACCTATTCCATCTGGAGCAACATTGGTAGTGGTTTGATGAGGTGCAAGATAGCCTAATGTTACACCAGAAATCGCATTGGTATCTCCCTTATGAACTCCATGGCAAAAGTAAGCCACTTTTTTGGCTGTTTTAGGAATAAATAATTTTACTCTCTTACCATCAATTTGTTTAATAGTACACATAGTTTACTTGTTGTTTTTAAATTGTTATCCTTATTAATTACATAGCGAAATTGAAGAATAAAGAGGGAGGAAAGAGAAAAAATGACATGAGTGGTGTTATCAATGTAATAAGCGGTCGGATAAACTGTATGAAGAATAAACACTACGAATTTTGAAACAATTTTTTATGAATGATAAAGGAAAATAGAATACTTCAAATACTGAAAAATCAATTATTGATAGTAGAAAAAATTGTTACCACACTAAAAGGAAAAATCTGACTAGAAAGCACACCGGGAAAAGGATCTACTTTTTATTTTACGATTGGTAAGTAGAAAATTTACTATGCCATAAAATAAAAACGGTAACAAATCCAAACCTTAAGACATACAATACATACTTAGAGTCAATTATAACAGATTGACTATTAAGTAATACTATTTTTAATTAAAACCGTAAAAGTATGTCAAAAGAAAATTATGACGCTAAATTAGCCGTATTAGAAGCATTGCCCTTAGCAATTGTTAAACCTCCAAAAACACCAATAGATGCCTATCTGCAAGAAGCAGAAGATCAGTATGTATGGGCACTAGAGGATAAAGCTACATTAAAAAGTAAAGGATTGGATTGGGATCTTGTTGCCGATCTGCCACAACGAGCAGGCGCCGCCAGGCATGCGCAGTCTGTTTGGATCGCAGAACGCTATGGGCAGGAAGAGGCAACCAAAACCTGGAAAGAACAATCACCTATAGCTTATGAGTTTCGAAATGATTTGTTGGCAGATTTACGTTTTGCATATCGCAAACGTGCAGATCTTACGGCAAGGGTACGAGAAATAGCAGGAGGAGAAAGCGATGCCGATATGATCCAGGACCTAAGTGATATCAGTGCACTGGGAAAAGCCAATCCCGAAGAATTAGCGCTAACAAATTTTGATATGAAGCTATTAGACCAGGCCGCAGACAGGTCTGGCGAACTGGCAGAACTACTAGCACAGGTAAATGGTAGTAAACTCGATAATTCTAAAGCAAAAGAAATGAGAGATAGAGCCTACACCCACCTTAAAGAAGCGATGAACGAAATTAGGGAAACGGGTAAATATGCTTTTAGAAAGAATCCCGAACGCTATAAAGGTTATGTCGCCAAATACAGAGGGTAACGCGAAGACTAAGTTAGTTAACGCTAAGAGTTGGGAAGTGATAGCGAAGCCTTCGCGCCACTTCCCAATGATTTGGCGAGGCTACCAGGAGCCTTGGCGTTACTTACCGGTGTCTTGGCGATAGCTCCCGAGGTCTTGGCGATACTAGCCGTTGGCTTCGCTTGTACAGACTTGCTGTTGGCTTTGATGTATTGACTCAAAGGGTCGGGTATTCCGAATATTGTTGATATACTTTGCATAAATGAAAAGGTAGTTTAGTTTGGAGAGACCAAAAACTAATGCATATACTAAGCGATTTGAAGCCTGTTAAAACCCTAAGTAGCATATCATCTAAAAACAAATCATAAGAGTGTTAGACGTATACTATTTAATCATATTTAGATTCGAGTAACCAAATTGAATTGACACTAAGTTTCATTTAGAAGTTATTAAGAACTTATAGCAATATAGAATAACAAAATTGATTAAATTATCATTATCTGTTCTCGATAAATGCAAATAAATAGTAACATAAGGTTAATGTAAATCGAATATTGATAAGGGGAAAAAATAGCTTTTTTTTCGGCGATTATTAACCTTAAATATCATAACGTGAAAGCAGAAAAAGCAAGCCTGATATTAGCTATGCTATTCAGCTTTTCTTAGGGAAAAAAATGTCTTCTCAAAAACTACATTTAGACAACAAAATAGTATCCAAAACAGCACAACTGGATGGTGGTGCTAATAAAGCAATTTCGAGCGTATCTGATTATTGTATTCCGACCGCTGGTTCTCCTTCTGGACAGTATATCAAAAATGTAACCATTGGTAGTATCAATAATGATTCAGGAGCTTCTGCGAATGGATATTCTGATTTTACTTCACAAAGTATTTCCATTAATGATATAACAACGATTTCTGTAACACCACAAATAACCTGGTCAGCAACCAGAATAAAAGCATGGGTAGATTGGAACCAAGATGGTAATTTTGATAATTCTTCAGAAACAGTATTGAATTCTTCTGGTAATTTGACTACTTATTCTACTAGTTTTACTGTTCCTAGCGGGGTTTCTGGTGAAATCATATTACGAGTAAGAGTAGCTTATGCCAATGACCCTGCACCTTGCGGAGTTATTTATTTTATTGAAAAAGAGGATTATACGTTGAGATTTGATGATGTTACATCTCCGGCAGTACCTGCTAACTTATCTGCTCATCTAGTAGGGGATGACCCGAATGCTTTATAACTTTCTTGGGATGATAATTCTGATAACTTAGGTATTGAGACCATTGAAATTTATGACTTATTAGGAAAGCAGGTACTGCTACAGTTATTTGATAATAAGCCTATTGTTGTTGGTGATCTTTTGAAAGGAATATATATTCTTAGGGTTTTAACGACCAATAACACGGTTATATTGAAAAGAATTGTCAAAAAATGACATTTTTATAGAGAATTGAAAAAGTTTGAGCCAGTTCTTATAAAAAAGCTGACCTTAAAATCTCTTTAAGGTCAGCGTATTAAACTAAATGATATGTCTATTGTTTCAAAACTTTAAAGGATTGCCTACCTCTGCTATCTAAAACATTTACTAAATAAACGCCTGGAGTCATTTGTGAAGCATCCCAGGTAATTTCTAGATCTTTATTATAAGAGCCTGCTTTTGAAAACACCTGTTTACCATGAATATCATAGATAAGAATCGAAAATTTTTCATTGGATGAGATATTTTTAAAACTAAAAGTAAATAGATTGGCAGAAGGGTTTGGAAAAACCTGTATCTCATTTATAGTACTTTTTAAAAGCGTGATTTTTTCCTTTTCTACTCCATCAATAGTACCGTAGATTTCAAACAACAGATCTGTAGGATCTTGAATAACGCCATCACTACTATCTTTGTGTGATATCCAATCTGTAATTTGTGTTTCGTCATTAATAAAATCAATACCACGTGTATGGGATTCATAACCAAAGTTGTTTTTTCCTAAACGCCAGTACCAGTTATCAAATAATGAACTAATGTTGTTAGTTGTATCGGTATTATCATAAACAGATACCCAATACGTACCACTTGCCAAGGTTAATGTTTCAGGAAGCACAACCAATCTGGTATCCACAGTATTACTACTCTCTTTATCTAAAGGACCACTGTTATAAATTTCTTCTCCTGGTTTACCGTCATTATTTGCATAAATAATTACAGATGTAGTCGTTTTGGTTTGAGGAGAAAAAATAAACCCTCTGGCAAATATTCTTTTTATATTCCAGGTTTCTCCTTCTGGGATGATAAAATCATCTGCATTCTCCTGAGATATTTTAGTCCTTGTATTATTTATACTTGTAATACCAAATCCGATGAATTCTTTATTTTCTGGAACTAGGATATCATTTACATTCAAGGTTAAGGCTTCAGCAACTTGTTCTTTTCCAGAAGTAGCGATCAGATTGATAGTTGCTTGCCCAAAGCCCTCCTTGTCATTAATAGCAATCAAAAGTGAATCCTTTTCTATTGATGCAGTAACCAATTCTGTATTTGTATTGGTGACTTTAATACCAATCTTTTTGTTCTTTGCATGGATAAATAAATCTTTGATATTTATTTTTCTCAAAGCCTTACTATCATAGGCTCCAATGGTAATATCGTCTAGTTGATAAGCAACCCTTAGCATCGGTTCTGGAACTTCATTATATACAGGAAATTTAGCACTAAATAGTCCGTTTCCATGAGCTGCTAGGGCGATAAAACCATCTTTTCTGGTAATTACTTCGTCTGTTACTGCATTTCCTATAGCGAACTGTTCTTTATACCAACGTGTATTTTCGCCCCTTAGCCCATAGGCATAAAATAAGCCAGTACTGGTGGCAGCATATACTTTTTGGTATACAGATCCAAAGAAACCCTGACTTCCTCCGAAAAAGGCAGTACTTCTTACCGAAGGGCCATTTCCACTCCCGTCGGCATTTTCTTCGAGATTCCCACTAATATTTGTCCAGGTTTCTCCACCGTTTTCGGTAAGAAATAAACTGTTAATGTTATAATTAGAAAAGGTAACAATTACTCTATCGTGATTAGAAGGGTCTATATTAATATCATTTACAAATGCTCCTTCCGGAAAGCCTTTTCCTGTAGAGATGTCTACTATATTTTGATTATCGGCAATGGCATTATCCATTCTAAAAATAGCTCCTCTATTAGTTCCATAATATAATTTATTAGCAATCGGATAAGTAGAAACATCTAACGCGGATATTACACCGTCTGGAACCGCAGAGTTTGTGAGCTCGACCCAATTCGTAGTAGGAGAGGACACCGAACCAGTCGGAATTTTATCAAGATTATTATTACGCCATATGGTTCCCCTACTACAAAAATACATAATGTTGTCATTGTTGTGATCTAGAATATAAGGAGTTACAAAAATTCCTCCTACTGGTGGATCAACTCTGGCATATGATTCTAGTTCACCATTTTTATCAATGTTAGTTCTAAAAATCACACCACGTTGAGCAGAAACGTAACGTACTTTTCCGTTATCTGCTATGGCAGAATATGTACCATCCCCACTAAACTGACTAATCCAAGGATCTGTAGGAATGGTAGAACTGGTATACCAGGTACCATTATCCTGAAATCCTGCCAAAAGATCATCACTATTTCCTGATGGATCAAAGGATACATGCCAAGGTTGAGTAGTGAGATATCCATTATTTAAGGAAATCCAATTTACAGGTTGTTTATCTGATAATGTAGTTGTGATATCTTCAGTAAGGGCAACTCCTCCATCTGAAGCCGAAAGTGCTTTATTTGGATTGGAAGGGTAAAAAACTAAGTTATGAAGATCAGGGTGATGATCAGGATAAACGGTAGCGTCATTTTCTAATGAATAACCTCCGATCCAACTTTCTTTACCAGCAGGAGTGGTAAATCCTGTAGTAGATCGATAAAGGTTGGTTCCTCCTATAAAAATGAGGTTAGAATCTACAGGACTCACTTTTATCATCATATTATATGATTCTTGTAGGTTTAGATTCCCGACACGGCCTCCTATTGCAATGGGTAAGTTGGCACTAAGATCTGTCCAAGCTTCTTCTGGAGTACTTGCGTTGGCATTATATCTTAATAAATACTCATTATTTATATCAAATCGTTTATAGGAAAAGAAGTACACCTTGTTTTCATTTGATGGATCTACTGCCATTACGGTTCTACTAAAGTTGTCAGCTTCAAGTAAAAAAGCAGGGGTTATATTTTTCCAACTATCTGGATCTCCAGTTGCACTGGTAAAAAATCCTTTGTTAGGAACTCCATCATCATCTATAGAAGCATAAAGTTGTCCCGAAGGCGAAATTGCAATTTCTATTTGATTGTTCGCCCCACCTGGTAATACCAATTCAAAAGACCGACCTTGATCCTTAGATCGGTAAACTCCATCATATGCTCCTACGTAGAGATAGCCATTCAAAGGGTGTATCACCATAGAATTTATAATATCAAAAGAAGATGTCTGTGAAACATCATTATCATTTGTAGAAGATAATTGCCTCCAGTTTCTTCCACCGTTGGAGGATTTAAAAATACCGCCACCGCTGTAAAAGGCTCCGTCTTCGCCGGCGGTTCCATAAGCTTCTCCTGTTCCATAATACCAGATATGTTGATATCCAGGTCTGGGATCTTGTACAATACTTGTAATACTAGGCGTCTGTCTTTTATTGGTTACTTTTCTCCAAGATGCCCCCGAGTTGCTGGATCTCCACAATCCCCCAGAAACACCTCCTGCAAAAATTACATTTTCATTAGTCATATCAAGGGCAAGTGCTCTGGTTCTTCCTCCTACATTATGAGGTCCTCTATTTTTCCAATAGTGATAATCATAAGAATTTGCTGATTTTGAACTTTTTGTCAAAGATTTTTTCGAATGATTTCCTATTTCAATCTTATTAGAAAAGGCAATTTCTTTTTCTAAAATGTTTTTAGGAATTTCATTTGTTTTTGGGTCTCTGGTTCTTTGAAACTCATACTCCATTCTTTTTTGTGCATTTTCTACAGAAGAGTGCTTTTGATTTTTTTTATCGGTCAATTCTTGCGCTTTCGCGAATTTGTACATTTGATGTCCTGTTAGTGTACTTTTGGATTGTGCGGTTCCAAAATTCATGCCTATAAATAGACCAGCAATCCAAATTACAGACTTTAATAGATGAATAAGTTTTTTCATAATTATGAGGTTCAATAAGAGTTAATTTAAAAGTGTTTTTTAAAGTTAAATCTATGAAAATCATTCTTTTAAATGTTTTAAAATGTATAAAGAGCAGCTGGCATTGTATAAAAGTGTCATTTCCTATGATAAAGTGTATAATCTAAAATTCACAGATTAATTATTTCACACCTAATTAAGCCACTTTAGTTTTTTAAATGAACTCTGGTCTGATTTGACTTTCAGTTTTTGTAGTATTGGTTATTTTCTACTTGCTTTTGGTTGTAATCACAAGGATTAATAATGTTTCTAATATCTTTTAATAGATTACGTTAGTGAGTTCTCTCAAAATGTTTTTATTTAGGTAGTTATATGGTAAGAAATAATAAAAAAGGGATATTCTTTTTACCCTTATTTTGATGACAGTTCGCATAATTTTACCATTAAACACAAGAGTGCTTATTCAGAACTCTTGTTTTTTTAGAGTTCTTTTAAGATGCTAAGTTTTTTGCATCTTTATATCCAAAGTTCATGTCAGTAGTATATATAAAAAGGTTATAAATAATAACATTTACTTTTTCTAATGTAATTGTCATTATTTCAAATTGTTTTACCAAATCTACTTCCCCTATACAATATGTGTCAATCTTTTGAGGATAAAGAGATAGGAGAGTATGGGGGAGCTTGTGGTGGGTTTTGTCAGATCTTAATTCAATTAATAAATTTATATTTGGTATTTCTTTTATCACCAGTTTTTAAAAGTATACCTTCTGAAACAGCCCATTGTAAATCTCTACTGGCTTTTGCTTGAGATATATCTTTAAAATTTTGCAAATATTCTTTTCGACCAAAAGGTAAGCTTCCAATTTTATCTCTAAAAATCAAAATTCTATCATTTTTAATAACAGTTTTATTTTGAGACTGTAATAGACTTTCTAAAGTTTCTAGAATAATAGCTAACATAAATTCGATAAATGGGGTTGAGTTTCCAGATTTATCAGATATAGCTAATGGGTTATAATACGCTGATTGTTTATTTTTGATGAACGTTTCTACAGGTAGGTATTCAAATACAGGATATTGTTGCATCAATATTAAAGTTTGCCATAATCTACCCATTCTGTCATTTCTACCTATTAATTAAAACTATCACATTAGGAAGAAGAGTTTTTAACCAGAACTCTTGCTTTTATGGTAAGAAATAATGAAAAAAGAAGTGCCATATCTTCTAGTGGTACCAATTTCATGGAAATAAACCGTTAATTAGTCAACAAAAAATATTGACACAGACCCTGAGTGTCATAAATAGTTCGGGGAATATAAATTATAAAAATTTTATAAATGTTAAAATCAATTTTAAAGCTTGACGGAGCAAAGACATTAAACAAGACGCAACAAAAAAACGTTTTCGGAGGATCACATACTGGATTGACTAGTGAAGATGGTAAAGAAAACAGTGGAGATTTACATTGTTATTGTAGTAGTGGTGGTGTATATAAAACTGGTCATTGTAAATGGTGCGGTTGGTTTTGCGGAGCCAGTGCAATTCTAAAGTGTGAATAGTTTAAAATTTAAAATCAATAAAGGAAACTAATTCTTTTCACCTTTATTTTGATGACAGTACACATAATTATTAAGGGAAGCGTAAATTATAATCCAGAGAAAGGGTCATAATTTATACTTCCCTGTTTTATTCAAAATTTTTAAACAAAAGGAACTAGAAGTTACCAACTACCATTATAATTACTTCCCAATACAATATATAATAAACCCTTGTAAATAGAGGGATATCAGAGTAGGAGGTGTACTAAAGGTGGGAGCTTTTGTTTGCTTTTGGTAGGGTTTTGTTTGACTTAAATTTAATTAATGAAATAGTATTTTGTATTTCTTTTATCTCCAGTCTTAGAAAGAATTCCTTCAGAAACAGCCCAATTTAGATCTCTACTGGCAGTAGCTTGAGAGATATCTTTAAAGTTTTGTAAATACTCTTTTCTTCCGAAATACTTTTTTTCAATTTTATCTCTAAAAATAGAAATTCGATCATCTTTGGTAATAGATTTATTTTGAGATTGTAACAATTCTTCTAAAGCTTCAAGAATGATAGCTAACATGAATTCTATAAATGAAGTTGAATTTCCAGATTTATCAGATATGGCTAATACATTATAGTATTCTTCTTGTTTATTTTTGATTAATGTTTCCACTGGTAGGTATTCAAATACAGGATACTGTTCCATTAATATCAACGTTTGCCATAACCTTCCTATTCTGCCATTTCCATCAATAAAGGGGTGAATGAATTCTAATTCGTAGTGAAATACACAACTTTTTATGAGTATGAGATCATTTTCATTTTGTAAATAATCAAATAGGTCATTCATTAGACCTTTAACCATATTTCCGCCTGGAGCAATATGTGCAACTTCCGATCCCTTTACAATCCCTACATTTTTTATTCTAAGTTTTCCTGCTGTATCGATTAATCCATTCATTAGACACTTATGTGCTTTACATAGATCATTTAGTTTATGTGGATTAAGTTCTTGTAATAGTTCATAAACTTTTATAGCATTTTGTACTTCTAGAATATCTTTTTGAGGAGCTAGGACTCTTTTATTATCTAATAGAGCAGTGATCTGCTCTTCTGTAAGTGTATTTCCTTCAATCTCAAGTGATGCTTGAATGGTTTTAATTCTATTCTTTTTTCTTAACTCTGTTGTTGGTTTATGGAGATAATATGCATTAATCTCACCAATTTTTTCAGAAATTTGTGCAACTAAACTAAGTATGTTTTCTGTAATAGAATATGGAGGTTTCATATTGTAATAGTATCATTTGATAGTATCACGAATGTACTTTTTTATTCTATAATTTAAAGCAGAATCATTAATATAATTTTTCTTCCAATTGATCTCTCCAAAGAATAAACCCGTTCTTATCGTTTGAATAATCGTGAATTATTCGACTAAAATTAGTGGGTTGACTTTGGAGATAAAGCTGTCTCCCCTCATTTTTAATTATATTTAGTTCTCTATCTATAAGTTTAAGGTTCTCTTTTAACATAGTAATGTCTTTTTCAATATGCCAAACATAGGTTGCTTCTTCTGTGTTTAAAGTTTCTAAAACAAGATGAAATTGATTTTCTCCAGATAATAAAAAAACAAACGCAAATGGATTTAAAACGTATCTAAGTTTCAACACAGTATCCATATGGTTAGTTGCTAAATATTGTAATTGCCTGAAGTGTTTTACATTTTTGTTTTTGAGAATATCTTCTAATAACTCTCTTGTTGATTGATATAAACCATCCGTATCTTTTTGGTTTTTATCTAAATCTAACTTTGTAATTGCAGATGATTTGTTTCCGAAAAAAGTTTTTTCGATAAAAGTAAATCTAACAGTTTCTATAATCTCTCTGTTTATATTTTCTAAATCATTAGAAGATGCCAGTTGAGAAACCAAAATATTGTTTTCAATTTCAGCTTGAATATCAATTTCTACATTTTTAGATTCCAATATTTTGGAAAAATAAGGTTTCAAAACATCAAATTCAGGACGTATATAATCATTCTCAATTTCAAACTCTAATTCATTAGAAAAAGAACTGTCTTTATATATGAAAGCAATTGTACCATATCGAAAATCAAGTTGATCGATGGATATTTTTATCCGCTTTTTTATAATTGTATTGTTTTTGGATACTGTAGCAGATTCTAAAATATCATCAAATAGCGTAGCTTGTTTATCCAGGTTTCTATAATATGTATTTCTTTTTAGGAATAATCTTTCGAGGTATTCAATCTGATGATCTCTATAATCATAAATAATTGGTGTTATTTCAGATCGTTGAACTCTTCCTATATATTGAATCAGTTTGCCTTTAAATGAAAAAGGGTATACTAAAAAGAGACAAGTTACATTTTGAAGATCAGTACCTTCACCAAAAAATTGCCCAGTAGTAATTAAAGCTTGATAATTACCCTCTTTCAGAATTCCCCACTTTATATTTCTATCGTTTTCAGAATCATCTCCACTTAATGTTATGACTTCACAAGTTTGCTTCAAAAACTGATGTAGTATAATAATATGTTCTTTCCTTTTGGTAATAACAACTATTTTTCTTCCATTATTTACTTCTTTAATTATATCTGTAAGAATACGTTTGTTCCTGTTTGAATCGTGAACTAATACTTTGGATAAGGTTTCGAAATGATCGGTTTTCGAGTTAAAGGGAATATTTAAATTAGTATTACGAATAACAACTCTTGCTTTCTTGAAAGTTTCAATATCCTGTGGTTTAATTTCAGCTATAAGTTCTCTCAAATGTGCAAAAATTAGTTTTCCATCATTATATTTTCTAAAAGGCGTTGCAGTAAGTCCATATTGATAGTATGTAGAGAGTTTTGATAAAGTGGTACTATATGTTTCCGCTGGAATATGATGACATTCATCTACAATAATAGTTTTGAAAGCCTTTACTGTTTTTATGTCATCAATCTTTTTTGTTAAACTTTGGATCATTGCAATAGTAATCTGTTTACCTATTTTTGTTTTGCCTTGAACTATCTTTCCAATTTCTTTTTTCGGAATCTTCAAAAAACTTTCAATCCGTTCGATCCATTGCTCTAATAATTGTTTTCTATGAACAATAATTAATACAGGTTGTTTTTTATCTGCAATAATCTTTAATGCAATTACCGTTTTACCGGATCCTGGAGGAGCTACAATAACACCAAAATCCTTTTTGTGAACTAGAGGCAAGATAGCTTGTTGGTGTTTTAGCAATGTTGTACTAAATACAAAATTCAGGTTCTCTACTTTGTTGCGTTTATCTTGAAAATCAAACTCTATTTTTTGTTCTCTACAAAATCGAAGTAATTGCCCAATAGCACCTCTTGGAAGTATAACCTCATTGTCTGTTTCTGTTATGAGATTGAAATATTTGTCAATATTCCATATATTTTTATTCATTTTCTTCTTAATGAAGTATTCTGAATTTGGAAGGTTATATGTAGATTTTAGAAAATTTATTAATGGTAATGTTAAACTAGTTCTGTTGAAATGAACTGACCGATCTAAAAAAATAGTTAGCTTATTACTATTAGTCAAAGAAATTGTAGTAACATTATTTTTATTAATTGAATTATATAGGTTATCCAGTTTATTAGGTTTTATCCTCTTTATCTGTTGTAAAAACTCCCATTGATTATCATATGGCACCAATGTTTTTGGATTGATAAAGCAACTATTTCCTAGCGCTACATTTGGTTTATATAGGGGAAGTGCAATAAGGTTACCAAAACCTTTTCCAGAATGGAAGTCTTGATTAGGAAATAATCTATCAAAGCTTTAATTTTTATCAAAAATGGAAAATGAACCGCTTTCTTCTAAAAGAGATTTAAAAACTTTTCTACTTTTAATAGCTGGGTATGGGGATTCAAAAAATATCCATATATGCCCTCCATTTCCAGATCGAGATCGCTCTAAATAAGCAGGAATATTTTGCTTAGCGCATATAGCAATAACATCTTTACATTCTTTTTCCCAATTGGCTTTATCAAAATCTGAAACAATAAACCAAGATGTGTTATCCTGAAGTAATGGATATATACCTATTAGCTGTTCTCCATCGAGATGTTTTAGGATTTGATTGTCATTTAATTGAAAATATGATTTTTCTGTAAAGTCTTTAAAACTACCTCCTCTCATTTGATGAGCCTTATATCGATAAGGATCATAGAAATAGGCTGGCATATAACCATTTTTACTTCCTTTTACCCATCTTTTTGCAAAAATATCTTCGCGCCCTTTAAATATAGACCGAAACAAATTAATCTGTTCTTTGATGGTTAAACCGATATCCATTTTCTTCTGAAAGTAATTGTTCAATAAAAATACACATTGCTATAAAATTTAGCGGTATTGTGAGGGCAATTAAAAGAAAGAAAAGACCTACTAAAGGCAACTACAAATGAAAAACAATGCTAGTTTTTAGCAAAACGTCTAACAAAGGCAACTAAAAGCATACCAAAGGCAAGAAAATCTATTTTCCAATACAAAAATTAGCAAAAATATTCCCTAATAAATCATCACTAGTGATTTCGCCTGTGATTTCTCCAAAATGATATAGTGCCTGGCGTATATCGATCGCCATCAAATCCCCAGATAGGCCAGTATCTAAACCATATTGTACTTTTTGGATTTCCTCTAATGCTTTAAGCAAAGCGTCGTAGTGACGTGAGTTGGTGACAATCGTTTCATTATTACGTAAAGCACCAGTATTTACAAAATCCAATAATTTGTTTTGTAGGGCTTCAACTCCGATGTTTTGTTTGGCAGAAAGCAGGTGAATGTTTTCTATTTCATTGGTTAAATGAGCAACCTGGTCTTTATCCAGCTTATCTATTTTATTGGCCACAATGATAAGTGGTTTTTGAGGGTATTTATTCTTTATTTTTCCTATTTCTACTTTTAGGGCTTGTATACCCTCAGTAGTCAACTCAACACTATCTATCAAATAAATAACTACCTGTGCTTGTTCGATTTTTTCGAACGTCTTTTGTATCCCTATACTCTCGACGACATCTTTAGTATCTCGTATTCCGGCCGTATCTATAAATCGAAATCCAATACCGCCAATATTAATTTCATCTTCGATGGTATCTCGTGTTGTTCCTGCAATATCAGAAACAATGGCTCTCTCTTCATTTAGTAACGCATTTAGTAAGGTAGATTTACCTACATTGGGTTCTCCTACAATCGCTACCGGGATTCCGTTTTTAATAACATTACCCACAGCAAAAGAATCAATAAGTCGTTTTAGCACTTTGGTAATTCTGGAAATCAAATCCTGAAACTGATCTCTATTGGCAAACTCTACATCCTCTTCTGCAAAATCCAATTCTAACTCTATTAATGATGCAAAATTAAGCAGTTCATCCCGCAGTTTTTTGATTTCACTACTAAAACCACCTCGCATCTGCTGCATAGCAATTTGATGGGATGCTTCAGAATCAGATGCGATTAAATCAGCAACAGCTTCTGCTTGAGAGAGGTCTAATTTTCCGTTAATAAAGGCACGCAAGGTAAACTCTCCCGCATCTGCAATTCTACATCCTTTACGAAGTAATAACTGAATAATTTCTTGTTGAATGTAACTGGAGCCATGACAAGAAATCTCTGTAGTGGGCTCTCCTGTATATGAATTTGATCCTTTAAACAAAGAAACCAAAACTTCGTCCAGTACACGCTCACCATCAATAATATGCCCCAAATGAATGGTATGACTGTTTTGAGCGGCCAACTCTTTATTACTAACAGAACGAAATATAGAAGAAGTGATAGCAATCGTATCATTACCCGAAACACGAATCACGGCGATGGCTCCTGCACCAGAAGGCGTTGCTAAGGCTACTATGGTATCTTGTCTAATCATGAATGTAAATATCAAACCGCAAAAATATACATTAAATTGATAAGATGTGTTTTTGAATATTGAATGTAATCTTTTTGAGGTCTTATTTTTCTTTTTTATATTGTAAGTAAAATAAAAACAAGTAGATAGCGTTCAGTAAGTAATTGATAACGGGAAACATAAGTATAGAAAAATAACTGGTTTTTCAAGATTAGAAAATTAGAAGATCGGTTAGTGGAATACAATTCATTGTAGCTCATTTTTTGATGCTACAAAAAAATATCACACTAATTAAATTTAATGTCTAACTAATAATTTTTAATCTTATTCTTATGAATTTAAAACTAACAAACTCAACAAATTTTAGTTTAAAGAATTTTTTAAGTAGTACGAATGCAAAGGTATATGTACTGTTTATGATATTTCTGCCCTTAATCAATTTTGCACAATCCGAATTGCCCAGACACTATGTTCCCTATAATTTGGATATCAAACCGGATACAAATTATAGTAAAAGTAGTTCACAAACTATTACTGAAACTATATCTCAAGAAGGTGCCACATGGTTACGTTTATTTTTTAAGGATGTAAACCTGGGTAAGCATAGTACATTGACAATTACATCGGCACTAGATGGACATACACAAACACTAAATACTTCTACAATTAGGGATTGGAATAACTCTACGGCCTATTTTAATGGAGATAAAGTGATTGTGAAATTGTATAGAGCTCCTAATGATAAATCAATAAAGGTAAACATTGAAGAAATTGGTGTTGGAGAATTAGAAGTTGTTTCAAAAACACAGTGTGGTTCTACTGATGATCGAGTAGATGCTAATGATGCAGCTATTGGTAGAATTGTGCCTATAGGATGTACCGGATGGATTATAGCAAATGGTCGTCTGGTTACTGCGGGTCATTGTGTGAGTAGTAGATCCCGCGTTTTAGAATTTAATGTACCAAAATCAAACCCAGATAGGAGTATTGTGCATCCTGGACCAGAAGATCAATATCCAATTCAGTTAGGAGATTTTGTATCTCCTTTTCCCGATAACCCAAGTGTAGAAAATGACTGGGCGGTATTTACAGTAGGTCCTAATACTCAAAGTGGTCAGACTCCAATTCAAGCCCAAGGAAAATTTTATAACGTTTCTCGGGATGCTCCTGGAAATACAATTAGAATCACAGGCTTTGGTTCTGATACTGGTATTGATAACCTGACACAACAGACACATACAGGACCGTTATCTTTTGTAAACAATGTTTTTGTTAGGTATAGAGCCGATACTACTGGAGGAAACTCAGGTGGTCCGATTATAGATGAAGCAACAGGAAACGCTGTAGGAGTACATGCATATGGTGGATGTACAACAACAGGAGGTTCTAATTTTGGAGAAAGAGTAACGATTCCTGCATTTTGGAATGCTATGGGACTTGATGATGATCCAAATCCTATAGATAATTGTATAGGAGACGTGGCATCTTTTCCGTTTTCAGCAAGTTTTGAAACTAATTTGGGACAATGGGTACAGGCTACATCAGGAGATGATTTAAATTGGACCAGAAACTCTGGAAGCACACCTTCTGCCGATACCGGGCCAAGTAATGCGGTAGACGGGGATTTTTATCTATATGTAGAAGCTTCGGGCAGTGGAACAGGATTTCCTAATAAGCGCGCTATATTAAATTCACCATGCCTCGATTTTAGTAGCTTAAGTACTCCAAAGCTTTCTTTTCAATACCATATGGTAGGAAGTGCAATCAATAGCTTAACAGTAGAGGCAAGGACTAATAATACAGGAAACTGGGTCAGCGTGTTTAGCAGAACAGGAGCTCAGGGTACAGATTGGAATACTGCAGATGTAAACCTTGCTGCGTATGCAGGAAATGCAAGTGTACAACTACGTTTTAATGTAGTGACAGGTAGTGGTGGCAGTGGTTGGCAAAGTGATATTGCTATAGATGCGGTAAGTATTCAAAATGGAACAACAGATCCATCGGTTTGTACTGCCATAAATTTTAATGATTTTACAATAACAGCATTTTCTAATCAGGATGCAGCAGGTAATTCTTCTATCGTGAATGGAGGAGCAGGGTTGTCTTTACAAAATAATACCTGGAAGTACATTGCTATGAATTATACAGTAACAGCTAATACAGTGATAGAATTTGATTTTAGCAGTACTTCAGAAGGAGAAATTCATGCCGTTGGTTTTGAAAATGATAATACCTTAACATCTACACGATATTTTAAAGTTCATGGTACTCAAAATTATGGAATAACAAATTTTAATAATTATACCAATGGCACTAAGAAATATGTAATTACTGTCGGTAGTTTTTATACAGGTAGTATGGATCGTTTGGTTTTTATTAATGATAATGATGCAGGTAGTGGTAATAATTCTATATTTTCTAATGTGAAAATTTATGAAGGTTCGTGCAACGAGTCTGTGTTAACGGAAAGTTTATTGGCCGAAACAAGATCGGTATCACCTGTTTTTGGAGATGAAGAAGAAGAAGGGGACTTGGCCAATACATATATAACACCTAATCCAGCCAGGGATAATTTTTCACTTTACTTAAGTAAATATCTTACCGGAAATGTTACGGCTCATATTTATACAATTTTAGGTAGTAAAAAAGGTGAGATTGCTTTAAAGCCAGGAGTAAACACCATATCTGGTCGTAGTTTATCTTTAGATAGCGGTATTTATTTAATTAAAATAGAAAGTAGTTTTGGAAAATCTACTACACATAAATTAATCATTAATTAAACATAATATAAAAAACAGGCATTAAATTAATTAGTAGAAAAGGCACCTAGAACAAATTTCTAGGTGCTTTTTTACATAAAAAATCGATTATGATTGTAACAATACTGTTCGATTAGCGTCAGATTAGTATAAATGCTAATAAAATTAGCAAATCACCATCAATCAAAAATAATAACATCATGAAAGACGACAAATCAGTTTTAGTCATTACCCATTTATCGCAATTGTTAGACCTTATTACAGGTTTCGGAGGTTTTTTAATTCCGTTAATAATGTGGTTAACACAACGAGAAAAAATATCGAATATGGACGCACATGGAAAATCAATTATGAATTTTCAAATTAGTATGTTTATTTATGCATTAATTTGCATTCCGCTTACTTTATTGTTTGGTTTAGGAGCTCTGGGGTTGGGGGTGATTGCTATTTTATGTTTTGTATATCCAATTATTAATGCAATTAAAGCAAACAAAGGAGAATTACCATCGTACCCACTTTCTATGCAGATTATAAAATAGTAGCTGAGCTTTCCTTTTTAGTAATGATATGTTTGCAATAAACGATTATAAAGTATTCTTAAGAAAAAGCCTTTGGGAAGAAGATCTTAGATCTTAGTAAATTATGATATTATCATATATTTTATTAAAATATTACCCAAAACACCCTAGTTAAGTTAAAAACTTATACAACTTTTACAAAGTGAGGCACTTCTTTTTTTAGATTTTAAGTTTTAAAACGCTTTGTTATGTATAAGTATCTGATATTCAAATGAATTAAACTATATGTGATAATTGTTTGCTATTCTATAAGATATGATATATTTGCACTTTGGGAAAGTAATTGTTGTATAGGTTTTTGGCTATGAGGGAGTTGAAGGTTAAGGTAAGCGTTATAGTTCTTTTTGTTTCTGTTTTAGGTATGAGCCAGGGAAAACTGGCACTGGATTCGGTTGGAGAGCATCTGGATTTTGTAGTATACAGAATGTTGCAAAATGATAGTATAACTGAAGCGAGAATGTTATTAGATACCGCTTTAAAAAATAAAGGAGATACTGTAGATGAAAATTTTCTAGTGACTTATAATTATAATTATGGTCTTATCTTTTTAAGTTCTGGAAAGTATAAAGAAAGCCTTAGCTATATAAAAAGAGCAAAAGAACTGTCTAATACAATTGCAGAGACTCCATATGCCGAAGAATTATCCACAACACTGCTACGTATTTACAGAGAAGCACATTTGTATGAAAATATCGATAGCTTATTTTCTAAAGTCGTTACCGATGCTGAAGGAAAAAAAAATCGTACCATATTCTATAATTATATAGATTATGTAATAAGCTGTACCGATAGAAAACAATATGACAAAGTTATCGATATTACCAGGACTGCAATTAATGCAATGGATAAGTACGACTTTAGTAAAGAAAAAGCTATAACAGTTTATAGTGTAGACACTATTGTTAGAAATGAATTAAAGCTACACCAGGCAATTGCTTTGATCGAAGAAAAAAAAGAATATAAAAAATCATATACGCTATTAAACGAATTAGAAAAAGACTCTCTCTACTTTACTAAAAGAGAAAGAGAGGAGTTTTTAAGGTTGGTGACACAGTATAAATCCCGCTACTTTTTCGAATATCAGAAAAATTTAGATTCGGTATTTTATTACCAAACATTATCTAATAACTATAGAGAGAAATATATAAAAGATTTAAAAGTAAGAGCATTACAAGCAGATCAATTTATCTATGAAATTGCTAAAAACAAGAATGATCTTGAGAAACTTTCTATTATCAATAAAAAAAATATTCAATTACAAAACAATTATTTCCACATCAGTTTCTTGATAGGATTTTTACTATTACTGGCTATTATTTTTTGCATCTATGTATATAGATCGAGTGAACAGAAAAGTAGTATTAACCAGGAACTAGCACAGAAAAACAAAGAATTATTAGTGTTGGATGAAGAACGTTCACGATTTTTTTCGGTAATAAGCCACGAGCTTAGAACTCCTATTTATACCATACAGGGGTTGATAGAAGCAACAGAAAAATCAAAGGATGAAGAAAATCGTGGTGAAGCTATCAAAACACTTAAATTTTTTAATTATCATTTATCAGGTTTGGTAAATAATGCGTTGGAATATACCAAATTTAGCCTCGGAAATGTTCACCTAAACTCTGAACCTTTTATACTTAATACCCTTTTAAAAGAAATATGTAACTCTTTTTCCTATCAACTTATTCAGAATAATACAGAACTTCATTTGGATATAGAAGAAAATATAGAAACAGAAGTTTTGGGAGATCGAATAAAACTGTCTCAAGTTTTTATAAACCTTATTTCTAATGCTATAAAATTTACTGTAGATGGTAATATTTGGTTAAAAGTTATTCAGTTATATAGTGATGAACATTTGGTTGGATTTCGTTTTACAATCGAGGATGATGGAGAAGGTATAAAAAAAGACTTGCAAGCTAATATATTTGATGGATTTACCAGCACAAAGCATATCAGTAAAAATAAAGGTGGTTCTGGTTTGGGTTTATATATTGTTAAGAAAATCATTGAGGAATTATATGGCTCTAAGATCTTGATGAAGTCAGCATTAGGAAAAGGAACTTCTTTTTCTTTTGATATTGAAATGCAGAAAAATATAAATACGCCTATAATAGAAGAAGATGATTTTCATGATGTTCTAAAGGGGCATACCATTTTGGTGGTTGATGATAATACTGTTAATTTGATGATCACGAAAAAGACATTAGAAGATGTCGGTGCCAATTGTACTACAGTATCTAATGGTTTTGATGCAGTTGATCTGGTTCGGACAAATACATACGATATTGTTTTTATGGATATTCATATGCCAGAACAAGATGGATTAGAAACTACTTTAGAAATCAGAAAATTTAATCAGAAAGTAGTTGTGCTAGCCTTAACAGCGGTAGATTTGGAAGATGTAATTGCAAAAACTCGCGAATCAGGAATGAATGGTATCATCACAAAACCTTATAAAAAAAGTGAGATGTTTCAAAAAATACTGTCTTTTTCATTAAAATAATTTTTTCAAACTATTGGGGGTGTACGACAAATTTCCCTATTTGGTTAAATAGTTTTATTTTGCAAATAAACTATGGACTTCAAGCATAGAGCTACCGAATTACTTACTAAACATTTAGAAGAATGGGAATCAGACCCTATACGTATGCAGAGTGGTTATGATTATGAGTTGTCATATGCAGTTATGATGAAAAAATTTGAGAAGGAACTCTTACAATTGTCCGTTGGTAATGTTCCTAAGGGCAAGAACTCAAAAAAAAACTCCAAACCCGATTTGGAAAAATAGCCTTGTGCAAGAATCATGTTTTATCCAAAACGGTTGGGTGTATGAATATTAGCAGCCTGACCCAAGAAACAATGTGTTACATAGGGCAACATTTGGTTTTTCGTGATGCAGAAGAAGTGCTCAATAATTTGACAGGAGCTAATGTCAATGCTAAGCAAATCGAGCGTGTTTGCCACCAATATGGGCAATGGGTCGAGGAAGAAGATAACAATACTATTTCTGAAGCTGTTTACAAAGAGTATGATCAGCAGAAGGCTAATGAACTTCATTACGTAAGTGTGGACGGAGCGATGTACTTAACAAGGGAAGAGAGCTGGAAGGAAAGTAAGTTGGGACGGATATACCAACCCAAGGATATTGTTGAAGTAAGTCCAAAGCGAACAGAATTAACCAAATCTACCTATGTCACTCATCTAGGGGATCATAAAGAGTTTACCTCTAAGATGGACTATCATTTAGAGAACTTGAATAATATTGTATTTATAGCTGATGGTGCCAGATGGATTTGGAAGTGGATAGAACAATACTATCCTGAGAGTATACAGATTGTGGATTATTACCACGGCAAAGAACATTTATGTGAATTTGCCAAATTATATTACAAAGACGAAAACAAAAGACATAAGTGGATCGATAGACTTTCTCAAACAATGTTAGATAAAGGCATTGACCCCCATTATTGAAACCCTTGAAAAACTTCCCAAGCAACAAAAGACAACAGTAAAAAGGAATAGGTTAATCAATTATTACAAACAAAACAAAGATAGAATGCAATATCATAAATATCTTAAAGAAGGTCTCCTAATAGGTTCTGGTGCCATAGAATCTGCCCATAAAGATGTATTACAACAACGATTAAAATTATCTGGGCAGCGATGGACAATGAAAGGGTTTCAACAAATGGCGCAGCTTAGAGTAGTATACAAAAGCAAACAAGAACATAGAATCAAACAATTATCAAAAAATGCGGCTTAAGGGAAATTTGTCGTACACCCACTATTGGTAGTATACATAAATTATAATAGTTGAGATTGTTTTAATGCTGGTTAATTCTAAAATCTGGATATGCATCCATGCCATGCTCATGACTATCTAATCCGTCGATTTCTTCTTTTTCTGAAACTCGAATTCCGATAGTTTTCTTAAGGAAAAATACAATAATAAATGAGGTTATTATGCAAAAACTGCCAATGATGAGAATGCCAAGTCCTTGAATAAGGAATTGATCAACTCCGGCTTTCTCTCCAAAAATACCAACAGCCAGGTTTCCTCATATCCACATATTAAATGCACAGCTATAGCACCTACAGGATCATCCAATTGTAATTTGTCAACAAATGCAACGCTTAGAATAATAAGCATACCAGCAAACAAACCAATAAAAACATAACATCTTTGTTGTGTAAAGCTTCCTTTACTACAGGGTATTTATACCGTCTGATAATTGCTTCTATTTTTTTCATAAAGAGTAAGAATTAGAGTTGTTGTTTCTTGAAAATATATTTTTTTAAGTAAACACGTGTTTTTACAGGGGTTGTTGTGTTGATTTTTGTTAGTTTTTTAATTTTAACCCTATTTTTTTTAAGGGTGTTTTATTTTTTAAGTTTTGTTTTTAGGATTAATATTTGGCTTTAGCATGTTTTTTTGTTAGAATTTGTCAATAATCAGCATACTATAGTTGTGATCTAAAGAATTCTATGAGATTCTGTTTGATGGGCAATTAGTGAGTTTGAAAAACTTCAATTTTTGTTATGTTTTAAAAAGCGTGTTTTTTGCTTGTGAAGGATCGTATTTTGGAAAGACATAACGTTGCTATTTTTCATTAGAAATCAAAAGAATATTAAAATACTCATTCAAAATATCCAAAACTATTTTTAAACTTCGATGACTCTAAATTGAGGTGATTTATTGTGATTTTTTGGAAAAAAGCCATTATCAAATTCATAATTAGAGCCGCTCATTTTATGATTCTGTAATTCTAACACCCCTTTTTTTAAGAAGCTCAAAAAAGTGAAGTCTAATGTTTCACATTTCTTTCACATTTCTTTATGTTTTGTTAATTTCAAGCGGTATTAACATACTTATATTTGATAAAAAACATGGAGAAACAGGGGTTATACTTACCAGAATTTGAGCACGATGCATGTGGTGCCGGGTTCATTTGTAGTCTAGAAGGAAAAAAGTCGAATGATATGATTCATAAGGCTTTAGAGATTTTAGAAAAACTGGAACATAGAGGAGCGGTCAGTTCAGATGGAAAAACAGGAGATGGTGCCGGTATTTTGATTGATATTCCTCACGATTTTTTTATTGAATATTGTGATTTTAGCTTACCGGCCCCAGGAGAATATGCAGTAAGTAATGTATTCTTACCAAAAAAAGAGAACCAAAGACAATTCTGTATTGATGTTTTCGAAAAAAATGTTTTAGATCAGGGATTAACAGTATTAGGGTGGAGAGATGTACCTGTTGATCGATCACATTTGGGAGAAATTGCAGCTAGAACAGAACCTTATATCAAACAAATCTTTATAGGAAAGCAAGATGCAGAACAAAGTTATTTTGACTTTAATTTAAAACTATTTATAGCTAGAAAAATAACCGAACATGCAATATGTGCTTCCAAATTATCAGAAAGCGGTTTTTTCTATTTGCCAGGGTTATCTACAAAGACTTTGATATTTAAAGGATTATTGATGCCAGAAGATATTAAGTTGTATTATACAGATTTAATGAATCCAAAGGTAGTAACACGATTAGCGCTGGTACATCAACGTTTTTCTACAAATACGTTTCCTACTTGGGATTTGGCACAACCTTTTAGATATATGTGTCATAACGGAGAGATAAATACATTAAGAGGTAATGTTACAAGAATGCGCTCTAGAGAAGAGCTTTTTAAAAGTGATTGGTTTGGAGAGGATATTAAAAAGATATTACCTGTTGTATTAAATGGAAAATCAGATTCTGCTTCTATGGATATGGTGGTAGAATTACTATTAATGACAGGTCGCTCATTACCAGAAGTAATGATGATGATGATTCCTGAAGCCTGGGAGAAAAACCCAGAGATGTCTGATGCAAAAAAGGCATTTTATGAATATCATTCTTGCGTTATGGAGCCATGGGACGGCCCTGCATCAATTCCTTTTACAGATGGTAACTATATAGGAGCTGTATTAGATAGAAATGGTTTAAGACCTTCTAGATATAGTGTTACCAAAGATGGGTATGTTATCATGTCTTCAGAAACAGGAGTTGTTGATTTAGAGCCTGAAAATATTGAATACCATGGTCGGTTAGAACCAGGTAAAATGTTTTTGGTAGATATGGGAGAAGGCCGTATCATCGATGATGAAGAGATCAAAGAAAAGATTGCTACAAAACACCCGTATAGAGATTGGTTAAGTGATAACTTGATACACCTAAAGGATATCCCTTATAATGATTGTCCTTTGTTTCTGGGTGAAGAATCTGTTTCTAAACGAAAACAAATATTTGGATATACTCAAGAGGATATAGAAACGATCATTATGCCAATGAGCCAGCAAGGAAAGGAACCTATTGGCTCTATGGGATCTGATACGCCTATTGCAGTATTATCAGAAAGACCACAACTTATATACAATTACTTTAAGCAATTGTTTGCTCAGGTAACAAATCCTCCTTTAGATGGTA
This sequence comes from Aquimarina discodermiae, assembly GCF_040786235.1. Taxonomy (NCBI): domain Bacteria; kingdom Pseudomonadati; phylum Bacteroidota; class Flavobacteriia; order Flavobacteriales; family Flavobacteriaceae; genus Aquimarina; species Aquimarina discodermiae. The sequence goes on from NZ_JBFMKP010000003.1 coordinate 166,207, forward strand.
TACGAGAAGAATTAATATGTGATATAAGTCTTTCTTTGGGAGCAGACTATAATATCTTTGAGCATAATGAAAAACATTGTAATAAATTAAAGATTAATAACCCGGTAATATCCCGAGAAGACCTAGATAAAATTAAAACATATTCAGAAAAAGGGTTTAAAGCCACTTCTGTATCTATGTTGTACAATATTAATAGAGGGCTTAACGGATTGGAAGATGGTTTAGAAAAATTACTTAATAAGGTTTGCAAGGCAATCGAAGAGGGGGCCAATGTTATTATTCTTTCTGATCGTAATGTGGGTAAACAAAGGGCTCCAATACCAGCGTTGCTTGCCTGTTCTTATGTAAATAGTGGATTACAGCGATTGGGAAAAAGATCGAAGATCGGACTGATTTTAGAATCTGCAGAACCTAGAGAGGTGCATCATTTTGCATTGTTGTTTGGTTATGGTGCTAGTGCTATCAATCCATATATGGTGAACGAAATTATTAGAGAGAAAGTAGCATTAGAAGATATTACAGAACTTACTGCAGAAGAAGCTATTACCAACTATAATAAAGCAGTTGGAAAAGGCATTCTAAAGGTGATGAACAAAATAGGAATCTCTACACTTAATTCGTACAGAAGTTCGCAATTATTCGAATGTATTGGTATAAATACAAAAGTAGTCGAGCAGTATTTTCCTAACACAGCTACTAGAATAGAAGGAATAGGGTTGTATGAAATTGAAAAGGAAATTTCGAAACGACATAAAAAAGTATATATCAAGAAAGGGACTACTGCTAATCTTGAACTTGAAATAGGGGGGCAATACAGATGGAGACGTACAGGAGAAAAACATCAGTTTAATCCATTAACTGTTGCAAAATTGCAAAAATCGGTTCGTGATAATGATCCGACCACCTATAAAGAGTATGCAGACCTAATTAATGAACAATCTAAAAACCTAATGACCATTCGTGGATTGTTAGAGTTTTCGAACTATGATCCTATTGCGATAGAAGAAGTAGAACCTTGGACAGAAATAGTAAAGCGTTTTAAAACAGGCGCTATGTCCTATGGGTCTATAAGTCAGGAAGCTCACGAAAATCTGGCAATAGCTATGAATAGGATTGGAGGAAAAAGTAATTCGGGAGAAGGAGGTGAAAACCCATTACGTTTTTATAAAGATGTTAATGGCGATTGGAAAAATAGTGCCATCAAGCAAGTGGCTTCTGGGCGATTTGGAGTTTCCTCAAATTACCTAACAAATGCTGCAGAAATTCAGATAAAAATGGCACAGGGAGCAAAACCTGGAGAAGGAGGTCAATTACCGGGTCCAAAAGTAAATCCTGAAATTGCCAAAACCAGAAATTCTACACCTTATGTAGGGCTTATTTCACCGCCGCCGCATCATGATATTTATTCTATCGAAGATTTATCTCAGTTAATTTATGACCTTAAATCAGCTAATAGAGATGCGAGAATCAATGTAAAATTAGTTTCAGAAGTAGGAGTAGGAACTGTGGCAGCAGGTGTTGCCAAAGCCAAAGCAGATGTTGTTTTAATATCTGGATTTGATGGAGGTACAGGAGCATCACCGTTAACCTCTCTAAAACATGCTGGGTTGCCATGGGAGTTAGGCATTGCAGAAGCGCAACAAACATTGGTAGGTAATGACCTTCGAAGTAGAGTAGTGCTAGAATGTGATGGGCAATTAAAAACTGGTAGAGATGTAGCAATTGCTTGTTTGTTAGGAGCCGAAGAATTTGGATTTGCAACCGCCCCATTAGTTGCTTCTGGATGTGTGATGATGCGTGTATGCCATTTAAATACATGTCCGGTGGGGATCGCAACTCAGAACCCAGAATTACGCAAAAAGTTTAAAGGCAAGCCAGAACATGTAGTTAATTACATGTATTTCGTAGCACAAGAATTACGTGAAATTATGGCGCAACTAGGTTTTCGTAAGGTTAATGAAATGGTGGGGCAAGTACAAAAGTTGAATCATAAAAAAGCGATAGAACATTACAAAGCTTCAGGAATCGACCTTACTCCGATTCTACACCAAGTAAAGGCTACCGATAATGTAGCTGTATATAATAAAGAAAAACAGGATCATGGATTGCAAAAATCATTAGATTTTAAAATTATAGAACAAGCGCATCCAGCACTGTTTAGAAAAGAAAAAACCTTGTTAAATTATAAAATCGGTAATACCGATAGAGCGGTAGGGGCTATTTTAAGCAATGAAATTTCTAAAATATATGGAGCTCAAGGGTTGCCAGAGAATACTTTAAAATTGAATTTTACTGGTTCTGCAGGACAAAGTTTTGGGGCCTTTGCTACCAATGGATTAACAATGATCGTAAATGGAAATACGAATGATTATTTGGGGAAAGGCCTTTCTGGGGCTAAATTAATTATTAAAGTACCTGAAGAGTCAACAATTACTCCAGAAAACAATGTAATAACAGGAAACGTGACCTTATACGGTGCTACGGCAGGAGAAGTATATATTAATGGAAAAGCAGGAGAACGTTTTTGCGTACGTAATTCTGGAGCCAAAGCAGTAGTAGAAGGAATAGGAGATCATGGTTGTGAATATATGACTGGCGGAGTTGCTGTTATCTTAGGAGAAACAGGAAGAAACTTTGGAGCAGGAATGTCAGGAGGTATTGCCTATATCTATAACCCAAATAACACCTTTGAAGCAAATTGCAATAAAGAAACACTTAACCTAGAATCTGTAGAAGAATCACAGGATAAAAATGATTTAAAAGAACTGATAGAGAATCATTACAATGCAACATTAAGTCCTTTGGCGCAACGGATACTTGAAAATTGGGAAAGTGAATTACCAAAGTTTATTAAAATTTTCCCAGAAGAGTATAAAAGAGCATTAGAGCGATTAAAGAAAGAGTATTTAGAAATAGAAAAGTAGCACAAGTAATACGATAGAGTAGATAACCGTATAGTAGTAGAAAATTATGGGAAAAATAACCGGATTTTTAGAATTTGAAAGAGAAATAGAACAGTGCAAACCTGTTAAAGATCGTATTAAAGGGTATCAAGAATTTACATTACCCATGCCAAAAAATAAATTAAGTGATCAGGGAGCTAGATGTATGGATTGCGGTATTCCATTCTGTCATAGTGGTTGCCCTTTGGGTAATTTGATTCCTGATTTTAATGATGCTGTATATAAAGGGAAGTGGAAAAAAGCAGCAGAGATTTTACATGCTACCAATAATTTTCCTGAGTTTACAGGTAGATTATGTCCTGCTCCTTGCGAAGAAGCTTGTGTGTTAGGGATCAATGAAGACCCTGTAACCATAGAAAATATTGAAAAAAATATTATAGAACAAGCTTTCGAGAATGGTTGGGTAAAAGCAAAACCCCCTAAAAAAAGATCAGGTAAAACTGTAGCTGTAATTGGTTCTGGACCTTCTGGATTGGCTGCTGCTCAGCAATTAAATCGTGCAGGCCACCTAGTAACAGTATTCGAAAGAGATGAAAAAGTAGGAGGATTGTTGCGATATGGAATTCCTGATTTTAAGATGGAAAAACAGGTAATTGATCGTCGTATTGCCGTTCTTGAAGAAGAAGGGATTGTTTTTAAAACGAATACAGAAATAGGAAAAGATATAGATGCCGATCAGTTAAAAAGTGATTTTGATGTGGTGTTATTGTGTACAGGGGCTACCGTTCGTCGTAATCTACCTATAAAAGGAGCAGATTTAAACGGAGTAGTACAGGCAATGGATTTTCTAAAACAAAATAACAAAAGAGTAGATGGTATAGAAGATCTTGGAGATGAGATCTTTGCCAAAGGAAAGGATGTAGTTGTAATAGGAGGAGGAGACACAGGTTCGGACTGTATTGGTACTTCTGTAAGACATGGCGCAGTATCGGTAACTAATTTCGAAATTATGGGGAAACCTACTCTAGAAAGGCCTAAAAACCAGCCATGGCCATTTTGGCCAATGAGATTACGTACTAGTTCTTCGCATCAAGAAGGGGCAGAGCGACAGTGGAGCATCTCTACCAAAGAGTTTGTAGGTGATGATAAAGGAAACTTAAAAGCGGTGATCACTAGTGAGGTAGAATGGGTTAAAGAGAATGGACGTTTTACATTAAAAGAAATACCTAATACAGAGAAAGAGTGGAAATGTGATTTGGTATTATTGGCTTTAGGTTTTACAGGGTCTGAAACAGATGTAGCCAATCAATTTGGAGTAGATATGGATGCTAGAACGAATATAAAAGCAACGGATTTAGATTATGCTACCAATGTAAAAGGTGTTTTTGCTGCGGGAGATTCTCGAAGAGGGCAATCTTTAATAGTGTGGGCAATTGCAGAAGGAAGACAAGCGGCATACCATGTTGACACCTATTTAATGGGAAGCTCTAATTTGCCATTAAAAGGAGAAGGAGACTTGCCTAGAGTCTAAGAAGATATTAAACAATAATTAAAGAAGCTATTGATACTTTTATCGATAGCTTTTTTTGTTTAAATGTAAGAATTGAAGAATATTCTTTCTTTTTATAGATAAAATGATTTTTTTCAAGGTTGAAAAGATATTTAGTTTTGTTTTTAGTGGTGAAATACCATATTTTTTATGGTTTTAGCGTATAAAGTATACTTTTGAGATAATATAATACCTGTATAATGTAGGAATTGTAGGTAAATTTGAAAAATAATTCAAAACCCAAAATTATGTTAAAACACAAACTCAAATTTTTACTAGTTAGCCTTTCTGTTATTTCGATAAGTTGTCAAAAAGATAATCTCGATGAAAATACGCAAGAATTACCTGCAAATGCAGAGCAAACCCTTAATTATTTAACAAAAACTTTAGGATATAACGAAAGTGATATCGAAGTAAATCTAGAATCCGGAGAATTTTATGTAGAAGATGACATGGGAGTTTCTTTTGACTATGCTCAGAATATAGAGAAATTTAATCAGACAGATGATAGTGATGGTGTAACGGCTAAGAATCAATGGATGAATAAATGGACTAGTTATGCTCAAACTAGAAGTATTTTTTACTATATAGAAAGTAATTTTCCTCAAAATTATCGAAGCCCTTTTGGTTGGGCTGCATGGCATTGGACTGCTATAAGCCCCAACATTAATATAAGAAGAACGTATACCAGATCACAAGCTGATATCGTATTGTCTACCTTTAATGAACCTAACTCGGGAGCATTTGCAAGAGCTGGAGGACCTTCAGGTAATGGAAATGTAGGAACTTATTTAAATATTAATATAGCAAAGAATCATGCATCAACTTCTTCTGCAGAAAAAATGGTATTGATGATTCATGAACTAGGACATACCTTAGGATTTCATCACTCTGATTCTAATTTAGGTAGAAATATTCCTCAAACAAATAATGCAACTTATCATGCTAACAATAACTGTGGATCTATTATGAGAAGCAGTGTATATAGATGCGGATGGACATTAAGTACCAATGCGCAATGGACAGATGATGATAGAACGGCCATAGAATGGGCTTATTAATAACTGTAATGTAATCTTTATTTGATGATCTATATATAATATATTTTTATACTACAGCATAAAAAAATTACCTGTACCATCATGCAGGTATTTTTTTTTGCAAAAAAACACAAATAATTAGTTTGATTTTACTTGTATATTGAAAAGAAGAGAATATGTTTTTTACTGTTTAAAAATGAGTTGTGTATGTTGTTTTTGCTCCTAAATTTACAAATGGATTGTAAATTTTTGTTGAAAATAAGTAATAAAATCAATTTTTGGTATATTTAATACTATAAGTAGTTAATATAGTGTGAGTTATATGTTTTATAATTAAATAACTTTTGACAAATTTTAAACCACACAAATTATGTACAAACACAAATTCACATTCAGTAAATTTTTGACAATTCCCTTTACACTTACTTTTTTAATTTTTATGAGTTGTGAAAAGGAAGATTTTGAAACTTCATCAGAGAATGAAATCCCTGTAGAAGCTCAGGCAACTTTAGAGTATTTTGATGCATTAGGATATTCTAAAGAAGACTTTAAATACGATGCAGAAACAGAATCTTTATTTTTTGAAGATTTTGCTGTACCTGTTGGTTATGAAAATAGCCCAAAAGCCGATGGAAATGGTGAGATTCAAGCCAAGAATCAAAATTATCCTAGTGCATTCGTTAACTATAATCAATCTCGTAATATTGAGTATTATATAGAGAGAGGTTTTCCTTCAAATCAAATAAACCCAATGGCATGGGCTGCTTATCATTGGAGTAGAGTAAGTCCTAATATAAATATTCGAAGAACTTATACAAGATCGAGAGCAGATATTTATATTGGATATTATAGAGATAGCAGAGATGTAGCTTGGGCAAGAGCTGGTTTGCCAACTGGTAACGGCTATGTAGGAAACTGGCTACGACTTAACTTGGCAAGAGGGCATAATAATCCAGATCACGATGCAAATGATAAAATGGCATTGTTGATGCACGAATTAGGTCATAATCTTGGATTTTTACACTCTGATCAAACAGCAGGTTATAATATCCCAGGAACTGGTAATGCAGCTTTTCATGCTAGGAATACATGTGGTTCTATAATGAGGAGTAGCGTGTTTACTTGTGGGTGGAGGACAAGTGGGCGTTCTGCATGGTCTCCTTCAGATTGGCGAGCTATCGGTTGGGCTTATAAACTATATTAAGAATCCTCTTAAGATAATTTTTTAGAGTATTATTATTGTAAAATTAAATGAAAAGGCTGTCAAAAAAGTAAGGACAGCCTTTTCTAATTCAACTTAGCGCAATACTTTATATTAGGATTAATAAGGTTTTAGTATTTGTTAATTCTATAAAAGGTAAGTAAGTAGATGCTTAAAGTTTGAAAACGTATTCCTATGAAATGCTCCGTAGGCTTATTTGGAAAAATTTACTACATATTATGATGTATAAATTGATAAATTGGTTTTGGATACAAAATTTTAGAGATAATAAATGTTGTTTTTTGCATAAATTAAAAAAACATGTGTTTTAATTGATTGAATGTTAAGAATGTATCGGTATGTGTTAATATAAAATAATTTTTATGTTAAATAAATGTATAATTTGCAATAATAATTTCAAACTAAAAAATTATGATAATGCACAAATTCACATTTAAAACACTGTTAGCAACCCCTTTTCTATGTTTAGCACTGTTAAGTTGTCAGAACGAAGAACTGTCTACAGGAGAACCTGAATTACCTCAGGAAGCTCAGGAAACGGTAGATTATTTAGCAGAGTATGAAGGATATGATTCCAATCTATTTACATTTGACCCCAAGACTAATTCGCTAATCTATGATGGGGACTATGCCTTTGACGCTAATACCAGAGCAAATATGATTAAAATGGATCAAGAAGCTCAGGAAAATGGTATTGTTAGTAAAAATCAATGGATGGGTAATTCTAGAGTTTCTTATAGCAATTCAAGAAATATTAAGTATTACTTTGTTACGGGAGATGTTGCTAATCCAAATTATAATTTTCCCACCGAGTATTATAGTGCTTTTGGTTGGGCAGCATATCACTGGTCAAGAGTAAGTCCAAATATTAACTTTAGACGAGTATATAATAAAAGAGATGCTAATATTATTGTAGCTGGTTATAGCGATAGTAGGGATGTTGCCTGGGCAAGAGCACAGTTACCTAGAAGAGATGGGTTTACAGGAACCTGGGTTTCGGTAAATAGAGCCAAAGCATTGCCAACTAACCCTAGTGGGACTATGAAAATGACCTTAATGATCCATGAGTTAGGCCATACCTTAGGCTTTCAGCATTCTGATCAAAATTTAGGTATTAAAATACCTAGTACAAGAGATACTAGATATCATGCCGCCAACGATTGTGGTTCTATTATGAAATCTTCTGTTTATAACTGTAATTGGAGATTTGGAAGCTCAAGAGCTGCTTGGACTCCTGATGATAGAACTTCTATCAACTGGGCATATAAGTTATATTAATTATTATATTTATAAGAAATTATCATACAGGCTGACCTTGGGGTTGGCCTTTTTTTTTGTACTGTTTTTCAATTTTTTAAAATGGTAAGTTCATTAGATCTACATTTCCGCCAGAAATAATGATTCCCACTTTCTTACGAGTATATTCTTCTTTCTCTTTTAGTAATGCAGCAAAGGCAATAGCACTAGATGATTCTATGATAATTTTCATACGCTCCCAGATAAGTTTCATTGCATTAATAATTTCCTGCTCTTCTACACGAATTATTTTTGAAACATGTTGCCGAATAATTGGGAAGTTAATATCGCCAAGTTGTGTTTTTAAACCATCTGCTATAGTATTGATACTGGTATTGGTTTCGATGTTTCCACTTAATAATGATCTATACGCATCATCTACCTCAAAAGGTTCTGCACCAATAACCTTACATTTGTTACTCAACAGACCGGTTGCCAGAGCAGTTCCTGCGATTAATCCCCCTCCACCAACAGGAGTAAAGATATAGTCCAGATCTTTATGAGTTTCTAATAATTCTAATGCAGCTGTTCCTTGTCCCAGAATAACATCCATATTATTAGAGGGGTGTATAAAGGTTGCTCCTTTTTTATGTTGTATGCGCGTTGCTGTGGCTTCACGATCTTTTAAGGTAGGTGGACATTCTATAATTTCACCATTGTATTCTTTTACAGCATCTTTTTTTACTTGAGGTGCCGTATATGGCATTACAATATATGCTTTTACCCCTATACTTTTTGCAGCCAATGCTAACGCTTGAGCAAAGTTACCTGAAGAATGAGTAACTACTCCTTTTGATCGCTGCTCTTCTGATAGCCGAAGAATGGCATTGGCGGCTCCTCTCATCTTAAAAGCACCCATTTTTTGGAAATTTTCGCATTTAAAAAATAGTTGAGTACCAGTAATTTTATTAAGTAGTTGAGACGTTAGAACTGGTGTGTTGTGAATATATGGTCTGATGTTACTATGGATGTGCTTTAATTCTTTTCTAGTCATTATAATATAGTTACCAATAAACAACTAAGATAAAGCCTAATATTAAAAAATATCTAAATAAAGCATAATGTATTGTTAATTAGATGATTAAAAAACAATATTTATAACTAAATGAGTAATATTGAAATAGCCTTTTCTAGAGGTTAATTTACATTCTAACTAACTTAAAACAAACTCAATGAAAAAACTAAGCGTTAGTAATAGGTCCTGTATAGTATTGGGGCTGGTTTTATTGTTATGTAGTATAACTAAACTACATGCACAGAATAAACATTACCGAGTGGTAATAGAAGGAGACCAAACAAAATCATTCTTACAAACAAAAGATCTCGAAGTTGATCATTTTCATTTTGAAAACGGAAAAATTACGGCAGAAATTTCTCATAAAGATTTACAACTTTTAAGAAAGAAGGGTATTAAGCACAAAATCAAGATCAGGAATCTTGAGAAACGAATTCCGCGTATCAATAAAAGAATCGATAAAAAAAATGCCGGAAGGGCAGAAAAAAATGCTGCAATGCAAGTACCCACACCTTCTAATTTTTCTTTAGGGAGTATGGGAGGGTTTCATACTCATGATGAAGCCATTGCGGTTTTGGATAAAATGCGACAATTGTATCCACAGTTAATTACGGTAAAGTCTTCTATAGGTACTTCTATTGAGGGAAGACCTATTTATATGGTCAAAATAAGTGATAATGCAGATACCGATGAGGATGAAGAAGAAATGCTTTTTACTTCCCTACATCATGCCAGAGAACCTATTGGATTATCTCAAAATCTATTTTATATGTGGTACCTTTTAGAAAATTATGCTACCAATGATGAAGTAAAAACATTGATAGATAATTCTGAGCTTTATTTTATACCTATTATCAATCCAGATGGATACCTATACAATCAACAGACAAACCCTAACGGAGGTGGTTTTTGGAGAAAAAATAGACGCAATAATGGTAGTACATACGGGGTAGATCTTAATCGTAATTACGGATATGAGTGGGGAGCACATAACGGTTCATCTAATAATCCTAGTAGTGAAGTTTATCAAGGAACAACACCTTTTTCAGAACCAGAAACACAAGCAATGCGTGACTTTGTTAACCAACATAACTTTACATCAGCACTTAATTACCATTCATATAGTGATTTATTGCTTCACCCGTGGGGATATAGTTCGACAACCTTGCCACCAGATAAAGATACCTTTGTAGCTATGGGTAACTATATGACAGAAGAGAACTCATATGCCGTTGGTACTCCTTATCAAACTCTAGGGGTTACAGGAGGAGGAAGTTCTGATGATTGGATGTATGGAGAACAAACTTCAAAAGCAAAAATATATGCTATGACACCCGAAGTTGGAGGCTCTAATGATGGATTTTGGCCACCTTCTAGTAGAATAATCCCTTTGTGTAATGAGTCATATTATTTAAATAGTAAAATAATGAGAATGGGGATTAAATATGCAAAGCTAACCCCGGCCAATACATCACAAACCATTACCGAATTGACAGGAACTGTAGGATTTTCGTTGAAGCGATTTAGCGTTAATGATGCTAATTGGACGGTGAGTTTATCATCTACATCTTCAAACGTAAGTTCTTTTGGGCAAGCAGTATCCTATAATAACTTAGTGCTTTTAGGAACCCAAAACGGCACTATTGATTTTACCTTAAAAGCCGATACTCCCACAGGAACACAAATTCCTATTACTATTACAGTAAATAATGGTAGCTGGCAATATACGCAAGAAGTTACCATCACCTATAATGGTTCGGGTACTACTTGTAATGCAACAGTACCAGGTGGAGTTTCTTCATCGGGAGTTGGAACAAGTGGAGCAACAGTAAGTTGGAATGCTGTATCAGGAACAACCTATGACCTAAGGTATCGCCAAACTGGTACTACTAACTGGACAACCGTTGCAGTAAACCAAACCAGTTATGCGATTACAGGTTTATCAGCGACAACAGGCTATGAAGCTCAGGTAAGAAGTAAGTGTCCTGATAATAGTACCTCTAATTATAGTACTTCTGTTAATTTTACGACTACATCTATATCTACTTGTAATGCAACAGTACCAGGTGGAGTTTCTTCATCGGGAGTTGGAACAAGTGGAGCAACAGTAAGTTGGAATGCCGTTTCTGGTACCACTTACGATCTTAGATATCGTCAAACGGGTACCACTAATTGGACAACGGCAGCAGTAAATCAAAACAGTTATGCAATTACAAGTTTATCGGCAGCTACAGCTTATGAAGCCCAGGTAAGAAGTAAGTGCCCAGATGGTACGACCTCTAATTATAGTGCTTCTGTTAATTTTACAACTACGTCTAGTCAAGTAAATTATTGTACTTCTAGTGGTACGAATGCTTCAGAAGAGTATATAGGGAATGTACAACTAGGAACGATAAATAATGCATCAAGTGCCAGTAGTGGGTATACTGATCACACTTCGATTAGTACAGATTTATCCAAAGGAGTATCCAATACAATAACTATAACTCCTACTTGGACAGGATCAACTTATAGTGAAGGGTATAGTGTTTGGATAGACTATAATCAGAATGGCGATTTTGAAGACCCAGGCGAACAGGTGTGGACACAGACTGCTACTCGCAATACTCCTGTAAGTGGAGCTTTTACAGTGCCCGCTTCGGCAACAGAAGGAGCGACAAGAATGAGAGTTAGTATGAGTTATAATGCGATTCCTAATCCATGTGGTACCTTTAATTATGGAGAAGTAGAGGATTATACTGTTACCATCAAAGCTGGTGGTGGAGAAAACGATATCTGTGAAGGTGTGGCTGCATATAATGCTTCACAAACGTACCAGGTAGGTGATAGAGTTACATATCAAGGGAACCTTTATGAGAGAACGCAAAGTGGTTGGACAAATTTAGGAGCTTGTGGTTCATCGGCGATTAGTAAAGATGGTGATGTTTCTGTAGTATTGAGTGATACTTACATACTACACCCAAATCCGGTAGGAAAACAATTAAATATACAACTCAACGTACTTAAAGAAGTATCATATACCGTTACTGATGCTCTGGGGAAAGTTGCTTTAAAAGGAAAATGTACTTCTCATGTCGATGTAGATGATTTAAAATCAGGAGTATATGTTCTCACGATTTTTAATGAAGGAAAAGGGCATAGCGCTCGATTTGTTAAGAAATAAAGAAAAAATTTATTTATAATTAATAAAACCCATGAGGTATATCTCATGGGTTTGTTTTATCATATGATAAGAGCCTTGTAATGTATAAACTCTTATGGGGGTAATTAAATTACAGATACCCCTGCTTCTGCCACGGCGTGATCATTTTCTACAGAACTACCACTTACACCAATAGCCCCTATAACATCTCCTGCATCATTTTTGATAGGAACTCCTCCTGGAAAAGTAATCAATCCATTATTAGAGTGTTCTATATTAAATAATGGTCCTCCTGGTTGTGAAAGTTCTCCTAGAACCCCTGTGTTTTTTCCAAAAAAAACGGAGGTTTTTGCCTTTTTAATAGCAATGTCTATCGAGCCTATCCAAGCTCCGTCCATGCGGGCAAAAGCTACAAGGTTGGTTCCAGAGTCAACAATGGCAATATCCATTTTTGTGTCAATAGCTATTGCTTTTTCCTTTGCTGCTGCAATGGCTTTTTCTGCTTGTTCGAGCGTTATGTTCATGATTTTGTGTTTATGAATTTTTATCGCTCAAAAATAGGATTTAATGTTTTATTTTAATTGCTTTTTTATCTTTATGTAAGTATATGGTACTACTATTTTTTATGTTTTGAGAACTTAAATTCTAAAACACAGTACCATTCAAATTTCTACAAGAATCTTATTTAAGTAAAGCTTCGTTAAAAGACCCTTCGAACGTATTAGAATAAATAATAGTACCATTATCAGGATCTCCATACTCTAGAGGTTTTGTTTTAATCATAAATCTAATTGGTACGGTAATATTTCCCGAAATGCATGGCGCAATAAATGATTGTACTTCTTGAGGTTCGATAATTTTATTGGATAAATAACTGTTGCCACATAATATTCTAAGAGGCTCTTTGTCAAATGATACGAGTGTTCGCCATGCATTTTTATAATATACCTGTCTTGTAAAAGAAATTAGACCATCAATATTTTTGATATTTAGTGGTGCTTTGGTAGTGTTAACGATAAGAATTTTAAATCCTTTATTTGTCTTCTTTTTTCTGTAGGAGCTCCACTTAGAAAAAGGAATATGAGTATTGGATAGTACGACCAACTGTAATTGGTTATCTTGTATAGGGACCTTTTCTTTTTTTAAAGTAGTAAGTGATGTTTTTTCTTCGTGTAATTGCTCTACATCATAATTCGCATTGTACAATTTATAATCAATACATGTGATTTCCTGAGCACTAATTGTAGCGCCGAATAGTATTACAATAATAAAAATATATGTTTTCATATCTTATATAATGCAAAAATCCAACCACAATTGCAATTATGATTGGATTTAAAGATATGAAATTATATTTTTAGTTATTTAGCATTACTGGCATTACCAGCATAGTCACTTGTTCTCCTTCGTCTAATCCATCTATAGGAGTAAGAATTCCTGCTCTATTAGGTAACGACATTTCCAGTTGTACTTCATCGGCAGTTAGGTTTCCTAGCATCTCACTTAAGAATCTGGAATTAAATCCTATTTGCATATCGTCTCCTTGATAATCACAAGTTAGGCGTTCTTCAGCTTTGTTAGAGTAATCAATATCTTCTGCAGAAATATTTAATTCTGCACCAGCGATTTTTAATCGTATTTGATGCGTAGTTTTATTAGAGAATATAGAAACCCTGCGAACCGAGTTTAAAAACTGTGTACGTGCTATTGTAAGTTTGTTAGGATTCTCTTTAGGAATTACAGCTTCATAATTAGGATACTTTCCGTCAATTAATCTACAAATCAACTGGGTATTGTCAAAAGTAAACTTAGCATTCGATTCGTTATATTCTATTAATACGTCACTATCACTTCCTGCTAAAATCCCTTTTAATAAGTTTAATGGTTTTTTGGGCATAATAAACTCTGCAGATTGCGATGCTTTGATATCTTCTCGAGTATATTTTACCAACTTATGGGCATCTGTAGCTACAAATGTTAACCCCTCTGTAGAAAACTGAAAAAACACTCCACTCATCACTGGTCTTAAATCATCATTACCTGTTGCAAAGATAGTTTTACTTACTGCTGTAGCCAGAACATCTCCTAATATATTGGTAGCACTTGGTTCTTCTAGCTCGACCGCTTTAGGAAATTCTTCTCCGTCGGCATAAGCTAGCGCATATTTACCATGGTTAGAGCTAATCTCTACCGTATGGTTATCACCAGAAACAAAGGTTAATGGTTGCTCGGGAAAAGTTTTAAGGGTCTCTAATAACAATTTTGCTGGTACAGCAATCGTACCTTGATCAGAAGATTCTACATCTAATTTTGTAGAAATAGTGGTCTCAAGATCAGAAGCAGATACTGCCAGAGTGTTGTTATCTAATTCGAATAAAAAGTTATCTAAAATAGGTAGTGTATTACTATTACTAATAACCCCACCTAATACCTGAAGTTGCTTTAATAAGTATGAACTGGATACTATAAATTTCATGTGTGACTCGTTATGTACAGTTTTACGCAAATATAATTGTAATCTATCTGTGTTTGGCTATCTCAAAAACCATAGTTATTAACAAAGAAGCGGGAGTTATCTACTATTTTAAATTTTGAGTTGTTAGATAGTAAAGCAGAGCACGAGTATCAGTATAACAAAGTGTGTAGTATAACTAGAATATAAAAAACTACCTAAGCTTTATTTAGTAAAAAACTACCATTTTATAACGTACTTTTGGATACCGTGTAAAAACTAAGATTATAACTATTTATGCAAACCAAAAATTACATACTTAAAGAAATACAAGCATCTGACATAGAAAATATTCATGGAGGGCTTTCTGATCCCGAAATTACCAGATTTTATGATGTACATTACCCTACGCTCGAAGCTACCAAAGAACAGATGGAGTGGTATGATTCTTTAAAAAAGAATGAAACAGGTATCTGGTGGGGTGTTTATGATCTGGAAAAAAATCGGTTTTGTGGTGCAGGAGGATTTAATAGTTGGGAAAAACAGCATAAAAAAGCAGAAATAGGCTTTTGGCTCCTTAAAGAGTTTTGGGGAAAAGGAATCATGAAAGAAGTGATGCCAAAGCTTTTCGAGCTGGGATTTACAGCCTTAGGTTTAAATAGAATTGAAGGTTATGTGGTAAGTGACAATACCAAGTGTAAAAATGCGCTTGAAAAAATCAACTTTACTTATGAAGGGACAATGCGAGAGTGTGAAGTAAAAAATGGAGAAAATATTAGTGTGGATATCTATTCGATCCTAAAGAGCGAATGGAATCAAAATGACTAAGGTGTATTTTATAATCCGATCATAGCGCTTTTATAATAATATCAGAGCCAGAATAGTCATTTGTATCATATTCATGCCAATGACGTATTCTAGGTATTTTAAGGGTATTGATGTTAATTTCTCCATCAAAATAAAGACGCTCTCCTTTGGCTAAATCATTAGGAAAAACAATTTCTAACCCTAATAAAATGTAATCGTTTTGATCTATAAAGAGATTCCAATGTTTTGATATTATTTTTTCTTTTAATTCGATAGGTAATTTAAAACTGTTTTTAGCATTGAATTTTTGAAAAGTAACCGTTCCATATTCCTTTATGCTAGCATTATCCAGTGACATAGGCAAACCTATAAGGTGATAATAGAATTTTTGATAAAGAATATTTCGTTCGGGCTGTAACTTATATTTTTTGATAACTGTAGTATCAGTAATAACTTGATTATTTAATAAGGTAGTGGCATATCCCAATGTATCTATGCTATGTTTTGATACAGCACTATCGCGATTTCTTAATAGTTCGAAGCTGTGATTATTATTATTCATTTTTAAAACCGAATACCGATGAGGATTTGATAGGCGGGGTTCTTGTATATGCAGTTGTATGTTGCTTGTTGCCCATATTGTGTTGGGGTCGTGTTTTAAAATACTTCTTTGTAATATGGTTTGAGGAGCTAATTTTTTTTGTGGAGTCGTACATCCAAAAAGTGAAAGGGTAAAAAATAAAATAGAAAGGTATTTCATAATGTATTCGATTATAGTTTTATTTCTCTGTTTCTATAGGAAGGTTTTCTAATGCTATCTGATAAATATTTCCGAAACCGTTTAATGGTGAATCCAATCGATGCTGAAAAGATTGATAGGTGTATATCGTATCTGTTTTTATAAAACCATTATGTATTCTGCTAGAGAAAAAAAGTGTCTTTCCATTAGGAGATATTTTGGGTGAAAAATCATATGTAGCTGTATTTACAATTGGCCCAATGTTTTTGGATGGAGTCCACAAACCATGTCTTTTTATCGAATAATGAATGTCATCATACCCATAATCTCCTGGTTTATGCTGTATCATCATAAAAAGAATAGTACCATCTGGACTTACACCTACGTTACCTTCGTGATATTTAGAATTGATGGTTTTTGGTAATAAAATAGGAGTTTGATATTGATGGTTACTAAATGTGGCATAGTATATATCCATATCTCCATATCCATTTGGTCTGTTAGAACAGAAGTGTAAATTTCCCTGATGATCAACAGTAGGAGAAAATTCGGTATAAGAAGAGTTAATACCATCGGGTAATCGTTTTGGTTCACTCCAGTTACTATGTTCATTTGTCCGTTCTACAAACCATAGATCTGCATTAGTATTTATAGTAGTTCCTTTAATAGGTCTGTTAGAGCTAAAAAACAATTTATTTCCATCTGGAGACAGAGAAGGAGAGCCATCACTGTAATTTCCTGAAAAAGGTGCAATTTGAGGAGTAGACCAATGCTCTCCTTTTTTTATAGCATATGCTATCGTACAATACGAATGATCGTTTGAGTAAATTGCAAAATAAAGTTCCTTACCAGATGGAGTAATACTAGCATGACCTTCAAAAGCTGCCGTAGAAATAATATTTGGAGCTACCATTTGTGGAAGATAACTGACTATAGCCTCTTTTTTTTCGATATGAGAATTAGGTGCTTTTTGTGAAATTACATAAATACTTGTCATCAGAAAAAGCAGAAGTATAATTTTTTTCATTTTTCGTTTATTAAAAACTAAAATCAAATGTATAAAGCAAGTCTCTTTAAAAGAAAAAATTATAGATCGAGAAGGTCTCAAATCTTATGAATGAGACTTATTTTAGGATGATGATATGCTATCGATATACTCACCCGGTGTCATGTCTTCTTGCTTTTTAAAAACTCTGTAGAATGTGGCTTTTGATTTAAAACCAGATTCTTTAGCAATACTAAATAGATCATACTTTTCTATAGAAGTATGACATATTCGCTTTTTAAAATCTTTAATTCGATAACCATTCAATAGATGTTGAAAATTTTCATAAGCATGATCTTCTAAAAACTGCCGAAAAAGCGTACTATTTATATCATATGTATTGATAAAAGTGTTTAAACTAATATCTGGATCGGCATATACTTTATGATCATCCAAAAGTTCCCATATTTTTTGATAGTTAGAAGCCGGCTTTCTTTCTTTTTTGTGTATATCGACAGTTAGGATACTTTTCTTTAACCCAGTTACTTCAGTTAGTCCATAAAATATATAGGAGAAGCATAATAAAATAAATAATGGGACAACAATATAATAAAACACGGGAAGAGAAAAATTGGTATATAAATTTTCTAGAATAGGGTGTTCTATTATTGCATTAAGAAAGGCAAAAGAGATTACAAATGCTTTAAGTAGTATATACACATTTGCTGAAATATAAAAAAACTGAAACCTTCTTCTGGGATATGGTTTCAAACGTTCTTTTAATTGATGTTTGTACAGTTGCAATCCTTTAAAAAAATATACGATGCTAAATGTAATAATGGATAAGAGAAAAAATGGAGCAATACTATGATGAGATCCCCTAAAAAATAAAATAGCCACAAGGTGTAAAATTAGATAAATCAAAAAGGCAATGATTAAATGATAGCCATATTTTTTGTCCAATTTATTTTTTGATACCGATAAATACGTATATAAAAGCGGAGCATACAATATTTCATGAGGCCCTCCTAAGATACAATACAAGCCAGAACCTTCTATGGTTTCCCAAAAGGCTCTTTTCATCAAAGAAAAGATGAGTAATAAGCAAAAAACACCCAATACTTTGTTACGCTTCTCTTGTTGAAAAATATTAACGATACCAACAACCGCTATCTGTAGCATAAGACATAGATATATTCCTATTAAAATAGATTCCATGTATGTTTTGTAGTTATAGCCAATTTGGTGAATGCTTAGCATAAAAGTAGGTATAAATAACACTTTGGTCAAAAAAGATAAAATTCGAATTGGTTAAGATGCTCTAATTAAAGAAAAAACAAATTTACCTTATCATTCTACAGTTTTAAAAAGACTATGAAAACGAGATGTTTTTTTAACCGATCGTTGTTACTTTGTTTATCGTTTGAAACTAATACAAAATTACCCTACTATTGATATTAAATTACTCTATTTCTTTGAAATATATAGCTTATCCATACAAATTATGGTTGTGTTGTTTTGTGATATTTTTCTTTACCCCAGTTATAAACGCCCAAAATGACAGTATAGTAGTCGAAAAACTGTATAAAAATGGGGTTGATAGCTTACGAATCAAAACAGGGGCTTCTATAACTACTTTAGAAAAAGCTTTGCATATTATCAACGATAGTATTTTGTCTAAGGACAGCAACAATAGATGTTTTTTGTTGAAAAAAGTATTGATTTTGAATTATTTAAGCCATTATTATCGAAAGGATACAGAATATGTACAAAGTTTAAAAGCGATACAGGAGAGCCTAAAATTAAAAGAAAAAATAGAGGAAACCTATACTTTACCTACAACATATTACCTCTATGGTAGATGACCCTATTAATACCACTCATCTAGAGGCTACTCTATATTAGGTATATGTTACTAATAGTAAAGAAGAATACAGTATGAGCTTGATACGAAGATAACAAGCGATAGGTTATAAAAACAATCATAATAAATCATACCTCCTATATCGATACCGATATAGGAGGTTTTTTTTAGCG
The DNA here is from genome assembly GCF_040786235.1 of Aquimarina discodermiae. Classification (NCBI taxonomy): domain Bacteria; kingdom Pseudomonadati; phylum Bacteroidota; class Flavobacteriia; order Flavobacteriales; family Flavobacteriaceae; genus Aquimarina; species Aquimarina discodermiae. Next base: position 185,394 of record NZ_JBFMKP010000003.1, read on the forward strand.
AAACTCTGTTTTGAAAAGTTGCGTAGCGATGTGTTCAAAATAGATAGTTGAACTAATCCCGCTTTTTCAGAGGGATCTGAGGTTTAATACCTCGAAGCTTATTTACTTGAAATAGAGATATAATCTAAACTTAATCATTTGCAATCCGTCAGATTGAGACATTCAATAAAATTTTATCCAGTGGTTCAACTGACATATTTTAGTTGTATTTGTAGTCTTTACTTCCTCCTTTGAAGGAGGATTGAGGAGGATGTTTTTAAAGAAACACCCATCCCTTTGTCCATAACTTAAACTCGCCTAAAACTAACGTTGTATCGTCCTCAAGAGAAGGAGTTATTCGACTTAAAATATAACTATTTACAAAACACGTCAATAGTAGTGAAATTCTGTTAAGAATTTTGCCCTTCGACAGGCTCAGGTTGACTAGGGTTTTTGTTCTGAATACTTTATAATCTTGAGCCCTTCGATAAACTCCGGGTAAACTGCTATTATTTAATTTAACTCATCAATCTAGCGAAAAATCGTTACGATGATTTTTACGAAATTCTCATCCGTAAATCGTATCACTCTTGATAAAATATCAATAAGTTTACTCCTTATAGATAGACTGTTTTTATAGCTTTGTTTTAGTTTAAATATTTGTAAAACAGGTGTTTGTGAGTATGTTTTTTTTGAAAACTGCAAAAAAAATCGTATTTTATTATAGCCTGTTCACAAATCGATCAGGTAATTGGTAGTTAGTTAGTGATGCTTTGGGTTAATTATTTTCTATAAGTTTTGTGTATAATACAAAGTATAGTGTGCTTATGGGATTGATATTATTTTTAACGGTGCTCGTTTTTATAACCACCTTTTATATACATCATATACAAAGGAGATTGCACTCTAGTGATGTTTTTTTTGTCTGGTTAGCAAATACTGCTGTTATCGCTGTTTTACTTTTTACGATTTGGGATCAGGATGCCTATAGCAAAATGTGTTGGGGTCTACTGTGTTTAATACTATTTGCTTTTGTCTTAAGAATATTTTTTGGTAGACATAAAATAAAAAAGAAAGAAAAATTATCTATTTATTTTATGTTTTCTTTTACGCTATTAGGATTGTTATTCTATGTGTGGTTTACGATAATCTAATTATGCAAGAAGAGTTTTTTGCGGTACAAAGAATCATGTTATAAAATAAAAAACCTTCACTATCCATAGATAATGAAGGTTTTGTCGGGGTGGCAGGATTTGAAACTGGGATGTCAATTATCTTGGATTCATCAATTATACCACGAGGGCAAATCTGTACAAGATACTATTGACCGTATCTATACTGCACGTCATGTACTTTATTTTCAAGGAGAGGATATTATTACAGTTCTAAAAAAACAATGATTTTATTGATCATATACTACTTGAATATCTAGAGGTAAATAGAGCATCTTAACTGTTTCATTTCGTCCCATAGTTTAGTACCTACCTATTTGATAGTACAGGTTAATCCATAAGAATACGGGAGTAATCATTTGTCATAGTAAAATTGAGTTTGTGTTAAATTACCCCAACTAGTTCGATTGCTCCTGTATTCTTTTAAAACCTTTAAACCAGTATATAAAATGCCAATAGATTATAGTAATGCTGTTCCTTTAAACATACTGTATAATATTTTGCATGAGCTAGACATCGATGCAAACAATTTTATGTTAAAACTTCGTTATGACGACCCCAGTGCAATAGTGCTTTATGGAAAGATACTTGCGCTATATCATAAAAGTAAAGAATTAGGCTTTTCGTCATTGAAATAAAATTTCATAAACAAGTACAATTCAAATTTGTATAACACTAATAAATAGATAAATACGATTTTAGAGTGATAGTTATTTTTTTTTAAGATTTTTTAGTCAAAGATTAACAAAATACATAAGAAATGTTAAAGTGAGTATCAAAAATTGAAACTACGATGCTCTACTATTGTAACCAGTTAGCTAACAGATAAATATTAATTCTTAAAACACAAAAAATGAAAACACCAAATTTCTTGGGGGTGATAAGTATTGCCCTATTTTTAACACACTTTAGTTGGTCACAGGATCAACAGAACGAAGTTACAAACTGCGAAAGACGATTAAGAATAGCAAAGATGTATTTTCCTATTCTCGATCAATTAACCATTGATCATAAAATAGAAATATTAGAAAGTATAAGCCCATGCGAAACAACAACAGACCTAGATACCCAATATTACATTGCTCTGTTACATACACAAATTGATAGTGAAAAATACCCTTTAAGAACAGGGTTTAGTAGTTTAGAAAAGCTAAGTTGGCTTGATTATGCCCCTGCATGTCGTACCATAGGGATACTTTGGAAAAAGGGAGAATCACCTACAAGTATTGGGCGATATATCATAGATATTTCACAAGCTGACTTTTGGTTTAATAAGTCCTATGCAAAAGATTCTATTTCCAAATATGCCAAAGGGTATTATGCCATGAAGGGTTTTCCATCTCCAAATAAACAAAGTTATAGTGACGCTATTGGTTTTTTCAAGCAAAGTAAATATGCCATGTCAAAACATTGGTTGGCTATTTGTCATTATTTTGGTTTTGGAGTGCCACAGGATAAAACAAAAGGTTTACAAATGCTTTCTGATAATGCTATTGTAAATAGTGATAACCTAAGAAAACATTTATTAGCAACTCCTTTTTCTAATCCAACCTTATCAGATATAGAGAACGAAGCTTTAGAGAGTTCTACGAGAAGTAGTTCAAAATTTTACAATAAAGAGAAAAGAAGCTTTGAAGGTAATTTGATAGAATATGACTGGTCTGGAACAAAAATCATGCGAAAGATTCCTATAAAATTATCATTAGAACAGTATTTTTCATCAACTGCAAATTTAGAGCTTGATATTACAGGTAAGGTTATTGAAAAGAGAGTGTCTATGAAAAGCGGGACAAATACTTTTTCTAATGGAAAAATAGAGTTTTCGTTGCCTTCTTTATTCCCAGACCATCCAAATCGAAAACAATTAGCTTACGAGATAGATAGAGTAAGTTTTTTTGAAGTACCCGTTGTAGGTTCAACCCCCTTTATTATGGCAAGAGCCTATGGTGAAATACATACTTTTAGGGAAAGGACACCCAATATAGTTTTTTTATTAAATGAAGTTACGTCTAATGCTTTATTCGCCAAAACTGATAAGTCAACCGAAAAAAATATTATCAATGATAGTATAGATGTGAACCTTCAAAATAGTTTTGCAAGCATCTCACCAAATCCGGTTAAAAATCAATTCAACATTACTTACCAGTTAGATAGTCCCTCTAGGGTTAACATTGCAGTTTACGATTTGTTAGGTCAAAAAATGATAGAAGTAGCTAATGATCAATTATTGCAATCAGGCAAACAAATCTTTAATGTAGATGGTTCTTCTTTATCAAGTGGCTCTTATGTCGTTCGTATTACAATAGAAGATCAATCCTTTATCAAACGAATCATAAAACTATAACCAACGATACAAAAACATAAAAATGAAAACAATATATCAATTATTGGTAATATGTATTGTATGCTTTTTACCTACAAATAACTATGCACAATTCGATAAAATTCCAGACCCAGTAAGTAAATCTACAGGTACATTAATTGAATGTGATTGTCATTTTCAAAATGACTTATTTCGGTTTAATAATAAATGGGAGCAATTAGTAGAACTAGAAAGGGAGTACTGGCTTAGGGATAAAGAAACTTTGTTAAAAGCGGCTATCGAAGATCGTTTAAACAAGCAATTTAGCAATTATACAGATGCTCAACGAGCTTTTTTTAAACGATTTGCTGCCGAATGGGGGGCACAAAGCACCTTAAATACAGCACAAAATAACATTGTCAAAAAGATAAATAATAATACAAACGGAAGGCGTGGACAATCTTTAGAAGTGAGTACCTTACAAATAGCATTAAGTAATATTCAAAATGGGGTATCCTATAATTTTGGAGATTTACAAACAGGTAATCATTACATCAGAGATTTGAACGTTTGGGGGCTGGATTCCCGAATTAATACATTAAAATCTTATGTTGTCCCTAATCAGCAAATAGCACAACGTTTAGTAAAAATTAGAGATGGACTTCATAAAATGGATAACAATAATTCTGCTTTAGAAAATAGAATAATAGATGATTTTATGAATCATTACAATAGTTTTGACCATGAAAATAAAGTTAGGCTAATGACCAAATATTTAGTGTTGCAAAACGAAGGGAAAAAGTTAATCGGTGACGACCCTTATAGATTGGATTATTTTCCGCCTAATTTATATTATATCGGTAATCTTGATTATACAGGGGAAGCAGAAAAAATAGCAGAAGGTATTGGAGCTAATGGCGCTATACCTAATATACAAGGGTTTACTGGTGAGCAAGCTATTTTGAACTATACGTATATGCAAATGGGTTCTGGTGTATATAATTTTATTAATAAACCAGATAATGCTGAAATCAAGCTTGAATCTAATAATTATATAAAATATCATACTTTCTCACAAGAATCAATGGATTTGTATAAGGATGTTATAGAAAGTTTTGCAAATGACGCAAAGAATTTCCCATTCAGCAAATATAACTTTAGGTTAGATCAAGGTTCTTTGTTTACTATGGATTTTCATAACGAGAATTACCAAACCCGTTTAGTAAATTTTCATCATCATAATGGCGGAAGCACAAGAAAATACCACGGGTTACCTAATATTTTAAGACAACTACGATTCGAAACGACTACTAAACAGCAAAGAGCTTTTATAGGAGGTTTCTATTTGGATATGGTAAAAGATAATGGGTATGATCTTTCAAGTTATATTACCGCAGAAAATGCTTTTTCTCAATTTAAATTTAGAGTTTTTGATATTAATAATTTAGGTCGGTATGATATAGAAATTCTCTATACTGGGGATACAGGCTTTATGGTATCAAGAGATAGAATCTTTTTTCCGCAGTTTTTACAAGCAGATGAGTTAACCAAAGAAGCGGTTAAAAGCTTTTTTAGTTTTGATTACGAAAAGTACTGGCATCTGGTGAGAGTTCGGGATTTGAGAGAGAAATTAGGTCTAACAATAGATGAGATTAACTGGTTAAAGAACAATGGTGAAAAAACCAAGAGTATTAGCAAGTATTTAGAATCAAATGATTCTTCTCCACTTATAGATCAAACTATTAAAACATTAATTAAACTTGAATCTAATGACACTCATTTAATTGATGCTACTCAGGAAAAAGAAATTGTTAGAACGGTAACCTATTATAATGATGGTGTTTTTGATTCTGATATTAATTTTTGCGGGTGTAAACAAACTAATATAGACATACGTAAAGACTTTTTAAATGGAAAAATATCAGAACAACAGTTATTTGATATATATGGTGCTCAGGTAGAATTTCAAATTCAAAATCCGGATGGAACGTTTAGAGAAGTGTCGCAATTGGATTTTTATCTAGAGACTTCGACAGTACGTGAAGGAGTAATAAGAGAAATACTCTCATGGACTCCGGTAGGCGATATTTCTGAAGTAGGATATGAGTTATACGACGGTAACTATGGAATGGCTGCGGCAAATGTTGGGTTACTTTTTGTTCCTTTTGATAAGATTATTAAAACAGGTGGAAATATTGTAAAAATAGTTTTTAAAAAAGGAGATGAAATTGTAGAGTTTACAGCAAGACAGATGTGGGATTTGCATCCTTTTTCTAGAGGACGAATGATCGAAGAAGCACTAGCAAAAACTCATTATAAAGATTATCTTTGGACTGTAGATATACCAACTGCTAACGGTAAAAAAAATTATTTCTGGCCTTATTTCGATTTTATTAAAGGAAACAAAGTAGTAAGTGTCAAAACAACAAATGCGCAAAGTGGTTTTGGTAGTATTAAAAAGAATATTGAAGACTTAGCTTTGTATGTAAAAGGATCGACTTCTAATGGAGGGGTTATTATTAATGATGTAGATTTAGACGTATGGGTTCCTGAGGGATATGATCAAAGTTTACTTCAAGATATGAGAAATTTAGCAGAAAGTTTGCAAATAAATTTTAACATTTTAGAGTTTAAATAATATACATGAATAAAGATATTATTGAATATAGATGTTCCATACCAGTAAACATGTTTACTGGTATGGAGTTTCATGATTTTTTTCTGAGAAATTTGTGGTTTACTCCCTCTAGTTTTCATGGTAGAGGGATAACTCATGGTGTTAAACCTTTCAGAAAAAAATTCATTGATGATATAAAAAGGCAAAAAGAAAATATCAGTTTTACCATTTGGGACAAGAATACTGATCAAGAATTTTCGATAGTCGTCCCTGTAAATAAACACACACATCAAGGTATGTTTTTTAGATTTGATGTAGCGAAATATGATAAAGTTTATTCACTTATTGAAAAATATGTTTTAAACAAAATCATTGTTGGTTATGCACATCAATATTATGATAGATATCTGCAATCTGCTAATAATGCTACTGCATATCGCGTCAAAAAGATGGAACCTCCAAGGCATAAACTAATTAAGAATCATATTGGATTGCTTGAAAATATAGATATTAGCCATAACCCAGGAAGAATAGATATGGTTTCTAGTATGTGGTTAACTTCTACATGGCGTATGTGGTTTGGAAAAGAATTTTATAAAGAAGTAACCAAAGAAAAACTTAAAAGCTTCTCACTAGCTCATGAAATAAAAGAGTTAGATAATGATGTATTGTTTATAGAGTTATATAACGATCCTTTTGGAGCAGATTTACCAGAAAACCGTAAGATTCAGCAAGCTTTCAGAGATCATATTAAAATGGAAGAACTCATTAAAAAACTCAAATAAATGGGCTACGAATTAAATATAATAAGAGAAACTGACTCACCGATTCAACTACAGGAATGGATTAAGTATATTAATAACGATTCTGAATTGGAAGCTATTGATATTTCAGAAGAAAAAAAATCAATAGAGGGAACTAATATGCAACTGCCATTGGGTAACGCAGCATTATTTAAAAATCAAAATACTGTATTTACGTTCTCAATAGACTATAACATGATTAGTGTTACTAACCCTAATCAAGAGACTATCGATAAAATGATTCAAATAGCAAATACGTTAGGAGCTATTGTACAGGGAGAAGAAGGTGAGCTTTACAACAGCCTATCTAATCCAAAAAAATATGAGCAATTCGAATTTGTTGGTATTAAAAAACCTAAGAAATGGTTTGAATTCTGGAGAAATTAATATAGTCAATACATTGTATATAATTTTTCAGAAATGATATGGTATATGTTAATAATAAATTAAGCCTTTGTTTTTTATTATTCGATGGAATGGTAGAAGCATATAAAAAATAAAATAATGACAAAAAAAATAATTTTACTCTTATGTGTTTTAGTAATTAGCTATGCATGTAAATCAGATGATGATATCAATCAATCGGAAATAGATCAGAATATAATATCCAAGTATTTAAAGGATAACAATCTTGAAGCAATTAAAACAGAATCAGGATTACATTATATAATACATGAAAAAGGGGAAGGAAAGGCTCCAACTAAGAACTCGATAATTAAATTTAATTCAAGAGTTTTAGGTACTAATGGTATTGTTTATTCTGATTATTTGCCAGAAGGACAAGAGGTGAATGTAGAATTAGACTATTTACTTTTAGGACTTGTTGAAGGTTATTTGTTGCTTAAAGAAGGTGGTTCTGCTACGCTAATTGCTCCATCACATCTAGCCTATAAAGATTCTCCACCAGACACACTTACTGAGTTAAAAAATCAAGTAGTTATTTTTGAAATAAAACTTATTGAGGTGATTGATTGATGGAGTATATTTAATTATACGCCTTGATATTTAGAGTAAAGATGTAAATAGATAAACCCGTCGATTTCGACGGGTTTTGTTTTCTGTAAAAGTTACAATTATTATATCTCCGGCAACATAGACACTGCATTTTCATCTTCAAGAAGTCCCAACGATTTTAGATATCGTTCTGTAGTGGTAACTGTTGTATGCCTACACATTTTTTGTATTTTTCTAATGTCTTTTTCTGCTTTATACCAATTTACAGCAGCGGTATGCTTAAAGCCGTATAGTGTATAATCGGGGTCTTTATCAAAACCAAAATGTTGTTTTACTTTTAAAAAGTGTTTAGTCATATAGTTTTTACCTATTTGTAGGGTAGAGGGTTTTTTACTTCCACTAAAAACATAACAATCTTTATCATATTCAGCCAGATTCATTTTATCGATAATTTTTCTAAGCCCAGAAGCTATAGGAACAATATCACATCTTTTACCTTTACTAGATTCTACCCATACCCGTATTACATTTTCTTTTAAATCGATATCGCCTACTTTTAAATCTCTTAGTTCCCCTGGTCGCAAAAATGAATAATAGATAAAAGAGATGATATCCCACAAATAGGGATCATTCTCTAAAATCCATTCTTTCATGTCTGCAATTTCTTCGTTGGTATAAGGTTTATTTTTTGTGCCGTAATTTGTTGGTAATCCGTCAATCTTATCAAAAGGATTATTCTCTTTTTTTGGGGGCAGATTGTAGAAGCTTTGAATTTGCGCAGCCTCCAGGTGCATTGCAAAAAGCATGCGCTGTAAAAGACTTTAATAACAATTTTTATACAGCTGGTATTAGGTCTAATGGGAGTCCCTATGCAGGTTCAATCAGCGTACCTGTAGATATTGTATATTTTACTATGCCTACATGGATGACTAATGGCCAAGCATCTAATCTTACTGCGGAAGCGGTTACCGCGGCAATAAAAGCAGCCGATATATATTTTTTTAGAAACCCGGACATTACAGAGTTTCAGTTAGCAGATTTTTTTAGAGATGCGATTAAGGTTGAATTAGCAATTGTTGGAGGAACAATTACTAATGTTGAACCTTTTCCAATACCAAGTCCTGCTCCATATATTACTAGTGTTTTAGGGATAAGTAATCCATTCGATTGTGATTGACAAAAAGTTTTTTTAATTTGGGACAATGAAAAGTTTTTTAACTATATTTTTTATATCAACTCTTAATCTAAATACTTGTTTTGTGGATAATTTAAAGTTTGAAGAACTGTTAAGAAAAGATCTTTCTATTGTCGAAGAAACGGTGAGTAGTGATTTCAGAAAGAGTAGTTATAAACAAATTGAAACTTCCTTATATTTTAGTCAAAATTTTAATATGGATTTTTACGGTATGTACTCACACGCTCTTTCTGTAGAAACGGATAAGAATGATACTGTTGAGGAAATTACAATCCATTTTGGGAAAGTTATTAATCGTCAATTTTATGATTTGTTTGTTGAGAAATACGGAGAACCAATTCATATATATGTATTATCAGATTTAAAGGTAGTAAGTAAAATAGACTCTCAGGAAAGTAATGACCCTTTTCACCAAAATTTGACAAAACGAGAAGGAGATTTAATAAAAGGAACTTTTGACGATAAACCATTATTTATGATTTGGGAAAAAGATGACTTTTACATTCAAGCATTTATGCGATATGAACAAAACATAAGTGAAATAACATTTAGTGTAGATAGTCCTCGTTTTATAATAAAAAAGATAAAAATGAATACTATGAATAAACTAAAACTTAGCTTATCATTTTTATTGCTTTTTTCAGCTCTTATGTATTCTCAGAGTAAAAAGGATAAAAAGAGTGAAATTGTTAAATCTTTTTTTGAAGATGTATTTATAAATAATAAATCTCAAGAAGAATTATTTACCGAGTATGCGGATAAAAAAGGTAATGGTAATAGTAAGTCAAAAGATTCTATTGCCGATATGTTTAACAAATGCGTTTTGCAATTAAAGGCTGATAGAGGGCATTTGATTAATAAAAGTGTAAAGTTTAATGTAAATAGATTTAATAATTGTTCTAAATCTGATACAAAGGATTTTGGAGAAGTAGATAAGAATGTGTTTGTAGTAAGTGTGAATGACGAAATTGAATGTTATGTTTTAATGAAAAGATCGAAGATTCTAGCGTTTCATCATGTCACTAAGGGGGAAAAAGGACCTTCTTATTTTGTATATTAATAAACATGTTATTAAATATAAAACCCCGTCGATTTCGACGGGGTTTATTTTTGTACAGTCTATAGAATTTATATCTCTGGTAACATAGATACTGCATTTTCATCTTCTAATAACCCTAACGATTTTAGATATCGCTCTGTAGTGGTTACGGTGGTATGTCTACACATTTTTTGTATTTTTCGAATGTCTTTTTCTGCTTTGTACCAATTTACAGCAGCGGTATGTTTAAAGCCGTATAATGTATAATCTGGGTCTTTATCAAAACCAAAATGTTGTTTTACTTTTAAAAAGTGTTTAGTCATATAGTTTTTACCTATTTGTAGGGTAGAGGGTTTTTTACTTCCACTAAAAACATAACAATCTTTATCATATTCAGCCAGATTCATTTTATCGATAATTTTTCTAAGCCCAGAAGCTATAGGAACAATATCACATCTTTTACCTTTACTAGATTCTACCCATACCCGTATTACATTTTCTTTTAAATCGATATCGCCTACTTTTAAATCTCTTAGTTCCCCTGGTCGCAAAAATGAATAATAGATAAAAGAGATAATATCCCATAAATAGGGGTCATTCTCCAAAATCCATTCTTTCATATCTGCAATTTCTTCGTTGGTATAAGGTTTATTTTTTGTACCGTAATTTGTAGGTAATTCGTCAATCTTATCAAAAGGATTGTTCTCTTTACTTATCCAATCTTGTTTGATACAATCACTATAAAAAGCACTTAAAACACCTATCTTGTTATTATGTGTTTTAGATTCGTTTTTAAGCTCGGTAAGGATATACATTTGATAGTGTTGTAATACATGAAAATTAATGTCCTGTATCAATGTAATTGGTGGTTCTTGTATTGCTGCACCCCAGTTAATAAAGCTTTGCATTTCTTTTCTAAAGGTATCAATGCCGTTTCCTTTATACTTTTTAGCTTCTCTTAGAGTGATAATCTTATGTACAGCCTTTTGAATCTCTACAGGGGCTAATTTTCCCTTTTCTTTGGCTTTGGCAAGTTGTTTTGCTTCTTCTATCTTTTTAGACTTGTTAGGGTCAATATGATATCCTTTTTTGAGTAGCTCGTTTAGTTGCTTTTTTTGATCTTGTAAATAGGCTTCCTTTTCTGCTTTGATAGTATATTCTTTTGGGACATAAAGCCTTTTTCTCGCTAAATCATTTTTTTTGCTTATCCCAAACGTAGAATTTAATGTAATCTCCGTTTTTGGCTTTTGATCTTACAATTGTTGCTTTTTTAAACTTAGTCATGTTTTGAAATTCCTCCTTGCAAACAAGGTTAAAAGTTTCAATTATTCCATTATTTACTGACGTCGTAACTGACGTGACTGCCTCCCTTAAACCAGTAAAACCTTCATTGTCAACTAACAATGAAGGTTTTATACTTGTCGGGGTGGCAGGATTCGAACCTGCGACCTCCGCGTCCCAAACGCGGCGCGATAACCGGGCTACGCTACACCCCGAACTCTTAAAAAAGAATAATTAGCGGAGAGACTGGGATTCGAACCCAGGCAACACTTACGCGTTGACAGATTAGCAATCTGCTCCATTACCACTCTGGCACCTCTCCTGAAAAATTATTTTAAGAACGTCGCATTATTGTTTCAAATGCGGATGCAAATGTAGCTTTTATCAACCTACAATGCAACATTTTTTTACCATAATTTTGTAATTATTTTATCGTTTTTATTAATGACTTGAAAATCAGTTTTTTCTTTTGTAATAAAATGGCTCGAATTTTGCCAAAAATGATATAAAAACCAATAAAAACCTTAAGTTCATCTTTTATATATTTGTAACAAGTGATCGAAAGCCTAAATTTTAAAGATTAATAAAACCTATTTAATGATGCGTATTCAATACCTTTTTATTCTTACCCTGTTTGTTTCATGTTTTACATTTGCTCAAAAACCCATACTATTAAAAGATTTTGATTTTAAGGTTGGAGAAAAGTACAAACGTATAAAAAGTGTAAATACATATTATGTAGCTGATGGTAATCGTTTTGTTTCGATTAAAAAAGGAAGAAAATCGATGACTATACAACGTTACTCTTTAGACAACCTAAAAGAAGACCTAAAAAGACGCCAGGTAGTAGAGGATAAAGGAGATTTCCAGACGATCATGAAACTAGGAAATAAAGCGGTAGCATTTTATACCATTAAAGACAGAGCTTATGCTCAAAAAATTTCGTTGACAGGAAATATTGTAGAGAAACCGGTTCAATTGATAAATGATAAAGAAAATATTAACCGGGATTTTGGTTTTAAAAGTACCTATGGGTTTGATGCAGGAGGTAGGATTAACAAATTCGCCTTTAAAAAATCTATGGATGGAAAGTCTTTATTAGTATTATTTCGAATACAAACAGCTGCAAACAAAGCAGACAAGATAGGAATTGCTGTATATAGTGATGCACTTAACTTGCAATGGAGAAGAAAAGTTACCCTACCGTATCCATCTGATAAAATAAGAAATGAAGACTTTATGATTGATAACTTTGGTAATTTTTATATGACGGCTTCTATTTTTAATACTGCATCGGTAGACAAAAATAAGCTAGAAGAAACGTATAGAACAGAGGTGTTCAAAATTACAGAAACGGGTACAGAGGTTATTAAAAGTAAAATAGAGATTCCAGGAAAATCAATTACAGATGCGGTTATTGAAGCCGATGATTTGGGTAATGTTAATGTTTCTGGTTTTTATGCTAATTCTAGTAATAAAGAAGAAGTTTCTGGCGTTTTTTCTGCAGCCTTAAACGATGATGGTACCATGAATGCGGTATTAAGTTGTGATATTCCTTCGATAACAATACAAGATTTTATTGTTAAAAGAGAGTCTCGTATCAAAGAGGGAACACAAAAAGAAGATGATAAAAAGGATTTTGAAAATATTATGGTAAATGATATCGTATATAATGTAGATGGTAGTGTGGTGCTATTTGGTGAACAACGCTATGTAGAATCATTTACAACTTCTAGCTCTTCTGGTTCACGAACAACATATAAATATTATTATCGGGATATCGTTGTGCTAAAACTAACCCAACAAAATCAAATTGCCTGGATACACAAGCTTCCAAAAAACCAGATGGGAGTGAATAGCAAACGAAGTATGTCATATCTTAATTTTAAAAATGACGGAAAACATTACCTGTTTTTTATGGATGATTTTACCAACTTAAAAAGATCTTTCGATGAAGCACCAACCAGATATTTTGACGGTAAAAAAGAATTTATTTATTTAACTTCATATGTAATTGATAATGCTACAGGAGAAGTATCAAAAGAACCAATTCTTACAGGTAGTGATGTTAGAAACTCCAGATTAGATGTTGTAGAACTTACTAAATCTGCACGATTGGCTAATAAAGATATTGTTTTGGAAGTATATGATGGTAAAAAGAACAATGTTTTACTAAAAATATCTTTGGCTAAATAACATTATAGAAGATGAAAATTTTACTAATCGTTTTTACCTTATTCTTTTCGAACGGAAATAGTATTCAAATTGAAGAAATAAGAGATTCTTATAAAACTTGTAATCAATCTGAAGAAAAAGCAACGCAGTTTTTTGAATTGACAGAAAAAGCGTTGCATAATAAAGGCGCTGTTTATAAAGGATATCATGGGGCAGCACTGGCTCTAAAAGCTTCTTTTGCATGGAACCCTATTAAGAAATTATCTAACTTTAATAAGGCAAAAAAAATGATAGATGAAGCCATTTTTCTCGAGCCAGAAAATGTAGAGCTTCGAATGATAAGATTGAGTATACAATCCAATGCTCCTAAAATAGCAGGGTACTATAAAAACATAGAAGAAGATAAAAAAGTAATGTTGGGTTCTGTAACAAAAATTACAGACGAAGGATTAAAAGAATATATAGAGAACTTTATTGCATATTCGAATGCATTTAGCGAATAAACTTCGTAATTTCCTTAAACGACTTTTTTACACAGAATAATGATCTTTTTTGCATTGCAATCGGTCGTAAAAAAAAGATATTGATCTCCTCCTTCTTTAATCTTAAATTTCTTTCTTATAATAGCAACACTTTCGGGAAAATTACGAGTGGTAATATTTGCTTTAGCAATACCTACTTTTGATAATGCCTTTTTTTGATAGGGAAAAGTAGCTTCTATTTTAAATTTTCTTCCCGGAAAATCGATAAGGTTTTCAGAAGTATATAAATGAGAATTGATGTGCAGCTTTTTTAATTGATATGCGTTTGCAATACTTAAAAACCCACCACTTTTTAAAATAGCCGAATTAGGTTCATAAAGATATTGTTGCGGAGTAGCGTAGTGTACTTCCTGTAGTACTTCTTTGGCATGAATAAATGAAAACTCCTGATCTTCTTTTTTTTGAAGGTTAATTGTTACAATAGTAGTGTCACCTACAAAATCTTTTTCAAGAATCCATACTAACTCTTTTACTTCATTATTTACAGCCACTACATGTATTTCCTTTACATTTTTAAGTGCTTTTAGTCCTATGCGAAGATCTAGTAAAGGAGATGTTTTAAGCAGGATATTTTTACTTTTACTAAAAAATAAATCTAAGTTATTGGGAACATCAGGAAGACAGTCTTCTAGAAAAAAGACTTTTCCCTTACTCTCATGTCTTCGGGATGGATCTACATAAATCCAATCTAAATCTGGTCGTTGCTTCAAAAATTTTAAACTATCACCAGAAATTGTAGCAATATTGTGTTGTTGTAAGGCTTTAAAATTATGCGTAGCAATCTTACTAAGCGTTTCATTAAGTTCGCAATGAATCACTTTTTTGATGCGTTTAGCAAAGTAATAATCATCAATTCCAAAACCGCCGGTCAGATCTAATAAATAATCTCCAGAAACAAGGTTGCTTTTATACAAGGCGGTAGTTTCAGAAGAAGTTTGCTCTAGATTAAGGTTAGGGGGGTAGTAAATTTCATTACAAGAATACCAGGTAGGTAGTTTTGTTTTAGCTTTTCGTTTTCCTTGTATTTGTTGTGCCAGTTCTTGTATAGAAATATCATGAAATGGAGAACCGCTTAAAATTAGATTGGTTAAATCTATATGTGGTTTAGATTTTTCTAAAATAAATTCCTGTATGTCGGTATGAAAAACTTTAGTATTCAATGGTGATAATTCAACAAAATTAGAAAACAAGGGTTCGTTAAGTTATTGGTATATGGTGGTTTTATAAATCTTTGGTAAGTGTCTTAACAATCTTATATTCAGATAAAAACTCTTGTGCTATTACTTTTATTGCAGTATAAGAGGGTACTGCGACGATTAGACCACCAATACCAAATAAAGACCCAAAAATTAGGATCGCCAAAAATATTTCTAAAGGATGTGATTTAACGCTATTTCCAAAAATTAAGGGTTGATTTAAGAAATTATCAATTAGCTGAATAATAAGATAACCAATTAGAATATATGACAATTTTGGTAGGATAACGGTTTGAAAATCAAATCCTAAATTACTCGTAGTAGCAAGGGTAACTACCAAAATCCCTCCGATTAGAGGACCAACATAAGGGATAAGATTAAAAATAGCGGCTATTAGAGCTACAGCTATTGCATTATGTACTCCAAATATTAATAATAAAATGGTGTATAAGATAAATAAGATGAAAACTTGCAATAATAAGCCCACAAAATAGCGAGATAACAAGTCTTTTATTTTTGAGAAAGCTCTCATAAATTTATTTTCATCTTCTTTTTTTGCAAATACAAGCAAACTATTTTCAAGCAGTAAGCTGTCCTTTAATAAAAAGAAAGAGATAAACAATACAGAAAAGGCACCAATCAGAACGGCCCCAAAACCGCTTAGAAAAGAATTGATGATATCTGGAATAATTTTTAAATCAAGGAACTGCATCAGGTCACTTTGCTTAACCAATTCAACAAGGTTTAGTTTTTCTACGTTAAAATAATTACTAACTTCTTGATTTAATCGATCAAAATCATCTCCTACTTTGTTGATATCTATCTCACCTATTAATTGTCCTTGTTCACTAATAATAGGGACAAAAAGCATAAAAATACTAGAAAACAGCGTGAGTGTAATAATAAGCGTTACCAGGACTGCCAGTGTATTTTTGAATTTCAGTCTTTTTTTGAGAAAAGATACCAGGGGTCTTCCCATTAATGAAATTACAGCAGCAAAAGCGATATAAATTAATACGCTTTGTATTTTATATAAAAACCATAGTAATCCAAGAACGCCAGCAATAATTGCAATTGCTCTTAAAATACCGTATGCTATTGTTTTAGAATTCATATTTTTTGGTTTCAAAATTTTAAAGTTACAAAGTTACAAAGTTATAGAGGAGTAAAGCCCTTATTTTAGTGTACCAAGAAAAGTAAATAAGTAGACTTTATCAATTAGTATGCTGATCCAATCGTTTTGTAATTTCATATAACGCAATTCCAGTGGCAGTAGCAACATTCATGCTACTATTAGTACCAAACATGTTAATATGTAAACTTTCTTTGGCTATTGCAAGTGCATTTGTAGAAACCCCAAAATTTTCTTCACCAATAATTAATGCTATTTTTTCCTGGTCGACAGGCATATACTTTTCGACAGGAATACTGGTATCTGTAATTTCTAATGCCAATAGAGTATACCCTTCGTTTTTCAAAAAGGAAAGGGTATCCATAAGGTTATCTTTTTGTTGATAGGGTATGGTGTGATGTGTAGACCTAGCGGTACGCTGCATACGTTTACTAATTACAGTAATATTTTCTCCACAAAAATAAATTTGTTCTACCCCAAAACTATCAGCAATTCTAAATAAGCTTCCTATATTGGCAGGTGAGTTAACCCGATCACAAACAAGTGTTACAGGAAACTTCTTTTTTATAAACCGATTAGCTTCGTGATGTAATTGTGCAGCCATTAATTTTCAAAAGCGTATTTAATAATATTTGCTCCCATTTTTAGAGCTTTAATACGTACATCCTGAGGATCGTTGTGTACTTCGGGGTTTTCCCAACCATCACCCAGGTCACTCTCGAAGGTAAATAGTAAAACCAATCGATTTTCGTGTATGATACCTAATGCCAGAGGTCTATTACCATCATGTTCATGTATTTTAGGCAATCCTTTTGGAAAATTATATTGAGACGAAAATATAGGATGAGTAGTAGGTAACTCTACCAATTCTTTATCAGGAAAAACTTTTATAAGTTCTTTTTTTAAGTAAGGTTCCATTCCGTAATTATCATCGATATGAAGAAAACCACCGCTTAACATATAATCTCTTAAGTTCCTTGCATCTGTATCAGAAAAAAATACATTGCCATGTCCTGTCATATGAATGTAAGGGTACTGAAACAAGTCAACACTTTCTGGTTGTACCGTTTTAGGTTTTGCACTTATATTGGTCTGTATATTTTGATTACAGAAGGCAATTAGGTTGGGTAAAGCAGTTGGGTTACTATACCAATCTCCTCCTCCTTTATAGTGTAAAATGGCAATATCCTGACCATAAATAAATGTCGTCATCAAAAAAATGAAGAGAAAGCCTGTAAGTTTGGTCATAATAATCGTCTAAAATAAAGCCTAAAAGTACTAAAATTATAAAGATGATGCGCAAGCTTTTATTACCAATACTGTTAATCGTTTCGATATCTACATTCGCACAGAAAAAAAATGAATCGGCTGTTGTTTTAGAATTGTTTACATCACAAGGATGTAGTAGTTGTCCATCGGCAGATAAATTATTGGATGTCATAAAAAAGGAGTACACATCAGAAAATATTTTTGTACTATCATATCATGTAGATTATTGGAATCGATTAGGATGGAAAGATCCTTTTAGTTTATCGGCATATAGTGATTATCAAAGAGAGTATGCTTATAAATTTAATAGTCGCTCTTTATATACTCCACAATTGGTAGTGAATGGGAATATACATTTTACAGGTTCAGACAGAAATAGAGCTGTACAATCGATACAGACCTACAAAAAACAACCATCACTAGCTGTTATTTCTCTAACTAATGGACAAAGGAAAAAATCAGAGATACAATTCGACTATAAAGTAATAGGAAAAAGGTTTGATAGAATAACATTGACATTAGTGGTGTCAGAACGTGATACAAAAGTATCGAGAGGAGAAAACCGAAGTAGAATCTTAAAAAACAGCAATATAGTAGCCAATCGTATTGTTAAAAGAGAAGATTCAGGATCGGTATCAATTCAAATTCCTGAATGGGTTTCAGAAAAAGATGAACTTTCTATTATTGCTTACACTCAAAATAACAAACTAGGAACAACAGGGGCGAGTAAAATTCACTTATAATATAAATCAATCCCTACATTTCTTTCCTGTATAGTTCTAGGATAGCGCTACTTTGTTGATACATATGTAGTTGTTTTATTTTATGTATATTTATTATCATAGAACGAAACATATGTACATAATGTCGGTATACAAACTAAATAGTATTCTATTGCTTACTGTTTTTTTTATTTTAAATAGTTGTGGTAATGATGATAAAGAGGATATTACTAACGAACCTCAAGCGGTTTATACACCATTAATTAGTTACAACATGAAGGATGGTGTTTTGGGAGATGGTTTTTTAAATTGGTTTGAGAGTGAGTACGATGCTACTCATTTTGTATCAGAAGGAAAGAGTATAAAAATATCGACTAGGCCTAGTACTAGTTTACCGATTTGTTCTGGAGATCATTTTTTTGCGGGTAGGACTACGTTAGATACTAAACTTCAAATTCCACAAGGAAAAACGCTATGGTATAGAGTCATGCATTACATTCCAAGTACATTTAGTTTTGGTTATAAATATGGTGGAGTATTAGGAGATGAAGTAGATGCAGAGGCTTGTAATCAATTTGCAGATGGTAACACTTGGCTTAAATGGATGGTTGTGTCACCTACTTCTGGAGGTCGAGTTTACTTACAACCATCAGAGAATCGAAGAAATATTACACATGCAGTGAATCAGATAAGATTGATAACAGGCACCGACAATGATTTCCTTGATATAGAAGCGGTTTTTCCCAAAGATCAATGGTTTGCTTTGCAAATTGCGGTTAAGGTATCTAATGGATCAGATGGATTTGTACGAGCCTGGATTGACGATACGTTTTTAGGAGAAAAGAAAGGCCCAACTTTTCCTGAGGAAGCATCCATTATGGATTGGGGAATTGGAGATTACTGGAATGGTGTTCCCTGGACCGATGGAGAGGCAGGAAGAACAGCATTTTGGATAGATGAGATTATTCTTGCTACAGATATAGAAGGTTATGGTGCTCCTACAACATTGGATAAAGGAGGAAGACCCTATATCAACGCCAGCGCAAGGGTAAAAGATTTTAATTCAAAGTAAATTAGGTATTTTACAGGTTTATCATAAATTTAGATTTTAAATGAATTGTTTTAGGTTTTTACTACTATTTTTCAGTAGGTATTTAGGAAACTAAAGGTTTTGGTTTTCTGATAGATAAATCTAATGCACAGCGCTACTATAGTGCAAAAATAGTTGGAAAAAATAATCATTTGGGTAATGATTGGAATTCTGTTAAAGGAGGAAACTCTGATCTAGGAGATCCGATTTATGCTATAGCAAATGGATATGTGAATTTTGCTTGGGATATAGACTGAGGTTTGGGAAACGTAATAAGAATTTGGCATCAAGTAGATGATAAAACTATAGTCGAATCTCTCTATGCACATTGTGATAAAATTTTGATAAAAGAAGAACGTTTTGTTAAACAAGGAGAAAAAATAGGAACCATTGGAAACGCAGGAGGGATCTATTTGGCACATTTACATTTTGAAATTAGGGATTCTTTATTTTTACCCATACGGAAAGGATACTCAGTTTTTACAGAGGGATATCTAAATCCTACCTTGTTTATAAAGTCCCATCGATAAATAATGTTCTTTTTGACAGAGAATTTTAGTTAATACCTTAAACAAGATTTGATATATTTTTGGGGGTATCGTAATAAGATAGCTTTATTTTGAAACATTAGTTTTGAAAAGAAAAATATGCTCGTACCAACTAATAAATTTTGAAAATTAATATAAAACCTTTAAGTAAAGTGTTGATTGTTTGAATTTTTATTTGTTTGATAGTTAATTTGTTAAGTCTTTGTTTGATTTGTTTAAATTTTAATAAATTTGATTCCATTTCTAAATAAAAACAAATGATTAAAAAATACCTACTTAGTACAATTTCTATTTGGTTTTTGATAACTAATAGTAATGCTCAGGAAGCAACTTATTACTTACCAAAAGCAATTAGAACCGATCATACGATACTTACTTTTGAAAAAGTAAAGTCAACTTCTTCAAAATACTTTATTAATTATAAAGCAGAAAATCTAGGAGATGGAGTTTTGGTTATTGATAGGTCCAAGGTAAGCTTGGTTCAGGATGGAGGAGAAATGCGCCCACTTTCTAAAGAATATGTTTTAAAGCCAGGAGAAGAGAAAACCATTTATAATGATTTTAGAATTAAAGCTCCTATAAAAGCAAATGCTGATCAATTAGATTTAACACTTTATGGGATTCGATATGCCATGGGTAATGGTAAATCGCTTGAAGGAGATAAATTAGTTCTGAAATCTGGAGCAACTCAGACCATAGGTGACTTCAGTATTAAACTGATGGAGTATAATGTATATAGCGACCGTGTTTTTGCTGAGATAAAATGCACCTATAACGGTGGACAAAAAAGGTTAGGTAAAATTGACCTCAAGAAAATCACTATAGAAGGAGGAAAGGCCGAAATTGTGAAAAAAGGTGATGTTGTTTTTAATGGTAAATCCTATACGTTTGCGGTTAATATAACACCAGAAGATTCAAAATTTACCGTAGATTGGACTGGAGTGTTTCAGGTACTCAACCTGGTTGATGTAAACATAAAACCGATCAAAATTAAGAGCGCTGCATTTAAAGAAAAAGAGAAAAAGAAGGAGAAAGAAAAATCTCAGGATACCCCTAAAAAAGAAAAAGGAACCGCTACCAAACCAAAATCAGAAAAAGAGCCATGTGCATTGTCTTACAATGAATTTACAGAATTAAAAAATGATCTAAAGAAAGAGGTTGATAGTGGAGGAAAACCAATCCCAATGGCTAATGAATATCTATTAGTAAAAGGTTGTTTAAATACCGCTCAGGTTGTTGAGCTTATGGGACAATTTAATTTGGATAGTCCAAGATTGGAGTTTGCAAAAATGGCATATCAATTTACATCAGATAAGCATAAATATCATCTGGCGGTAGGAAAATTAGCCTACAATAAGAATAAAGAAGCACTAGAAGATTTTCTAGGACAGCAAAAGTAGTTTCATACCAGGTATATTTACTTTTCTAAAAATAAAAATCCCACTCTATTTCTAGTAAGAAGCAGGGCGGGATTTTTTTATAATTT
The DNA here is from genome assembly GCF_040786235.1 of Aquimarina discodermiae. Classification (NCBI taxonomy): domain Bacteria; kingdom Pseudomonadati; phylum Bacteroidota; class Flavobacteriia; order Flavobacteriales; family Flavobacteriaceae; genus Aquimarina; species Aquimarina discodermiae. The sequence continues at coordinate 206,896 of NZ_JBFMKP010000003.1, forward strand.
CCTTGAAAAAACTAGGGTGATTGTCCCTTATACAAGTTTATAGATATAGAATCATAATATATTTAATAGTTTCATAATAAATAAGAAAGCACTTTTGGTAATTGATTTACAAAATGTTTCTTTAATAATGTCCTATTGCAGAAGCTAAATTGAAAGAATATATCAACTATCAAAAAGTTAAATGTTTTTACCTTGCTTACGCTCTATCAACTATCAAAGCATCATAAATTATATATCTGAAAATTCTTCCAAAGGATAACTCTGGAAGAATTAAAATAGATTAAAATAGATTAAAATAGATTAAAATTTAGTAAGTTAGTAGGCTATTCAAACTATTTAAGGGCGAAACGGAGTACCGTCACCATACGCATCCTCACAACGTGCAAGACAAGATTCTAAATCACTCCCAGAATGCCCATTTCTATCTGCACTAAAACATCCTTGATTACAACTATTTAGTGCATAATTTTGTTGATGATTTCTATTAAAAAATCCTCCTTTAATGGATCCTTGTTCCTTTTTGCTTATTGTGTTTCCTAAATTTAAAATTGTTTCTTTCATTTTTAAAGGTTTTAATTGTTATTCATTAATTTATCAAAGCACTTAGATAAGCACAAACATAAACACATATATATCTATTAATTAAATAATTAAAGTCTAAATTCTAGAATCTCTACCGATATTCTAGAATTTCGATATACTAGTTCTGATGTATTTTTTCCCTTTCTCTCAACTCTTATGTCTATAATTAAATGTTATTATTACACGAAAAAAACGTATTAAGATATTTGTAAGCGTCTGGTTATTATTGATTAAAAGTGTATTGAGATAAATTACACTTTATATAGTTAATTTAAGTTTTAATAAAACTACCATAAAAAAAGAGTATCTTATACCTTAAATATGCCTAAAAGAATTCATTATAAAAAGCTTTTTTTAATTGATGGTGTAGGAGCATTGTTATCTACATTAATGCTTGGCGTTGTTTTGGTGAATTTTAATGACTTTTTTGGAATGCCTAAATATATATTATATTATTTGGCTGGTATTGCAGGTGTTTTTTCTATCTACTCATTTACCTGTTTTTTTAGAAAAATAAAAAAATGGCGATTGTATTTAATCTTTATAGCTACTGCAAATTTGCTGTATGGCTTTCTTACTTTAGGTCTGGTTATTTATTTGAATCAAAAGCTAACTCTTTTTGGTAAAACATACTTTGTTATAGAATTAATTGTGTTATTAATTTTAGTTAGAATGGAGTTTAAAACAGCTACTTATCGAATAAAAAAAAGAAGAAAGAAAAGATAATATCTCGAAATATTTTATTAATACCAAATACATAAAGAATGGGTATATATGAAATCTCAGAAAGGAAAGAGTTTTTAGAGGATGCGATAAATTATTTTTGGAATTGTTGGGGTAATGAATCAAATTTTAAGTTTTATAAAGATTGTATTGTAAACTCTTTAGACAATAAAAAGAAACTTCCAAAATTTTATATTGTTGTCGAAAACCATAAGATAATAGGGTCCTATGCATTACTGGTTAATGACATTATAAGCAGACAGGATTTAATGCCCTGGTTTGCGTGTTTATATGTAAATGAAGAAATGCGAAACAAAAAAATAGCCGAGAAATTATTACAACATGCTATCGATCAGGCAAAAGAAAAAGGGTACAATAATTTGTATTTAAGTTCTGACTTAGAAGGTTTTTATGAAAAAAAGGGTTGGAATTATTTTTGTAATGGATACAATGTTTTTGGAGAGTCTTTCAAAATTTATAAAAAAAGAACTTAAATATATTAAATGTTAGAGGAACTAACCATCACGTCTTGTAAAAAGGAAAATATTAAAACAATTGTGGATGGGATCAACACCTATAATTTGCATAAGGTCCCAGCCTTAGCCGAGTTATGGACACCGCTAGAATTTGTGGCAATAGATAAAAATGGTACCGAGGTGGGCGGAATATTATCTGGTATTGGATATTGGAACGGTCTGGAAATTAAGATTCTTTGGGTAAAAGAAAACTTTAGAAATAAAGGATTGGGAACAAGACTTTTACGACATGTAGAATCAATTGCCAAAAATAAAGGAGCGACCATATCTATACTAGATACTTTTGATTTTCAGGCAGAAAACTTTTATGTAAAAAATGGATATATAGAAATTGGTAAAATAGATAATTTTCCAGAAGGACATAAAAGAATATATTTCTCTAAAAGATTAGATGATATAGAATAGAACAACGAATCAAAAAATGAGATATAGACAAGAGTTCATCTTGTTAAATATCATTGTAAAACTTAGTAAGGTAGCGAGTTTGTAAATAACAGACTTGTCATCTAATTATTTTTAGGGTATTTTAAAACGTCTAATGACAAAGCCGTAAATTTGAAATGGCATCTAATGATATAAATTTTTTATAATGAGCAATATTGTAAATAATCACATCAATTATGTAGAGTTTAAAGCGAAAAACCTCGATCAAATAAAAGAGTTTTATTCTAAAACTTTTGGATGGGTTTTTACAGATTATGGTTCCACTTATACTGCTTTTTCAGAAAGTGGGATAGAAGGAGGCTTTGAAAAAACAGAAGAAACAATTACGAATGGGGCCTTGGTTGTTCTTTACCATAAAAATTTGGAAATTATAAAAAGTGTAATTATTGAACATGGAGGAAAAATATCGATAGATATTTTTTCTTTTCCCGGAGGTAGTAGATTTCATTTTGTCGACCCGTCAGGAAATGAACTCTCGGTATGGTCAGATCAATAAAAAAACGATAACATTAAAGACTAGTTTAGAATATTAATACTATAAAAATGAAAAACGCAATCAATTGGTTTGAAATCCCTGCAACAGATTTCGATAGAGCAAAAAAGTTTTATGAAGAGGTACTTCAGGCACAAATGCATACCATGAAAATGGAAGAAACGGGTGCTCAATGGGCATTTTTTCCTTTTGAAATGGAAAACTCTGGAATAGGAGGCGGAATTGTGGAAGGACAAGGATATGAGCCTAGTCAAGTAGGATCATTAATATACTTAAATGCTGGAGATGACTTATCTGAACCATTATCTAGAGTAGAAAAGGCGGGAGGAAAAATAGTACTTCCCAAAACTGCTATAGGGCCTAATGGATTTATGGCTCATTTTTTAGATACAGAAGGAAATAAAGTCGCGTTTCATTCTATGAAATAAGAAGTCATCATTGAATATTTAATATATAATTATGAAAATACTTGTCATAGGAGGGAATGGTACTATAGGAAAAAAAGTAGTGTCATATCTTAAAGAAAAACATGAAATAATTGTAGCGGGACGAACACAAGGAGATGTAATTGTTGATATAGCAAATAGTATTTCTATTCAGTCCATGTTTGATAAAATAGGAGAGCTGGATGCTGTTGTTTGTATTGCAGGCGAAGCCAAGTGGGATACTTTTGATTCATTAACAGAAGAGGACTATTATATTGGTTTAAAAAGCAAATTAATGGGACAAGTCAATTTGGTTAGAATTGGTAAGAATTATGTAAAAAACAGAGGTTCAATTACCCTTTCTACTGGTATTTTGGCAGATGACCCTGTAATTAAAACAACAAGTGCAGCCATGGTTAATGGAGCGATCCATAGTTTTGTAAGAGCTGTAGATTTAGAAATAGAAAATGAAATTAGAGTAAATGTTGTTTCGCTGGGGATGGTAGCAGATGCGTATGAGAAATATAAAGATTATTTCCCTGGTCATAATCCGGTTTCTATGAATAAGGCAATCAATGCTTATGTACGCAGTATAGAAGGAAAGGGTAGAGGCGAAATTATTAGAATCTATGAATAAGGTTGTCTAGCCGATATTGTGTACTTAAATTTTATTAAAAAGTGGACTCACAATAAGTTAAGTTGGTGAATAGATTATATTATACCTATTTTTGAGAAAACTATACTTTTTTATTGGCATTACAAGTATGTGATAAATATTTCGATTCAAATAAGAAAGCATTTTAGAGGGGTTTGTTTGGTAAGAAATAGAATCGTATCCAATCTTATAAATAAATTGAATGATTTATTACAGAGACAAACTATGGTAAAGTGATGTTTTTTGGTACAGTATACATAGTATCACTTAGAGCAAAGTGCTAAAATTAAGAAAGTGATTTTGATGAATCTATAAATATAAAGATGATTACTTATAAAGAATTTGAAACAGAAAGGTTGCTTATTACGCCAACGATAGAGCAAGATGCCGAGTTGATATATGAAATGATGAATAGTCCAAAATTTATTCAATACGTTGGTAATAGAAACATTAGCTCGATATCTGAAGCAAAAAAGTATATATTAGATAAAATGCTTCCTCAATTAAAGAATTTTGGGTATTCAAATTATACCATTACTCGTAAATCAGATACTATAAAAGTTGGTATTTGCGGACTTTATGATCGAGATGGTGTAAAAGGAATTGATATTGGGTTTGGGCTTTTGCCAAAATATGAAGGAAAGGGATACGCGTTTGAGTCTGCAAATAGATTAAAAGAAGCTGCTTTTAATGAGTTTGGTATTACTGTAATAAATGCCATTACTTCAAAACATAATATTGCTTCACAAAAGCTTTTGGAAAAACTAGGATTAGAATGTGTCGGAACAACAATTCTTCCAAATGAAGCCGAAGAACTATTCTTATATAAAATAACATCACAGTAATCAGGAATATAACTACGGTACTACTTTTAAAGCTATTAACTGATTGTATTGTGGGAAAAAAGAATTAAAATTATTATCTGAAATAACAACAACGGTTCTGCTTCCATCATCTAAATTGGGACCAAAGGTTATCCCTTCTATATTGTCCACTGTATTAGCGGTTAATTTTCCTCGTATTGTTTCAAAGTTAAATAGTAGTGTTTTTGTAGCTGCCGTATAATCGTTTCCATTTAAGGATTCTTTAGAAATAGTATTTGTTGCTTCACTGGCATCTACATTATATATTTTTACAGTATTACCTCCATCAATATATCCAGAAGAAAATGATCTTTCTAAGGCTAGGAATTTATTTGTATCATATTCAAGTATTTCTACCAATCCATTAACCATAAAGGTTGTTCCCAGAGCAGGTTCCCGTGCTACAGGATCAAGTTCATATGCAAATTGTCTTTCTGCTGTATTTGTTGTTTTATTAATGAATGTAACTCGAACCGGAGATTGTGTATCGGTTATAATAGGTTCTGGTCCATCTTCAATGAGCGGAAGCTCTAAGGATACCCAATAACCTGAATTGTCAACTGCCAAAGAAAGCCCTTCTAACACTCCATTGTGTCTGGGGCCAGAAGTATCATCAATAGTATTGGCTTTAAAATTATCAGGTAATGAGAATTTTTTTATTTCATTGCCATTACCATTTATTTCTACCACAGCAGGATCCACACTATTATTAATAGATCCCTCACTAGTATATACTATGTTTTTTGTAACAGGATCAAACCGTATGGCTTCGGGGTCTACAACACCTTGTGGTAATGAGCTGCCAGCTACATCTTTCATTTCTATCATCGTATGAATATCAACAGTTGTAAACTCATTATTATATGAGATATTAGCTTCATAGAAGCGTATAGGAGGAGTAGAAGTATCACAGATAATATACCACTTTCCGTTTTGGTAATCAATACCAGAGAGCCCCCCAACTTGTTCAGAACCAATTTCTTGATTAGGAATTATAAACTCATCAATAAATTCAAAACCACTTACAGTATTTTTAGAAGGAACTACTGGTGTGTTAGGGTCTGTAATTTCAGTTTCAGAGTCATTTTCAGGAATGGTATCATTATTATTAGAAGAACAACTAATAGTTAATATAATTAATAACAACCCTCTTTTAATCATAGGTATCATACCAAGTGAATTAGAAGTATAAAGATATTGATTTGAGAATAATTATTTGATTTATTTCAAAGGTTTGTTTGATAAATGAAGGTATTACATCCTGTGTTTTATTTTTTCTAATATAAATAATAAAAAAAGGGGTTTTTTCCCCTACAATTTTGGGGTGTAACCTCCTAAGTGAAAGCAGTTTATTTTGTAATTTAGAAGACTGTTTTACAGGTGGTTATGATGTATTTGTTGTTGATTAGTTTTTGAACACTTTTTTCAAAAAATCATGCAGAAATTACTCTTATAGCTAATGATGTTTGTTGATAGTCTTATGGTGAAATTTATAATCGAGCAAATCAATTAACCAATTTAAATATAAATCAACATGAAAACAATTGTATGCAGTGTAGCTCTATACTTTGTAGTGAGTATGGGCTTTTCACAGTTTCAACATTCTTTTGGAACAGAAAAATCAGAAATGGGGCGATCTCTTGATCAGCTCCAACAGGTAGAAAAAGGATATATCATTGGGGGATATACTTCTAAGAATTATATCGGTAGCCTCGAGGCCACGTTAGTAAAAACAGATCTTAACGGTAATCAAATTTGGTCACGAGTTTATGGAGGAGAGAATTATGAATATTTTAATTCTGTAAGACAATCTATTAATTTTACATTTAAAGATGAAGTCTCATATGTGGCGGCAGGTATTACCCGTAGCTTTGGTTTCGGATCTGGTGATGCATATCTGGTGGGAGTAGATGTGAACGGAGCTACCGTTTTTTCTAATGTTTACGGAGGTAAAGAATATGATGTGGCTCATTGTGTGCAGAGCATCAAAGACCAAAATGGTAAACCTGGATATATTTTTGTAGGTGAAACCAGAAGTTATTCCCAGTTTTTTCCTGGCACCAATGTATATGTGGTACAAACCGATCATTTAGGAAATTTGGTTAGATCTACAGTGATAGGAGGAGAAGGTGATCAAAGAGGAATGTGGATAGAGCAAACCAAGGATGGGGGGTATATCATAGCAGGTGCAACTACAAATTATTGGTGTGGAGCAAGTTCAACACTTGCTAATCCTCCTTCAGACATTTTTATTATTAAGTTAAAACCAGACCTAACGATAGAATGGAATCGAATTGTAGGATACCCTGGTGAGCTTACCCCTTCTCAATCCTATCGTAATATGGCAAATTGTGTGAAACAAAATAATCAGGGAAATTATGTGCTTACTGGTTATACCAATAGTTTTGGAATTAACAACTCTTTTGATGCGTTTTTGCTGTATATGGGAGCTAATGGTAATTTTTTAGGGATGAAAACCTATGGTACAGAAAGAAGAGAGCTCGGGTATGGTCTTGAAGAAACAGTAGGAGTGTTTGGAAACCAAAATTATACTATTGTAGGACAAAACAATATCTCTAGTACCAAGGCAATGATGTTTCAGACTGATGCTGGTGGTAGTTTGTTGTGGGCTCGTAACTATGGGAAAGATGGTGTAGAAGGTGGATTTGAAATGACAAGAGATACGTATGATAAAGGTTTTGCTTTTACTGGTTATACAACTTCTCTGGGAGCAGGAGCAACCGATATTTATTTGGTAGAAACTACCGATACCGGAAAAACAGGTACCGTATGCGAAAAGGAAATAAAACTCGAAGAAGTAAAGCATGAACCTTGTATAACCAAAAGCGCACAGCAAGTTTTTGTAGATGAGTATGAAAGAATTCAGCACAAACAAATACGAGTAGAATATAAACAGGATCGTTGTATAGGTTTTATAGGTAACGAACCCAACAAAGGATTAGGGGCTTCAGAAAATGCCATAGAGATGTTTCCAAATCCTGTTAATGATAGACTTACCATGCAATTGGGAGAATTAACAAAGGGAACTCAATTAACTATTTTTGATACTTATGGTAATATCGCTATGAAAAGTATTGACATGGGGCAAAAAGAGCATATAGAGATAGATACAAAAGATTTGAGACCAGGAATGTATATGATAAAATTAGAACAAAAGAATGGAAGCGTAAAAGTTCTTAAGTTTCTTAAGAAATAATGAAGTATCATTTTTTCTTTAAAAGAAGGGTTATTTTAATACAATATTAAGATAGCCCTTTATTGATTTATAAGGGCTACAGTGTGAGCCGCAACAATAGCGGCGGTTTCAGTACGCAACCTGGTTTCGCCCAAAGTAACAGGAGCGTAGCCTGATGCCAATGCTAATTCAATTTCTTTTGTAGAAAAATCTCCTTCTGGACCAATCATAATAACGATATCAGATTGTGGAGAGAGGGTGTCTTTTAACGATTGCTTCTTGGTCTCTTCGCAATGCGCAATAAACAATTGTCCTTCATTTTTTAGAGCCACAAAATCATTATAAGAAATAGCAGGATGTAATTTGGGTAAATAACTTTGTAGCGATTGCTTCATGGCACTTTGTAATATCCGCTCAAAACGTTCTGTCTTGATGATTTTTCTTTCACTATGATCACAAATTATAGGAGTGATTTCATCAATACCAATTTCGGTGGCCTTTTCTAAAAACCACTCATAGCGATCGTTCATTTTGGTAGGAGCTACAGCAAGGTGTAATCTATACGATTTGGGTGATTGTTTTTTACAAGAAGTTACAGAAGCAATACAAACTGTAGGATTAGAAAACGTGATTTTGGCAATAAACGAATCTCCCTGACCATTGGTAATATGTAATAAATCACCTTCTTTTTTTCTTAACACCTTACTAATGTGTTTACTCTCTTCTCTAGAGAATTTTATTTCGGTATTTGATTCAGTAAGATTCGAATTATAAAATAGTTGCATTTTCTATGACTGTTTCAGCAATGATAAAGTTCTACTATAGATCGTTTGATATAAAGGTTAAATTTTCATTCGGGCTGTTGCCACAACGCTCATATCGGTAAACTCCTTTTTAAGATATTTTAGATACCCTACAATTCCAATCATTGCCGCATTATCTGTAGTGTATTCAAATTTTGGAATAAAGGTTTTCCAACCATATTTTTGTTCTCCATCTTTTAAAGCTTGTCTGATACCAGAGTTAGCAGAAACGCCACCTCCGATGGCAATACTTTTGATACCTGTTTGTTTTGAAGCTTTTTTTAGCTTGTCTATTAAAATATTGATGATAGTATATTGCAAGGATGCGCAGATATCATTTAGGTTATTTTTTACAAAATCGGGATCTTCTTTGGTCATTTTTTGAGTGAAATAAAGGACAGAAGTTTTAAGACCACTAAAACTAAAATTTAAATCACCTACTTTGGGTTTAGGAAACGCAAACGCTTTAGGATTGCCTAATTGTGCATATTTATCTATCAAAGGCCCTCCTGGATATGGTAAGCCAAAGATCTTTGCACTTTTGTCAAAAGCCTCTCCAACAGCATCATCAATGGTTTCACCAATGACCTTCATATCAAAATAATCATTTACCTGTACAATTTGTGTATGCCCACCACTAATGGTTAATGCCAGAAAAGGAAATTGTGGCTTGTCATATCCTTCTTCCTCAATAAAATGAGCAAGAATATGAGCTTGCATATGATTTACATCAATCAATGGGATGTCTAAACCAAGAGCTAGTGACTTTGCAAAAGAAGTTCCTACCAATAATGACCCCATTAATCCAGGACCTCTTGTAAAAGCAATTGCGCTTAGATCGTCTTTAGTAATTTTTGCTTGTTTAATGGCTTGATCGATAACAGGAACAATATTTTGTTGGTGTGCTCTCGAAGCAAGCTCAGGAACTACTCCACCATACAATTCATGTATTTTTTGTGATGCGATAACATTAGATAGAACATTACCGTTACATAATATGGCAGCAGAGGTATCATCACAAGAAGATTCAATACCAAGAATGTATGTTTTTTGTTTGTCCATTATGAGGAAAAGGGCATAGAAATTGTTAATATTGTCAACAAAGTTAAAACAATAAAGCGTATCAGGAAACTTTGGAAAATATTGTTAAGGACATTTCTTGTTCTTATATCATTATTTCTTCTAATAATGGTATTGTTTTCTATTCCTTCTGTTCAAACTTTTTTTGGTAAAAAAGCTACAAATTATCTAAATAAAACATACGATGTAGGAATCGATATTGAACGAATTGGGTTGACCTATACCGGAAATGTGGATTTACAAAATGTTTTTATAAAAGATCACCATCGGGATACCTTACTATATGCAAATGGTATCGAGACCTCTATTCTCAATATTGATGAAATATCTAAAGGAAGACCTCAATTAGGAAAAGTCTATATAGAAGACCTGACCTTTAATATGAAAATTTATAAAGATGAGAATAGCGATAATTTAATGACTTTTATTCGCAAGTTTGATTCTCAAAAAAAACCTTCTGGAAAAAAGTTTGTTTTGACTACAGAAAATATTTCTATCGTAAAAGGAAGGTATCGCTTTACGAATGAAAACTTAAACAATCCTAAAGCAGTCGATTATTATAATATTGACTTGGATGCAGAAAGTCTGGTGGTAGATGGAGATGATATTTATATCAATATTGACGCATTATCTTTTGACGATTTTAGGGGATTGAAAGTATCAAAATTACAAACATGTTTTTCTATGACTCCTAAAGAAATGAATTTTCAGGAGTTGGTTATTCAAACTAAAGATTCTGATATAAAAGGAGAAATTTTGTTTTCTTATGAAAAGGATGGGCTGAATAATTTTGAAAATGAGGTGTTCATTAATGCAGATTTTGATAAAGCAACTATAGCGACAAATGATTTAATTCCTTTTTATAAAGAATTTGGAAAAAACCATAAGTTTTATATGCAAAACACTTTGGTAAAGGGAACTTTGAATGATTTTGAAGTGCTACATGCAAATATTTCTGGACTAGACAGGTCTTTTGTAAAAGGAAATATGAGAATTAAAAATGCCGTTAGTAATGCTACAAAATTCGAATTGGAAGGAGATTTTGAAAACTTAACGAGTAATTATTATGATCTTATCAATTTGTTACCTAATGTTTTAGGGGCATCTCTGCCAATAGAGTTACAACGGTTTGGTAATGTTAGAGCAAAAGGAAATGCCATGGTAAATACAAAATCTGTAGACATGGATATGACTCTGTTTTCTCAACTGGGAAAAGTCAATGCATTTGTATTGTTAGAAAATCTAAATGATATTAAGAAAGCAACTTATAATGGAAATATTATTTCTCAAAATTTTCACCTTGGTAGGTTGTTAAACAGAGAATCATTAGGGACTTCTACCTTCGATATTCATGTAGACGGGAGCGGGTTTACACTAGGTAGTTTAAATACTAAAATAGAAGGAGATATTAGCAAGCTAGAATTTAATGATTACATCTATAAAGATTTAAAAGCAATAGGAAATCTTAAGAATAGAGTATTTGATGGAAATTTAACTTCTAATGATCAAAATGTTCAATTTACCTTTAATGGGGTAGCAGATTTGTCTCAAAAAATACATAACTATGATTTTGAGGCAAATGTAGATCATATCGATCTTAACGAGTTAAATATATTTACAAGAGATAGTATTTCTATTTTTAATGGTGATGTGTACATGAAAATAAAAGGTACAAATTTAAATGATGCCTTTGGAACAATTTCTTTTACCAAAACTTCCTATACAAACCAAAATACAGAATTCTATTTTGAAGATTTTGATATAACCTCTAGTTTTAATGAAGATAATGTAAGGACAATTATTGTAAATAGCGCAGATATTGTAGAAGGTAATATAAAGGGCGTATTTAGGTTTGAAAATGTATATGATTTGTTTAGAAACTCTATAGGAAGTTTATATACTAATTTTGAAGCTACAGAAATTACCGATGATGAATTTGTAGAATTCAATTTCAATATTTATAACAAAATTGTAGACGTTTTTTTACCCGAGATTCAATTTGCACCCAATACAATAATAAGAGGAAAAGTAGAAAGTAACGAGTCAGAATTTAAACTTACCTTTAAATCACCTTCGATTAATGCATATGATAACTTGATGGAAAATGTTGATATACAGGTGGATAATAAAAACCCGTTATTTAACACGTATATAGCCATAGATAGTATCAAATCAAAATATTATAATGCATCAGAGTTTAGTTTAATTAATGTAACCCTAAAAGATACATTATTTATGCACTCCGAGTTTAAAGGAGGAAACAATAACGAAGATAATTTCAATCTAGAATTTTACCATACAATTAACGAGGATAATAATTCTGTAGTTGGGATAAAGAAATCAGATTTCACCTATAAAGGTAATACCTGGTTTGCAAATAAAGAAAAAAGTAAACTTAATAATAAGATCATCTTTGATAATGATTTTAAAAGTATTGATATACAGTCTATAATTTTTACCTATCTGGATGAAGAAATTAAACTGAAAGGAACGACAGAAGGAGAAGATTATAAAAATCTAAAAGCGACTTTTAAAAATGTTGACCTAAATAAAATAACTCCCAGAATTGATAGCCTTAATTTTATGGGCAGAGTTGATGGAGAATTATCCCTACTTCAGGAAAAAGGAAACTATTTCCCAAGTTCTAATATAAAAGTAAAAGACTTAAGTATTAACCAAACCCCAATGGGAGAGCTTTTATTAAAAGTTACAGGAAATCAAGATCTTACAGAGTACTTGGTTGATACCAAATTGGTTGATTATAGTAATAAAAAAACATTAGCTGCTTTAGGAATAATTAATGTCTCTAAGGATAAACCCTTTGTAAATATAGATGTTGATTTAAACGAATTAGATATCTCAGAGTTTAGTGCTTTAGGAGGAGATATTATTACAAATATTCGCGGTTTTGTTTCTGGCGAGGCTAAGATAAGTGGAAGCTATAAAAGCCCATCAATCGATGGAGTGTTAAACCTTGATAAAGCAGGGCTAATGGTTCCATATTTAAATGTTGATCTTGGTTTTGAAGATAACTCGAGAGTAATTCTGAATGAGCAACGTTTCAATTTTGATGATATTAATATCAAAGACTCAAAATATAATACCAAAGGTGTTTTGGGAGGGTATATAGCTCATAAAAATTTCTCTAAATGGGAGTTTGGACTAGAATTGTTAGCAGACGAACGATTGTTGGTGTTAGATACCGAAGAGGATGAAGAGTCTTTATACTATGGGACCGGGTTTATTAAAGGTCAAGCATGGATCACTGGTCCTACAGACGAGTTATTTATAAAAGTAGAAGCAACCACTGAAGAAGGAACTACTTTTAAAATCCCATTAAACGATACAGAGTCAATAGGTGATAATACGTATATTCATTTTTTAAGTCCAGATGAAAAAAGAGCAAGGTTAGAAGGGAAAGAAGTTATTTTGGAAGATGTAAAAGGATTGGAACTTAATTTTGATTTGGATGTAAATAATAATGCAGAAGTAGAAATAGTAGTAGATAAAGAAACGGGAAGTTCTTTAAAGGGTAGAGGGGCAGGAACCTTACTTATCGAAATCAATACCAATGGTAAATTTAATATGTGGGGGGATTTTGTGGCGTATGAAGGAACTTATAATTTTCGATATGGAGCATTTGTAGAAAAGTTATTTACGGTACGTGATGGTGGTACTATTAACTGGGATGGTAGTCCAACAAGAGCAGTTTTAGACCTTAGTGCAGTATACAAAACAGAAGCAAATCCTGCGATACTTTTAGAGAACTCTTCTATCAATAGAAAAATACCTGTAGAAGTTGTGGTAGATTTACAAGGAGAGTTAATACAACCCGATGTTAATTTTAATATCGAGTTTCCTAACCTTAGCTCTGTTATAAAAAGTGAACTGGATTATAAGCTAAGCGATCAGTCAAATAAAGAGTTACAAGCATTATCTCTGGTGTCATCTGGGCAATTCTATAATGGTACTTTTGATGCGAATACCTTTACCGGTGGGTTAGTGGCAGAAAGAGCTTCAAGTATTTTTAATAATGTTTTTTCTGATGAGGATGATAAGTTTCAGGTAGGGTTAAATTATGTTCAGGGAGTAAAAAGCTTGGATCAGGAAGATGCAGATCAATTTGGGTTAACATTTGCTACCCAAATTAGTAATAGGATTTTAATTAATGGTAAAGTTGGGGTTCCCGTAGGTGGCGTTAATGAATCTACAGTTGTAGGTGATGTTGAAATACAATACTTATTTAATGAAGATGGATCTTTACGAGGAAAGATTTTTAATCGAGAAAGCGATATTCAGTTCGTAGGAGCAGGAAGTCAAGGTTATGAACAGGGTGTTGGGCTTTCATACTCGGTGGATTTTGATAATTTCAAAGAATTATGGGTTAAGATATTTAAGAATAAAAAAGTAAAGGATTCTATTGTAAAACCAAAGGATACAACAAAAATTGAAACACCAAATTTTATTAACTTTACAGACAAGAATAAAATACCTGATCCAGAATAATTAGTATAAAAAATAAAAGATCACTTTCCGGCTTTTGCCGGAATCTTTTTGCAAATAAAAAAAGATCTTAATTGGTGAACAAAATATAACATATGGCAAGAGAAATCAAAACTATTGGTGTCATGACATCGGGAGGAGATGCTCCGGGAATGAATGCTGCAATACGTGCAGTGGTAAGAGCTTGTGCTTATTACAATGTAAAATGTATAGGCTTTTATCGAGGATATCAAGGAATGATAGAAGGAGATTATTGTGTGATGAATGCCAGAAGTGTTAGAAATATTATTAGTAGTGGAGGTACCATATTAAAATCAGCCAGATCAAAAGAGTTCAAGACGATAGAAGGTAGAAAAAAAGCCGCAGAAAATCTTAAAGAAATTGGGGTGGATGCAATGGTACTAATAGGAGGTGATGGTACATTTACAGGAGGGAAGGTGTTTAGTGAAGAATATAATATTCCGGTGATTGGTGTTCCGGGAACTATCGATAATGATATTTCGGGAACTAATTTTACAATAGGGTATGATACTGCCTTAAATACTGTTGTAGAAGCGATCGATAAAATAAGAGATACAGCTAGCTCACATGACAGGTTGTTTTTTGTTGAGGTAATGGGTAGAGATGCCGGGTTTATAGCATTAAACAGCGGTGTAGGAGCAGGAGCAGAGGAGATTTTAATTCCAGAAGAAGATCTTGGTTTGGATCGTTTACTAGAATCATTAAAACGTAGTAAACGTTCTGGTAAATCGTCTAGTATTGTGGTTGTAAGCGAAGGTGATAAAATAGGAAAAAATGTATATGAATTGGCAGATTATGTAACCGATAATTTACCAAATTATGATGTAAGAGTAACCGTACTGGGGCATATGCAACGAGGGGGATCTCCCACATGTTTTGATAGAACATTGGCAAGTAGGTTATGTGTTAAAGCCGTAGAATTACTGTTAGATGGTGAGAAAAATGTTATGGTGGGGATTATGAATAATGAAATTTTTGTATCTGGTTTTGAAGAAGGGTTAAAAGGAAGTCGCCAGATAAATAAAGAATTACTTCGTATCTCGGATATTTTATCTACCTAAAGTTTGGTTGTTTGTATAAAACCGTCTTTTTTGGTGGGTTATTATATTTGGCTAAGTTCTAAAAAAGATATGGTTTAGTGTTATATTTTTGAATTCATTCCAAGCTGTACTAGAAGTAAAAGCAATTGTAGTCATTCTGTTAGTATCATTTTTTGATTTTTTCCAGTATCAAGAACCAATTGAGATAATTTTGGATATATTTGGTAGTTATCCCCATTAAGGGATTCTATAAATTTTCTAGGTCTTCTATCTAAATTATTTACATTTTATACATACTATACTTTATAATAAAAATAAAATGTAGCTAAGGTTGTAATTGATTTTTAGTATTCATCTAGAACAGAAATCTTCAATTTTCCTTTTGAGTATTTTTATACCACAAATGATATAAAGCAACTTCTCTTTTTAATTCATAATTGGTATTGTCTACAAAATAATCACATTTGATGTGTTCAATTAGAGCAAAAATATCTATTCATCATATTGAACTGGTTCAAACAATCTTCAATTTGCGATAAAAATGGTTTTTACTCAGTTTTCATTTTTTCTTACTTCGTAGTGCTCTTATGAAGTGTAAAAAACATTCAATTGATCAAAAAGTCATCATTTTTCTAATGAATAAAAAAAGTTCAAACCATTTCATTGTGATTTTTGATCTCATTTGAAAATCAAAACTTTGTTTTTTAACATAGATTTTCACTAGATAGGTTTCAGGTTATGAAGCTAACACCTCTAATTGGTTGGATTTAAACATACATACTCTTTTGTTTTTAGTTATTTAAATGTAAAAATACGGTTTAACCGTATTTAGTATAAGGTTTTGCTAATTTACTATCATTTTTAAAGTTAAAATAAGTTTAATTTTATGTTACATAACTGTTAAATAATTAAATTATGTTTAATCACAGACTCAAATTTTTATTGGTAATTAGTATAATGACTTTAATAAGTTGCGAAAAAGAAAGCTTAAATGATGAACCTTTTGGTTTGCCAGACAATGCTCAAGAAACACTTGATTACTTAACCGAAATATTAGGATATGATGAAAATGATATTCAAACAGATATAGATTCTGAAGAATTTTTTGTTGGCGATATGGGAATTTCATTTAATTATGTACAAAATCGAAGTTTAGCAAGAACCTCTAGTAATGGCTTAGAAGCTAAAAATCAATGGATAGGTCAAGACGTTAGTCATAGTCATTCAAGAGATATTACTTATTTTATGGAAGCCGATTTTCCACAAGCGTACAGATCCCCTTTCTCATGGGCTGCATGGCATTGGTCTTCAGTAAGTGCTAATATTTCTATAAGAAGTACAAATACACGTGCTAATGCCGATGTTATACTGTCTACTTTTAATGACAATAATACAGGAGCTTTTGCTAGAGCTGGTGGACCATCAGGAAATGGAAATGTGGGAAACTATCTTAATATTAATGTAGCCAAAAACCATAACAATACTTCCGATGCTGATAAAATGGCATTAATGCTTCATGAACTAGGTCATACACTTGGTTTTCATCACTCTGATGTAACTTCTGGTACACATATTCCGGGAACGAACAATGCTGCATATCACGCTTCAAATGATTGTGGATCTATTATGAAAAGTAGTGTTTATACATGTGGCTGGACATTAAGTGCTACGGCAAGGTGGACTGCAGATGATAGAACAGCCATTACTTGGGCATACGGCAATAATGCTAACAATGTTGCTAGTGATAATAACAATAATAACAATAATAACAATAATAACGGTTCAACAGATATTTGCAATGGTGTAAGTGCATATGCTGGTGGCAGAAGTTATAGTAATGGTGATCAAGTTACCCATGGTGGATATTTATACACTTTAACTAATAATAGATGGGTTAGAGGGGGCCAATGTGGATCTGCAAGTTCAAATTCTGGTAATAATAATAATAATAATAATAATAATAATACAAATACAAATTCTGATATCTGCAGTGGAGTAAGTGCATATAACAGTGGACAGAGCTATAGTAATGGTTCAAAAATTACCTACAATGGTTACTTATACACGTTAACAAATGGACGATGGGTTAATGGAGGTCGATGTGGAGGTTAAAAAGTTACTTTGTTTCAACTTTAATAAAAAAGACTGTCTGAAAAGATGGTCTTTTTTGATAATATTAGACAAAAAAAATGCAATTTTATTGTGTAAATTTAGTCAGGAGATGGTATAAACAATATTTCATAATCAAATTGAATATTTAGTTGGTTAAGATATGCCAAAACCAGCAAAAAAACTAAGTTTGTAACCTGTTCAATTCATAATATAGGTATTATTAACTTCATTATAAATTCAATATTGTAGATAAATGAAACTCATTCTAAGTATGTTAGTATTCGTTTTTTGTTTTTTGGCCTGTTCAGAATTAAATAAAGGACAACATAATCAGCAAAAGCAGAGTAATGATCAGGAAATTAAGAATGCTGTGGTTCCAGATACTTCTTCGGTGCTATTAAAAATAGAAAGAGGAGCATTTCATTATGATCAATTTGTCTTAAGAGACACAATATTAACTTTTTATCCTTCTTCGGATCATTTTGAAAGTAATGATTATAAATACATCGGTATTTCTAAAAAAACAATAAGTAAAGAAAAAAGAAATAACTTGGTGCGATATTTGGTTGACAATGGTATTTTGGATTTGAAGCCGGTGTACTCGAACGATGCCTCTTGTAACAGTGAGCTAATAGTAACCTTTATTTTTAATGGTCAAACAAAAAAAATCATTTGTAATGATTTTAAAATGAATTGTCCTGACCTCTTGCAATATTTAGAAGAAGAAATGATTCGTTTACATGGTAAAAACCTAAAACGTGTTTTATTACCAGGGTAATCAATAACTAGTGTATTAGTGCTAATTTAAAAACAACCAATTATTATAGAGAAATTATTTAGCAACAGTTATTTCGTCTTCTCCAAATTCAAGTACTTCTTGTCGTAACGAAAACTCTGCTCCGTTCAGAGTGATATCTTTCAATGTTATTTTTCTGGTATAGACAATTGCGGTATCTGTTTCTTCTTTTACAGTATATACGATTTCAGCATTTCCATCGGTACTTAAGAATTCTTGATTTATGGCAATACCAGAAGGAGGTACACTGGCACAAAAATAAGATGCTCCGTTTATTTTTGATCCAAAATTTCTATATACCAGTGTATTGGTGGTGTTGTTTAATTCGATAGTTACAGAAAGTTCATCGGGATCAGGCTCTAGTGTAAAAGTGGTACTGGTAAATCCTAACGAAAAAGAGCGAGTAGCTTCTTGGTCTATCTTATACAATACAAATGTGTTTTTTTCAGTATTTGTACAACTTTCTATAGGAGCTGTAAAATTGTCAATATTATTTTCTAAAACATCTCCTTCACTACAGCTGCTAAGTAGAAAATATAGAAAAAGTAAGTGTATTGATTTATGCATTATATATATTCTATTCATTTTTTTTGGTAACCTTATTAATGGTAACATCTCGATGTCCAAAAGAAAAGTTGTCATTTTCAAAATTCTGATCACCACTGTCGAAAACTAGTTTGTTTACGGATATGGTTGTTCTAAAGGTTGTTTTAACGGTATTATCGAGTGCAGGGGCAATATCTATTTCTGCAGGAGTAGCTTCTGCATCAAGATAATAAGCAATACCGGTATCAGGATTTATATCATCTCTGGGGTTTCCATTTTTATCAAAATCCTCATTTCTGGTTAGGATACCATCATTATCATCATCTTCTTCCAAATAATTAGGTATGTTATCGTTATCTGTATCTCTTGGTTCATCGTTGTCAGGAATATTATTGGGCAATTCTACACTGGTTAGAATATTATCATTATCGTCATCCTGATCTTTATAATTAGGAATTCCGTCACCGTCTGTATCATCATCTTCCAAATTACCATTATTATTTAAATCTTCGTCTTCTGCTGGGATACCATCATTATCATCTTCTTCTATGATTTCGGTAAAGATTTCTACCGTGCCAGAGTTTCCTACACGTTCTTCTATAATAGAAATGCTGCTATTAGGAACATTAGAACAGTAGTAGTCATTAGTGATCTCTGTCGTAAAACTTCTATATATTAAAGTGTTTGGTTCTTGACCCAGTACTATTAATAATGGTGTTTCTGAAGCAATAGTATCAGAAAACGCTGCATTAATAAAGCGAAAAGAAATGGATTCATTAATTGTTGTATTGATTTTATAAAAAACGTATTCATTTTCCTCAGATCCTTGGCAAAGTTCTAAGTCAGCTTCATCAAACTCAAAGCTGGTTATGATAATGTCTCCATCGTCACAAGAAAACAATATCAGACTATAAAAAAATAAAAATATAAGCTTTTTCACCAGGTCTCAAAATTTTAATATTAGTACGTTATATATAAAGACGATAAAAAAACCATAATGTTTTGGTTATGTCTTCCGAATAACAATTTTGGACAAAAATAAGGCAATTGAAAGATTATTGAATGACTGATTTAAAATAATTTTATTTTAACTAGTTTTGCACAAGAATATCATTGGGTTTTTGGACTTTTCTGACAAATACTTTGCGATGGTTAAAGTTTTTTTAAATGAAAGTACTTAAGTAATAGAAAATGCCCTATACTATATATCCATCGTTATTTTCAGAATTATTCTTTTAAAAATAAACACATAATATTCGATAGAGAGGATATTCCTTTTGGATTGATATTTTTTTAGTGAAGTAGTTTAACTATTTTAACAAATAAACTGATATTCTATACTCTTAAAATGTAACATCTAATAAGTTTCAAAAATACTGTATTCTTATGCAAAAAATTTACTTTGATAATGCTGCTACAACGACCATAAGATCAGAAGTAATAACAAGAATGGTTGAAGTATTAGAAAGTGATTTCGGGAATGCTTCTTCTAGTCATTCTTATGGTAGATCTGCCAAAAATCATATAGAACAAACACGCAAAAATATTGCAAAATATTTAGGAGTGAGTGCCTCTGAAATTATTTTTACTTCTGGGGGTACCGAAGCTGATAATTTAGTTATCAATAGTGCGGTTAGAGATTTAGGTGTCTTACATATTATTACATCAAGAATAGAACATCATGCAGTATTACATACAGTTCAGGAAATAGAATCTCGTACAAATATAGTTGTAAGCTATGTTAGAATTAAAGAAAATGGGAGTGTGGATTATGAACATCTAGAGTCATTATTAGCTACTTCTAACACCAAGACATTGGTAAGTCTGATGCATATAAATAATGAAGTAGGAACAATTCTAGATGTAGAAAGAGTTGGAGATTTATGCCAATCAAAAGGTGCTATTTTTCATAGTGATATGGTACAATCGATCGGTCATTATGAAGTAGATTTAAGTAAGCTTTATATCGATTTTATAGCTGTAAGTGCTCATAAATTTCATGGCCCAAAAGGTGTTGGCTTTGCTTATATACGAAAAAATTCAGGTTTAAAACCGTTAATTTTTGGAGGAGAACAGGAACGAGGTTATAGAGCAGGAACAGAAAGCGTACATAATATTGTGGGTATGGACGAGGCATTACGATTAGCTTATGATCATCTTGAAGAAGAAAAAAAATATATAGAAGAGATTAAGCAGTATTTTATAGATACACTAAAGAATGCTATTCACGGAGTTCGATTTAATGCAGACTCTGATAGTAAGAGGCATTGCACTTATACTTTGGTAAATGTGTGTTTGCCGGTTTCTGCCGAAAAAGCTGGTGTATTATTGTTTCATTTAGATATTAATGGAATTGCATGTTCTAAAGGAAGTGCATGCCAGAGTGGTAGTAGCAAGGGGTCTCATGTATTAACAGAAATTCTTTCTGAAGATGATTTGCAAAAACCATCGATTCGATTTTCTTTTTCAAAATATAATACAAAAGAAGAAGTAGACTATGTCGTAGGCGTATTAAAAGATTTTATTAATAGTTAGAATAAACAATAAAAAAACCTAGCATAGTTCGCTAGGTTTTTATCATATTTTATGTTGCGTTTTACTTAATAGCAACCACAGATATCTCTACATTTACAGATTTTGGTAATGTCAAAACAGCTACAGTTTCTCTAGCAGGAGCAGTGTCTTCATTAAAATAACTACCGTATATTTCGTTTACTGCAGCAAAATTGTTCATATCACTTAAAAAAATAGTTGTTTTAACTACATTTTCAAATGTCATTCCTGCTTCTTCTATAACTGCTTTTAAGTTTTGCATCACTAGTTGAGCTTCTGTTTTGATATCGCCTACCACTAGTTCTCCTGTTGCTGGATCAAGAGCAATCTGTCCAGAAGTGTATAACGTATTACCACTTAAAACAGCTTGGTTATAAGGACCGATTGGTGCTGGAGCTTTGGATGTTGTTATTATTTTTTTCATGCGAAGAATATATTATAATTAATGATTGTTGCTTTAGACTAATTTATAGAACTTGCTTTTATAGTTATAATTGTCTGTCTGGTTCTCTTCTTTTATCCCATTTGATATCACTTAATACAGAAGACTTGATACCAATAAAGAAATTCCAGGAAGTACGGGAACTAAAAGGAATCCAGTTAAAATTCATAACCCAACTTTCTAAATCTCTTTGAAACCTTAAATTGGTA
Organism: Aquimarina discodermiae; assembly: GCF_040786235.1. Classification (NCBI taxonomy): domain Bacteria; kingdom Pseudomonadati; phylum Bacteroidota; class Flavobacteriia; order Flavobacteriales; family Flavobacteriaceae; genus Aquimarina; species Aquimarina discodermiae. The sequence continues at coordinate 228,918 of NZ_JBFMKP010000003.1, forward strand.
TAAGTAAAGCCAGGGTTTTTAAAATCATATCCCGATGAAACTCCTACAGACCATCTGGGAGCAAGTTCTACATCTCCCGAAAACATTAGAGAATGAGAAGAAATCTCATTTTGACGTGCACTATTACTATAGTTTATATTATACGATAATCGCAAGGACCATGGAATTTTATAATTATAGTTCTTGACATCTTTATCAGTGTCTCTATCACTCTTTGTCTTATCGTATGATTGTTCATTATTAAAGTTGGTTCCTCCTCCAAAAAGGTTATCTGTCCTACCTTCATTCCTAAAGGTTTCATTTTCATAAGGATCATCGTTAGGTTTTCCTTTATCAAAATCAGCGCTACTAAAAGAGTATCCAAAATTACTGCTGGCTCTGGTTAGACGAAACAAACTACCTCCATTATCGATATTCCAAACATCAATTTTACGATTGTTGTTGTCTAACGCATAAGGATCAAGGGTGGCATTAAAGTTAATGTCTAATTTGTTTTTGATAATAGGGATATTTCCAGAAACAGAAATCGGACTCAGTTTCAAAGAATCTCCTGCAATATTGTATGAGGTGCTAAAGTTTAGGTTATTAAGAATCGTTACTTTTTTTGCTTCTGTAGCAGTCGAATCTTTACTTCTAACCTTCATTTCAATATTATTACTTAAAGAAAACCCAATAGAGCTTGAAAATGTATTTCCAGGAGCTCCAAAAGCACCACCTTCAAACCTCGAATATTCTACTACTTCGGTTTCATCTATATTAGCAGTATTAGGGTTGTCTGTTACTGTATAAGTGTCATAAAACTCACTAAAAGCAGGCGTAATATTATAACTTATAGAAGGACGCATCGTATGTCGTATGGCTTCTATCTTTTTTCCTTTTTTAAATTGAAAGGTTCCATAAATAACAGTACCTAAACTAGTAGAAAAATTATAGGTTCTAAAAGCATCAAACCCTTTTATAGTATCTTGTACTACGGCTCCTGCACCTTCATTAGCATCAGAATCATAACTTCTTTTTATGGTTTCAAATACCCAGTTTTCCTGAAAATTTGTCCCGGCTGTAGCACTCAAATATTTAAGGATCTTGAAATTGGTGGTTAATGGAATGGTGTGTTGCATACCGATTTGAGAATTTTTAAACATCTCGGATTTAAAAAGCAAGCTATCGGTAGTTGTAATTCTGTTTTCTCCTCTAAAATTATATTGAGTATTTATATTTTGAATGATTCCTTTTTTAACTCCCACTTTTGGAGCAAAAGGAAATATCCTAGAAACACTGGCAGACGTATTTGGTAAAGATAAATTAACCACTCCTGTATTGGTATTAGAGTTATGGGTGGCAGCAATATTAAGATTTACCTGTGGATCTCCAGGAATAGTTTTAGAGTAGGAAACAGAAGAACTTAATTGGTTATTTAAAAAATTACCTGTATTTCTTTGATTTGTAGATTGCTGATAAAAACCACTCTTACCAAAATTTACAGATGCAGAAAAGCGAGAATTTGGGCTTGCTTTGGCATCTTGGCTATGAGACCATTGTATATTATAGGTAGTTCTTTTTGCGAAATCTGGAAACCCTCTTTCACTTGTTAAATTATTTTCATACCTAAATCTTAAATTCCCTCTAAATCTATATCGCAATGCATAAGAGGTTTCAGAAGCTAATGTGTAACTTCCGTTGGTATAGTAATCTCCTGTAAGCGTTAAATCAGCATAATCACTAATAGCAAAATAATACCCCCCGTTTTGAAGGAAATACCCACGATTATTTTCTTCTCCAGGGCTTGGCATAATAAAACCAGAAGTCCTGCTCTCTGACATAGGGAAATACCCAAATGGCAATAGTAAAGGGGTGGGGACATCTGCTATATACATATTTACAAGACTGGTGACAATCTTTTTTTTGGGAACAAATTTTATTCTTCGTGCATAGAAATAATATTCGGGATCTTCGATGTTTTCTGAAGTAGTGAACTTTACGTTTTTCATAAAAACAACAGAATCATTTTCTCGCTTAGAGATTTCATTTTTTATTTTGAAACCGTTTTGTTCTGTTCTCGAATTATAAATAAGCGCTTTTTCGGTGTCAAAATTAAACCGGATCGAATCGGGTTCTACAATATTTTGTCCCTGTTTAAAAATTGGAGGTTGAGTATATTCACCAAGAGAATCTTTAATTCCGTAAGCATATACTTCATTTTTAGTGTTATCAACGATTATAAAGCCAGCATTAATCTGCATGTCTCCATACACAATTTCGGCTTCATTGTACAGGTACATTTTATTCTCTTTACGACTTAATCGCATATAATCCACAGATTTGTATACTACTTTATCAGTCAATAACTGTGGCTCAGGTACAATACTATCTTGATCTGTAGTATCCTGAGTTCTTTCATTTAATAACTCTTCTGGCTTAATCTCTTGTCTTCTTAAAGTATCAGAAACTGTATCTTGTTGGGTTACAGGAATAGAAACCTCTTTTGTTTTGTTTGTTTCTTGTGCAATGCTTTGACAAATACAAAACAGTGAAAAACTTAGTGAATAAAGTATATGACGTACCGTTGTTTGCAATGGTTTAAATCCTATTTTTGTATAACTATGGCTTAGTTTTTGAAGTGCCAAAATTACATATATTTTTTATGCTTAGATTGTAAATCATAAAAAAATAAAAAAATATATTGATTAGACACGTCATTAATAACGCTAACTTATAAGATAATTGCTTGTTACCAGCGAACTAACTTTATCATATAAGTTATAGTATAGAAACTGTAGCTGTCTTAAAATGTTTCAAAAAAATAGAATAACATTAGAATTTGTAGGTCTGATGTGTACAAAATGATAGTTTTGCAAAATAAAAGTCAGGATTATTAGAACAACATAAAAACATGAAATTTAATAAGTATCGAATTTTTCTTCTCGTTTTAATTTTTGTTTCTAATGGCATTATTACTTCGGTAAATGCTCAGGAGAAGAAAAAATTTATAGTAGTCTTGGATGCAGGACATGGTGGGCATGATCCCGGAAATAGAGGAAATGGTTATAAAGAAAAAGATATTGCTCTTAAGGTAGTATTGGCAGTGGGAGAGGCTCTAAAACAAGAAGGTGGCTTTGAGATTGTGTATACAAGAAAAACTGATAAGTTTATCGAGTTGCATGAAAGAGGTAGTATTGCAAACAAAGCAGGAGCTGATCTTTTTGTATCGATACATTGTAATTCTCATAGAACGCAAGCATACGGTACAGAAACCTTTGTATTGGGGTTACATGCCAATGATGAAAATTTTAATGTTGCAAAGAATGAAAACTCGGTTATTCTTTTAGAAGACAATTATCAGGCAAATTATGATGGATTTGACCCTAATTCTCCAGAATCAATTATTGGATTAACCTTGATGCAGGAGGAATATTTGGATCAAAGTTTAACACTGGCAAGTTTTGTTCAAAAGAGATTTAAAAGAGCACTTGATAGAAAAAGTAGAGGGGTTAAACAGGCAGGTTTTGTAGTTTTACACCAGACATATATGCCAAGTGTTCTTATCGAATTAGGTTTTTTAACTAATAAGAACGAAGGAAAATATCTAAATTCTAAAAAAGGACAGCAAGAAATGGCTACTTCGATTACAACTTCTGTTATAGAGTATAAAAAGAGTTTGGAGGCGACTTATAAAGCTGTAAAGCCAAAGATAATAGAAGTTTCCAAAGTCGTTAATGAAGTTAAAAATGAAGAAGTAATAAGTAATGATATAAAGTTTAAAGTTCAAATAGGAGCAGGAACTGATAATGTTGAGCTTAAATCTTTTAATTTTAATGGGTTAGATCAGTTGTCTAAAATGAAAATAGGAGAGCTTTTTAAGTATTATTATGGTAGTACTGATAATTATGAATCAATAAAAGAATTAAGAGAAGTTGCAGTTGATAAAGGTTTTGATTCAAGTTTTATTGTTGCTTTTCGTGGAGATCAGCCAATCCCTTTAAACGAAGCTTTAAAAGTAGAAGCTTCCTCTAATTAGTTTCAAAGAAACTGTAAAATTGTTTTTGAGCTAATAATTCCTAAAAGATTTGCTAATAGGAATTATATTTTATCCTAAATTTGTGTTCTAAATATAAGCTATTTTGAAATTTACTCGAGAAGTTAAAACAGGAATATTAGCAATATGTGCGATAGCACTTTTAATCTTTGGTTATACTTTCCTAAAAGGAAAGAATCTTCTGGAAAATGAACGAACCTTTTATGCTGTATATAATAATGTAGAAGGTTTGATTGCATCGTCTCCAGTTACTATAAACGGTATGATCGTTGGTCAGGTAGTGTCAATAGATTTTGCAGATGCAAAAGGAAACCTTGTGGTAGAATTTAATGTAGATAGCGATTTTACTTTTTCTAAGAATAGTGAGGCAAAAGTGTATGGGGGTGGTCTTATAGGAGGCAAATCCTTGGCTATTATTCCTAAATATGAACAAGGCAATGATGCGAAGGATGGAGATACATTACAAGGAAGAATAGAAGCAGGTCTTTTAGAATTGGTAAATGATAGATTAACTCCTTTACAAGAAAAACTTGAAGCTGCTATTACAGATGCAGATACATTGTTAAATTCTGTAAATGGCATTCTTAATGTAGATAATAAAAATAACTTAAACTCTATTTTTAAAGACTTAAGTGCTACCGTAAAAAACTTTAAAGTGGCATCTTCTTCTTTAAATAGTGTTTTATCAGGTAATCAGGATAAATTAAACAATACAATTTCTAATCTTGATAAAATGTCTGCCAATCTTAGTAAGGTTTCAGATTCGATATCTCAAATAAATGTTGCCAACCTTGGAAAGAAGCTAGAAAAAGTTTTGATTAGTTTTGATAAAATATCAAATGATCTCAATTCGGGAAAAGGAACCGCTGGAAAATTGCTTAAGGATAATAAGTTATATGATAACTTAGAGCGTACTAGTAAGCAATTAGAACTCTTGTTACAGGATTTGAGATTAAATCCTAAAAGGTACGTTCATATATCAGTATTTGGGAAGAAAAATGCCCCTTACGAAAAACCAACAGATTCAATAGAATAAGATGATGCAATATGTACCTAATATACTTTTTATAATAGCCCTTGTAGCAGGTATTGGATATTTTACTAAAAATATTCGTAAAGTTATTCGTAATATCCGGTTAGGGAAAGATGTAGATCGTTCTGATAATAAAAGTGAACGGTTTAAAAATATGATGAGAGTTGCTTTAGGGCAATCAAAGATGGTGCGTCGCCCTATTGCTGGATTTTTACATATTGTAGTATATATTGGATTTTTAATTATTAATGTAGAAGTATTAGAAATTATCATTGATGGTATTTTTGGAACCCATAGAGTTTTTGCGTTTTTAGGAGGTCTTTATGATTTTCTAATTGCTTCATTCGAGATTTTAGCATTACTTGTTTTAGTAGGAGTTATCGTTTTTTGGATTAGACGTAATGTTATTAAACTAAAACGTTTCTGGAATCCTGAAATGAAAGGTTGGCCAAAAAGCGATGGTAACTGGATTCTTTATTTCGAAATGATATTAATGACTTTGTTTTTAGTAATGAATGCTTCCGATTTGCAGTTGCAAAATATAGGGGCAGAACATTATATAAAAGCAGGTTCTTATCCAGTTAGTCAGTTTATTTCACCTTTTTTTGATGGGCTTTCAGAAATAACACTTATTGCGATAGAGAGAACTGCATGGTGGTTACATATTTTAGGAATTCTGGTGTTTTTAAATTATTTATATTTTTCAAAACACCTACATATCATATTGGCTTTTCCTAATACCTATTATGAAAATCTAAACCCTAAAGGGCAGTTGGATAACCTTGAAGCCGTTACAAATGAGGTAAAACTTATGATGGATCCAAATGCAGACCCTTTTGCAGCACCATCTGAAGATGATGTTGCGGGTGAACCAGAAAAGTTTGGAGCATCAGATGTTACGGATCTTAATTGGGTGCAATTGTTAAACGCCTATACATGTACAGAATGTGGTCGATGCACTAGTGAATGTCCGGCAAACCAAACAGGAAAGAAATTATCTCCACGAAAAATTATGATGGATACCCGTGATCGTCTTAAAGAGGTAGGGGATAATATAGATAAAAATGGCAGCTTTGAAGATGATAATAAACAGCTATTAGGTGACTATATCAGTGCAGAAGAGTTATGGGCATGTACAAGTTGTAATGCTTGTGTAGAAACCTGTCCTGTAGGTATAAGCCCTTTGTCAATTATAATCGATATGCGACGTTATCTGGTGATGGAGCAAAGTGCGGCACCATCAGATTTAAATAATATGATGTCTAATATTGAAAACAATGGAGCTCCTTGGCCATTTAACCAAATGGATCGTTTAAACTGGAGTAACGAATAATAACCACATTTTTACTATTTAATTATTAACCACAATTCACCACCATTTTAATGAAAAAACTTAAAGTATGAAAAAAGAAGAAATTGATAAATTATTGCACGACAAGGTAGAAGAAGGAGAACATGTAAGCCCGGTATTACCAGAAGGTATTAAAAATTACCTTATCGATATAGATGGTACAATTACTGAAGATGTGCCAAATGAGGAGCCTGAACGTATGGCAGCTTGTAAGCCCTTCCCAGATGCTTTAAAAACATTAAATGAATGGTATGACCAAGGACATATTATATGTTTTTTTACCTCTAGAACCGAAGCTCATAGAGAAGTAACAGAGATTTGGCTTAAAGAGCATGGTTTTAAGTACCACAGTATATTAATGGGAAAACCAAGGGGAGGTAATTATCATTGGATCGATAATCACTTGGTAAAAGCTACAAGGTATACAGGTAAGTTTACCGAGTTGGTAGAGCGCGTTGTTACTATAGAAGTCTTTGACGATGGTAAACACGATTAAAAAAAGCTTTTGATTTTCCTTTGTTAAAAAGGATAACTATAAAAATAAGAATATGAGCGAAGCGATAAAAGTGCCAACAATGGCAGAGTATATGGCAGAAGGAAAGAAACCAGAAGTTCTTTTTTGGGTTGGATGTGCAGGTAGTTTTGATGATCGAGCAAAGAAAATCACAAAAGCTTTTGTTAAATTACTTCATAATGCTAATGTCGATTTCGCTGTATTGGGTACAGAAGAAAGTTGTACGGGGGACCCGGCAAAAAGAGCGGGTAATGAGTTTTTGTTTCAGATGCAAGCCGTTACGAACATAGAAGTAATGAATGCCTATGAGATTAAAAAGGTAGTTACTGCATGCCCACATTGCTTTAACACTCTAAAGAATGAATATCCTGTATTAGGAGGAGATTACGATGTAATGCATCATACAGAGTTTCTTAAGTCACTTCTTGATGAAGGCCGCTTAAAAGTTGAAGGAGGTAAGTTTAAAGGAAAACGAATTACGTTTCATGATCCCTGTTATTTGGGACGCGCAAATAACGTGTACGAGGCCCCTAGAGATTTACTTAAGAAATTAGAGGTGGAACTTATAGAAATGAAAAGATGCAAGCGTAATGGTTTGTGTTGTGGGGCAGGAGGAGCACAGATGTTTAAAGAGCCAGAGCCGGGAAATAAAGATGTTAATGTCGAAAGAACAGAAGAAGCGTTAGAAACAAAGCCAGATATCATCGCCGCAGGTTGTCCTTTTTGTAATACAATGATGACAGACGGGGTAAAAAACAAAGAAAAAGAAGATAGTGTACAGGTTTTGGATGTAGCAGAACTTATTGCTAACGCTCAGGATATATAAACCATATATAATAACGCTAAAAATAACAGCGAATGTCTCTTTTAAGAATAAGTACTTTTTTTGTAACTTAAAAGACAGAATCGTTTTTGTTTTATTAATAAAAGAATAGCTCATGTTAGTAGATTTTAATGACCTTCCAGAAACATCACGAGTATGGATTTATCAAGCAAATAGGTCATTTACTGTAGAAGAACTTGAAGAAGTAAGAGGACAATTAGATCAGTTTTTGTCACAATGGACGGCGCATGGTTCGGATTTAAAAGCGGGCTATGAAATTAAGTATAAAAGATTTATTGCTATTGGGTTGGATCAAGGATTAAACCCTGCAACAGGTTGTTCTATTGATGCTTCTGTTCACTTTATTCAAAAAATTGAACAAACATATAGTGTAGACCTATTAGATAAGATGAATGTTTCTTTTAAACAGGGAGAGTTTGTAGCTTATAAAACTCTTTCTGATTTTAAAAAGATGGCTAAAAATAGATCAGTATCCCCAAATACTATCGTGTTCAATAACCTGGTTACTAATATCGCCGAATATCGAACAAATTGGGAAATTCCCGCAAAAGATAGTTGGCATAATCGTTTCTTAAACTAAAATTTTTGTGTGGCATATCGATAAAAACTATATTCTTTTCATAATTTTTGTTGTTTCTTTTAAGCTTTATTCGCAAGTAGAAAGTCCTTTGTTAGCAAAAGACTCTCAAGCTCAAAAGATGTGGGTGGATAGTGTCTACAATAAAATGACACTTAAGGAAAAAGTAGGTCAATTGTTCATGGTAAATATATCTTCTTCTGACCAGATCAGAGAAACAGATAGATTAAAACAATTGATTAATGATTTTTATATAGGGGGTATTATTTTCTCTAAAGGAGGACCAAAGCGACAGGCAAAATTAACAAACGATTATCAAGAATTGTCAAAAGTGCCATTGCTTATTGGGATGGATGCAGAATGGGGGTTAGGTATGAGATTGGATTCTACACAAGTTTTCCCTTGGAATATGGCTTTGGGTGCAATTCAAAACGATACCTTAATAGAAAAAACTGGGAGACAAATAGCTAAACATTGTAAACGATTAGGCGTGCATATTAATTTTGCCCCTGTAGTCGATATAAATACTAATCCTAATAATCCTATTATTGGTAATCGATCCTTTGGCGAGGAAAGAGAAAATGTAACTCGTAAAGCATTGGCCTTTATGAAGGGAATGCAGAAGGAAGGTGTATTAGCAAGCGCAAAACATTTTCCTGGACATGGAGATACAGATAGTGACTCTCATATAACGTTACCAACTATTGGATTCGATGCCAAAAGAATTGATAGCATCGAATTGTATCCATATAAAAAATTAATTAAAGAAGGATTGCCAAGCATCATGGTAGCTCACCTAAATGTGCCTGCTCTTGAACCTAGATCAAATCACCCTTCTTCTCTTTCAAAAAATATTGTTGCTACAATTTTAAGAGACAGTTTGCAATTTAATGGTTTGGTAATTACAGATGCTCTTAATATGAAAGGTGTGTCAGATTTTGAAGCTCCTGGTGATATTGATTTGGCTGCATTTGTAGCAGGAAATGACATGCTGTTAATGTCTGAAGATGTGCCATTGGCTTCTCAAAAAATAATATCTGCTTATTATGCTGGAGCAATAAACGAAGAACGATTGTCATATTCAGTAAAAAAAATATTGTACGCAAAATACAAGGTTGGTCTTTATGATTATGCTCCAATCGATACTCATTTTATTGAAGAAGAGTTGAATAGTGCTAAGAATGAAGTTTTAAATCACGAATTGGTAGAAAATTCGCTAACAATAATAAAGAATAGTAGAGCATCTTTACCAATTAAAAACTTGGATTTAAAGAAAATTGCATATGTTTCGTTTGGTGATGATTCTGGAGAAACGTTTTATAATGAACTTAATAAGTATGCACAAGTAGATTGGGTAAAAGCTAGTCTGCTTAATGAAATGATAGATAAGCTAAAAGATTATAATTATGTAATCGTGGGCTTTCATAAAGCTAATGATTCTCCATGGGAGAAATATAAATTTAAAGATAAAGAGTTGGTTTGGTTATATGAAATAGCAAGAATGAATACCACAATTCTTAATGTGTTTACAAAGCCTTATGCAATTTCTGATATGATTTCGACCACTAATTTTGAAGGGATTTTGGTGGCTTATCAAAACAGTAAAATAGCTCAGGAAAAATCGGCTCAATTACTTTTTGGAGCGATTCCCTCTAGGGGGAAGTTACCGGTAAGTGTTTCTGATGATTTTCCTGTTGGAGTAGGTGAAGAAACGAGATCCTTAAAAAGACTATCATACGGAGTTCCGGAAAGTGTTGGTGTAAATTCACATAAACTTGCCAAAATAGATTCTATTGTTGCTGTTGCAATACAAGAAAGAATGACGCCAGGAGTACAACTAATCGTTGCTAGAAAAGGAAAAGTAATTTTTCATAAAAATTATGGATACCATTCGTATGAAAAAACTAGAAAGGTAAAAAATACAGATATTTATGATTTAGCATCGTTAACAAAGATATTAGCAACCCTGCCTCTTTTAATAGAGTTGAAAGATAAGGGGATTGTAGCCTTAGATACTAAGGTGGGGGATATGTTGCCTTCTTTCAAAGGTTCTAATAAAGAGGACATAACAATAAAATCAATGCTTTCTCATTATGCAAGATTAAGAGCGTGGATACCTTTTTATGTGCATACTATGGACTCTGTAACACAAAAACCAGATTATAAGTATTATAGAACCAGTAAGTCAGAAAATTTTGGCTTGCAGGTGACCAAAAACTTATATTTCCGCAACGATATGAAGGATTCGTTGTTAATTAAAATAAGGGATAGTAAACTACGAAAAAGACTTAGTTATAAATATAGTGATCTTCCTTATTACCTTTTAAAATCCTATATAGAAGATTATTATGGAAATTCGCTAAATGACTTAACTCAACAACATATTTACAAACCATTAGGAGCAAATAATACCTCTTATGTGCCATTGTCTAAATTTAAAAGAAAAAGAATTGTCCCAACAGAGAATGATATGATTTACAGGGGTGAGCTAATTCATGGGTATGTGCATGATCAGGGGGCTGCAATGTTAGGTGGTGTTGGCGGTCATGCTGGACTGTTTGCTAATGCAAATGATGTTACCAAAATTATGCAAATGTATCTTAATGGAGGTTATTATGGCGGTAAACAGTACTTTAGTAAGCAAACATTAGAAGAGTTCAATACTTGTTATTATTGTGATAGAGATGTTCGGCGAGGAATAGGTTTTGACAAACCGCAATTAGGAACTGTAGGTCCAACCTGTGGATGTATATCTATGACTAGTTTTGGACATAGTGGTTTTACAGGAACATTTACCTGGGCTGATCCTGAAGAAGAAATTATATACGTATTTTTAAGTAATCGTATTCATCCTAATGCTGCCAATAGAAAATTAATATCTAATGATATTAGATCTGAAATCCAAAGGGTTATTTATGAGGCTATAGACTATTAGGACCAAATGAAAGTTTTTTGTTTCTGCAAACAAACTAAATATAAACGTGATATAAGCTTTTTAAAAACTATCGTTTCGACAAATTACTATTTAAACAACCAAAAAGATTATCTATAGGGGTGTGGATTATTTTTCAAAAAAACTAAAAACAGATCCTCCATATTTTCTAGAATGACTAAAATGAACAGAGTTTTCTAGGGAAGTATGTTTTGAGTGTTCTATTATAAGAATTCCGCCTGGGTTTAATAATTCATTTTCAAAAACTAACGTTGCTATTTTTTCAAATTGATCTACGGTGAAATCATAAGGAGGATCTGCAAAAATTATATCTGCTTTGCGCTTTACCTTTTCTAAATAACTGTATACATCACTTTTTATGGTTTCGATAGGGGCTTCAAGTTCTCTGGCAATCGTTTTTATGTATGAAAGACATGCATAATGAGAATCTACAGAAGTAATTGATTTTGTTCCTCTTGAAATAAATTCATAACTAATATTTCCTGTTCCGGCAAACAAGTCGATGACAGATATATTCGAGAAGTTGTATTGATTTCTTAAAATGTTAAAAAGCCCTTCTTTTGCCATATCGGTTGTGGGTCTAACGGGCAGTTTTTTTGGAGCTGTAAGCCTTTTTCCTTTATATTTTCCTGAAATAATTCGCATATTAAAAATGACTACTTAGTAAAACAAAATGTTTGTGAGGGCTGAGTAAAGCGACATCTGTACCTAATTTTATGTTGTTCATGTTTTCTCCAAAACTTATGTTTCTAACATAAGTGTAAGCGATTTTGTAAAGAGCACTTTCTTTAGAGAGGTTTCCTGTGAAAATAAGTTCAAATTCTTCTGGGTTAAGTTGTAATTGCTCTGTGGTAAATAAAAGATAGTATAGAAAATCTTCTTTGGAATGGTAGGCATATGTATTGCATAAAACTAAATTTCCGTTAGTAATTATAGCAAGATCAAAGGAGGTGTCATTAATATTTGCAAAAACAGAAGAAGATTTGCTATTTTTTTTTTGAGTCAGTAAAGAGTCAACTAATACGGTGCTTGTGTGTTTGTATGTAAAGGTACCGAAATTATCAAAAAAGAAATTATTGATATTCGTATAAGGAATATAAACGGTAACAATATTGTGTTGCTCAAGCTCGTCAAATGCTATAAAATCATTTTTTAGTACCTTGATATTATATTTTAAATATTCGTTTAGAGACTCTGCGTTAAATAGTGGTTTTGGGACAATGGTGTATAAATCGTTTTGGTATATAACGTTTACTTTGTCAAAGCTCTCTTTTAAATTAATGTTATGGTCAAAAACGTATTTGATTTTATCAAGGATTTGCTCGGGTGTTAATTGTATTCCGAAGCTTTCATGATTGATCGCAGTGATTTGTTGGTCAATCCAAGTACAAAAAGAAAGTCCATTCAAGCCTACCTGAATGGACAATGTCTTTGACGTATTATTAATGGTATTATTGGTCGTTTGCACCATAGGTTCTTGGCCAATTACCAGAGGTCATTACTTCTGTCATAGATCCAACAGATAAGAAAGGTCCATTAACCCCGTCTACAGAAACTACTTCTTTTTCCTGAGCCAATAAATCTTTATCTTGATCATGTAATAAAATATCTTTTGAAATCTTCGCTTCAAAAACTGGAATTCTTAAGTCATTCTTATTTATAAAACCTGCATCCATTTCAAAATTTGCATCAACTCCTTCAATAGGAACTTTTAACATTGTCTTATGGCTTCCTGTTTTAAACAAAGAATCTTTTACAGATGCATATCCTAGAGTATCGATAACAACCGTATCTCTAGGTTCGTCGATCTTAAGTATTTTATTAAAGCTTATAAAGCTAGAATCCCTTCTTTGAGTTAAAGTGAATTTTGCAGTGTCTATAAAAGAAACTAACCGAACAGGGTCTTTGGTGAATTTCCCGGTTATTGATCTGTATGCAAGTTGTGCGGTACGAATATCTCTTAAATTTTCGACAGCTTTAGCATATCTCACTTGTTTTAATTTATTGAACTTTACTGGACCATTAATAGAATTGAATACTAAGTACCCTAAGAACCCTATTACTATCCAAAGAACTAACTGAACAACAATTTTCATTTTACGATTTAGCTTTAAACATTAGTGTATACGCAAATCTACAATTTTTTTTTAATCGTAAAAGTTTATTGCCAAAAAATCATCCCTATCTTTGATTTATTATTATAAGTATGATCAATTTACAGATATAAATTTAATGAAGGAAAAAGAGTTTTATGGATTATTGAAAGAAGATTTTCCTTTTGAACCGACTGTAAAACAGGATGTTGTTTTACAAAAACTATCTCAGTTTGTATTATCTAGAGCAAAAAATGAACTTTTTTTACTTAAAGGATATGCCGGTACAGGAAAAACTACGCTGATAGGAGCCTTGGTTAGAAACCTTGGAAAAGCAAAATTGAACACCGTTCTGTTGGCACCCACGGGACGAGCAGCAAAAGTAATTAGTAATTTTTCTGGGCGACAAGCTCAAACGATTCATAGAAATATCTATTATCCCAAAAAAAACCAAAGTGGAGGACTGGCGTTTCAGTTAAAACAGAATAAATGTAGAAATACTATTTTTATTGTGGATGAAGCTTCAATGATACCAGATACACCAAGTGATAATAAACTTTTTGAAAATGGTTCTCTTTTAGATGACTTAATGATGTATGTCTATTCTGGATACAATTGTAAGATTCTGCTTATTGGGGATACCGCACAATTACCGCCAGTTAAGTTAGAGGTTAGCCCAGCTCTGGATGCTAATAATTTGGAAATTGGTTTTAATACCGAAGTAACACAGATAGAGTTAGATGAAGTGGTAAGGCAAGCAGAAGGAAGTGGGGTGTTAATGAATGCAACCTATATTCGAGAAACACTTAAGGATGGATTTTATGATTCATTTCGTTTTGATATCGCAGGATATCCTGATGTGATAAGACTTGTTGATGGACATGAAATTATGGATGCCTTAAATGACGGTTATATAACTTCTGGTCATGAAGAGTCTGTAATTATTTTGCGTTCTAATAAAAGAGCTAATATTTATAATCAACAAATTCGTTCAAGAATTCTTTTTCAGGAGGAGGAGTTATCTACAGGAGATTATCTTATGGTAGTCAAGAATAATTATTATTGGTTGGATACAAAAAGTGAAGCAGGCTTTATTGCTAATGGAGATATTATTAAAGTACTTGAAATTTTTTCAGTAAAAGAATTGTACGGTTTTAAGTTTGCAATTGTAAATGTAGCTATGGTAGATTATCCAAATCAAAAACCTTTTGAAACAGTATTGTTATTAGATACTTTAACTTCTGAAACTCCCTCTTTATCATACGAAGAGTCAAATAAATTGTATCAAGAAGTTATGAAGGATTTTGAGGATGAAAAATCAAAATATAAACGTTTTTTAGGCGTTAAAAACAATAGATTCTTTAATAGCTTACAAGTAAAGTTTTCATATGCTATTACTTGTCATAAATCTCAAGGCGGTCAGTGGGATAATGTGTTTGTAGAACAACCTTACCTCGCAGAAGGTATCACCAAAGATTATTTAAGATGGTTGTATACAGCCATTACGAGAACAAAAAAGAAATTATTTCTTATTGGATTTAAAGACGATTTCTTCGCAGAAAATTAATTGTTTTAATTGTTTTAATTGTTTTTCAAGTTTTGTTTTATGACTTTTTTAAGAAATATATATGAAACTAAATTAATTTTGAATAACAAAAATTGATTTAAAAAAGTTAATTTTGCAAATTAAGAAAAGCAATACATTTTGAACAAAAATACTCTAAAAACTATCGCAATGATTCCTGCGAGGTACGCTGCCACGCGTTTTCCTGGTAAGCTAATGCAAGATCTTGAAGGAAAAAGTGTAATTAGAAGAACTTACGAAGCCGCTGTTAATTCTGGACTTTTTGAAGAAGTATATGTTGTTACGGATAGTGACATTATTTATGATGAAATTACTTCTCATGGAGGAGTAGCTATTATGAGTAAAAAAGAGCATAGTTGCGGAAGCGACCGAATTGCTGAAGCGGTAGAAGATATGGATGTCGATATCGTGGTAAACGTGCAAGGTGATGAACCGTTTACCGATCGAGAAAGCTTAGAAAAAGTACTAAGTGTTTTTTATAAAGAAGATTCTGATAAAATAGATTTGGCAAGCCTAATGACACCCATGGAAGACTGGGATGATATTATGAATCCAAATAGTGTAAAAGTTATTGTAGATGAAAATAATTATGCACTGTATTTTTCAAGAGCGCCAATTCCATATCCTAGAGATAAAGAAACAAATCACACATATTATAAGCATAAAGGAGTTTATGCCTTTAGAAAGCAAGCGATTTTAGATTTTTATAATTTACCCATGAAGTCGTTAGAAGCTTCTGAAAAAATTGAGTGTATTCGATATCTGGAATATGGGAAAAACATAAAAATGATAGAAACTAAACATGAGGGAGTAGAGATTGATACTCCCGAAGATTTAGAAAGAGCAAAAAAAATAATAAATAAAGAAAGCCAATTGAATATACAAGCCACACCTTCTATACCTACTCCAGTTTCGACTTTTAAGAATTTTCCAATGGTTCCAAAAGTGGTTTTCGGGGTTGGGGCTTTTAATCAGATTAGTCAAATTGTTTCTCCGCAACGAAATGGTGTTGCTCCGTTTATATATTTGATCGATGAAGTTTTTGAAAATAATAAATCTTTTATCGAAAACAGGATTCCTTTGGCATATACAGACGAGATAGTTTATATCTCAACAGCAGAAGAGCCTAAGACCTCTCAAGTAGATGAAATTGTATCAGATATTAAAAATAAATGTCAATATACTCCTAGTGGTATTATTGGCATCGGTGGTGGGTCGATATTAGATTTGGCAAAAGCTGTTTCTATTATGTTAACTAACCCAGGAAGTGCAACAGAGTATCAAGGATGGGATTTAGTAAACAATAAAGCCGTGTATCATGTAGGAGTTCCAACAATTTCTGGAACTGGAGCAGAAGTTTCGCGAACAACCGTATTAACAGGTCCTGAACGTAAATTAGGAATTAATTCTGATTTTACACCTTTTGATCAGGTAATACTTGATCCAGAATTAATTAAAGATGTTCCAAAAGATCAATGGTTCTATACAGGGATGGATTGTTATATTCATTGCGTAGAATCATTAAACGGTACGTATCTTAATGCTTTTAGCCAAAGTTATGGAGAAAAAGCTTTAGATCTATGTGAAGAAATATTTTTAGAAAACTCACTTAGTAAAGAAGAGGCAGACGCAAAACTAATGATGGCATCATGGCATGGAGGGATGAGTATTGCATACTCTCAAGTGGGGGTTGCTCACGCAATGAGTTATGGACTTGCCTATGTTTTAGGAACAAAACATGGTGTTGGAAATTGTATTGTGTTTGATAAATTAGAAAAGTATTATCCAGAAGGAGTTGCTACTTTTAAGAAGATGAAAGAATATCATAACATTACTATACCAAAAGGAGTATGTGCAAACGTTACAGAAGATCAATTAAATGTAATGACTAGAGTTGCGTTAAGTTTAGAACCTCTTTGGGAAAATGCACTTGGATCTGATTGGAAATCGAAAATAAATGCCGATAAGTTAAAAGAAATTTATCGATCGCTGTAATTGTTTGATTTTTAATTTACTAAATAAGTGTTAGTTTTGTTAAATCTTTTAACAAAACTAACACTTATTTTTATCATAAGCCTATGAAACGTTTTGCAGCCTTTATATATCATAACCTTTTAGGGTGGAAAATGATTGGAGATTTTAATGCAGATTCTGTAAAAAAGTGTGTAATCGTTGTTGTGCCTCATACTAGTTGGCACGATTTCTACATTGGGTTGTTAATTCGTAAATTGGCGAATATTAAGATTAGTTTTTTAGCAAAAAAAGAACTTTTTAAATGGCCATTAGGATGGTATATGAGAAAAGTTGGAGGAATTTCTTTGGATAGAACTTCGGGGCAAAATAAAGTTGAAGCAATAGCTGAATTGTTTCACAAACGAAACGAATTAAGGCTAGCGCTGGCTCCAGAAGGGACTAGAAAAAAGGTAGAAGATTGGAAAACTGGTTTCTACCATATAGCAAAAACGGCAGAAGTTCCTATAATCATGGTAACATTTGATTTTGGTAAAAAACAAAACCTTATCTCGGCGCCTTTCTATCCATCCAATGATATCGAAAAAGATCTAAAGTTTATGTATGATTTTTTTAAAGATGTTAAAGGAAAAATAGCAGAAAATAGTTTCCAACCGAAAAATTAAAATTTTAGAACTTTCCTTTCTTCTATTTCTTTAGAAGGTTCTTCTGTTTTATTTCCAGTTCCAAAAAGTAAAGGAGTACTAGAGAAGGTAGTGCCAAAGTTTTTTGCTGCTAAGTGTACCTGCGAAATAGCATCCTCTACCTGTTGATTCGAAAGTTCTTTTAAAGGATGTATATAAACAGACCAAAGAACGCCGTTAGAAATAGCATATTTAACATCTAATGCCGAATGAAAATTAGCGGTCATGCTATCTAGTAATAAATCCTTGTCCAATTGTGTCGTCTCTACAACGGGAGTGATAATTCTCATTCTGTTATTTGTTTCATCAGTAATACATAACATTAGAGTCTCTTTGTAAATAAATTTCCAATTACCAGTTACTCCATTTATGGTATCTGCTTTTTTATGAATGATATCTTTCAAAGTACTATTATCCATGTTTTGAGCGTATAATAGACTTGTGAATAAAAATAGAAAAAGAATGCTTAGATGTTTCATGATTAATATTTGAATTATAGTCGAAATAAGTATTTAAACATGACAAATTTTTGAATGATTTGTTGTTATAGAAAAAGAATGGCTTATCGTATTTAAACTTTTATAAATAACAAACAATATGATAGTATGTAAACGTTAATGTAGTCTTTAATAATAAAAAGTGTGGTTTTGCCGTATCCTACTATTATGGTAATCCACTTAATTTTATAGTTAAAAGTTTATGAATATCCGTAATTACTAATAATTATATAAAAAGCTTTATTTTATCTAAAAACGATACTATGAATATTTTCATTTTTACCGCTCATTTTGATAGAGAAGAAGCTTGTCGTCTTCATTTTAAAGAAGAAAGAGATAAGATTGGAGTGAAATGTTAACGCTGTGATCATAATGAGCATTATTGGATAAAAGCTGTTTGGAGTTATGAATGTAAATCTTGCCGAGGTCTATTTTACGGTTGAATCTTCTGAAATAGAGTAACAAAAAGGTAAAAGAGTTCGTGGTGCAGTAGGAAAACAAAATGTAATGATTATGGCAGAATCAATTCCTTTGGAAGATCCTAAAACTGGTAAAAAAGATCGCCAATGTCGTTATTTTAAAGCTAAAGTACTTACAGATCATAAGGCTGAAGGTGTAAATGATACTCTCAAAGAATCCTTATAATGAACAAAGTATTGTTTTTACTGATAAAAGCAACTCATATGTTGATATTGCAGATTTGGTAGAGCTCCATATTAGTAAAAAATCAGATAAAAATATTACTAAAGATACTTTGAAATGGGTACATATAACTATAAGTAATGCCAAACGAAATTTATTAGGAAACTATCACAAAATAAAGAGAAATACCTACAGCTTTACCCAAACGAATTTGTTTATAAACTTAATAGAAAGATATTTTGAAGAAAAACTATTCGATAGGCTGGTAATAACAGGAATTACTGGATTATGAGTGAAAACGGATATTCAATTTTATTATAAATAGTAAAACAAGATGCATAAAAATGGGCTCAAATTTATGCGATTGAAATACTAGATTAAGACTTGTATTCGCCTAAAAGAAAACATAAAGAAAATAGAATGCGAATCACAATTAAAACGTAGAAGTAATCAATTAGATATCTAACAAAAGTTCTTTAAAAAAAAGGCAAAAAGTATCAAGAAATATTTAATTTTAGAAGATAGATACATATCATATGAAAATAGAGAAAATATTCATTCATTGTACAGCAACTATCGAAGGTCAAGACCTTGGTGCAAAAGATATTGATCGTTGGCATCGACAAAAAGGTTGGAATGGGATAGGATATCATTATGTTGTAAAGCTTGATGGTTCTGTAGAGAAAGGGAGACCCGATAATGTTATGGGAGCACACGTTAGAGGATATAATAGAAACTCATTGGGTGTTACCTATGTCGGTGGACTTAATACACTTAAGGCACCTGCTGATACCAGAACTGACGCTCAAAAGGAGGCATTGCTTAAACTTCTTAAAGAGCTAAAACAGAAACATCCTCGAGCAACTATATTGGGACATAGAGATGTTAGTAAAGACAGGAATAATAATGGTATAATAGAGCCTTTCGAGTGGATGAAACATTGCCCTTGTTTTGATGCGATTCCTGAGTACAAGCATATTTAAGAACAAGATTTTATACAATACTTTATTTTCTGATGTAAGAGAAAATAGATACGATTTTGAAGGTGCAACTATTAATTTAGAACTAATAAATATGTTGCCATGATACGTATAATTCATTACTATAGTTTCGGTAATCTAAAATATTTTGGTATTATTGAATAGTAATAATAAATGTTATTTCTCCGTTATATTATCGTAAACCCGTCAAAATCAATGAAAATAAATCAATCCCTTATTAAGGAACATATAGAAAAATCCTTTGATAAAGGATATATTGAAATTGTAGATCACAGAAATAATACACTTATTTTAAATAATGGTTCTTTTGAATTTAATGGTTGTGTACAACCAAAATCTAAAGCAAGTATAGAATCAATTTTTTTAGAAGCGTTTAAATTAACTCGATCCATTAAGTTAAATGATCAACGATACATAAGAGAGCTAAATAAATGGTATTTAAAAAATAGATAATTTTTTATTAAAGTTTTGATGGGGTCTAAATGATTATCGATCTTATTTTTTATAGTTGTCGTTTTTATAAAACGTTATAAAGCAAATAACCTCATTCTATAAATATTTATAGAATGAGGTTATTTGCTATTATGTATTTATTCTGTAATTTTTAAAAACTACCAAACCGTATAGGACATAGTTAGTTTACTACTTTATTTTTTTAAAGTAAAGATTTCGAACACGACCGTTAGAGACTTTACAGCCAGTAATTTTCTGATTAGCATCTCTGATAAATTCTACTTGCCTAAACATCCAGCTAGAACCTCCAAATTTATCTTTTCCCGTTGGGTTTAACTTAAAATCATTTAGTTTACGGTGTTTTACAACAAGATTGGTATCTTCAACAATAAAAGTATAGGTGGTAGAAAGTTCTTGACTAAAGTAAGTTCCAGAAAAATCATTTAGATTTACAACAGTCTTGTCAAATTCTTTTAATCGATTTGCATCTAGTATTTGTCCACCCTGATAAAGTTTTAGCAGTTTAATAGTATCTCCTTCGTTAGGTATGAACTCTATTTTTGCTTCAACTCCTACGATCTTAAATTCTGTTGTTGATAGGGGCATTAATGAAAAAGCTGATTGCCCTGTTGCCTGACCGGTTAATTGACCATCTTTTTTACTAATATTGATGTTGAACCCTGGCTTTAGTTCAAAATTTCCAATATAAGTGTCTAATATGCTCTGATCAATATCTACAATAGAAGAAGTATTTTCTTTTTTAGGTATTTCTTTTTTGATATTGGTTTTGAGTTTATCTTTTAGATAAATATCGGCTATTTTATGTGCTATTCGATTAGGGTTAAAACTAGCCGAATTACTAAGAATCATTACCGAGAAATTTTCCTCGGGAAAACGAGCCAGATAAGAACGATATCCTGCATCTGCTCCTCCGTGTTGTATTTCTTTTATTCCTTTGTATTCGGTTACAAATTGCCCTAGCGCTCCTCCAAAAGTTTTTCCGTTATTTAGGGTTGCAGGTGTGTTCATCTTATCAATAATACTGGCATCACCAACTTTTATATTCGAAAAATTCATAGCCCATAAGCCTAAATCTTCAGCAGTAGTAAAAAGACTTGTAGCTCCTACATTCGCATAGTTTAAGACACTTTTTTTATAACCTAAACTATCGGTATGATAGGAGTATGCTCTATTTTTAACAATCTTTTCATGATCGTCATAAAATAGTGTGTTTTCCATTTTTAGAGGTTTAAAAATATTGACATCGGTAAACTTTGCGAAAGACATATCAGTTATCCTCGAAACAACTTCTGCCAAAAGAGTAAAACCAGTATTACAATACACATATTCTTCTCCTGGGTCAAAGTTTAGTTCTTTTTGCTGACTTATTATTTTTAGAATATGCTTCTTGGTAATGACATCATCAATTCTCCAACCTGCCATTCCTAATAAATTCCATTGATCCCTTAACCCACTTGTATGAGAGGCTAAATGTCTTAATGTAATTTTTTTTCCAAAATCAGGTACTTCAGGAATATACTTTCTAATATCATCATCCAAGTTTAATTTTCCCTGCTTTTCTAATAAAAGAATAGAAAAAACAGTAAACTGTTTTGAGATAGAAGCGATATGAAATACAGAAGAAGGTGTAATAGGAATATCATATTCTAAATTAGCCAACCCATAACCATTTTTATGTACAACTACTCCATCTTTAACAATTGCAACAGAGGCTCCAGGTGTATCATTAGTATCCCAGGGGGTAAATATTTCATCGACCTGCTCATTGGGTAAAGTAGCTTTAGGTTTTATTTTTTCGAGAATTAAGTCATAATTACCAGATGGTTCCTTTTGATCATAAGGATATATTTCTATGATATATTTTCCTTTATTACTCGAGGTTATGGCAAATAATTCATACCCATTTTGACCATTAGGACTGTCAAAAACTTCTATTTTTTCATTAAGGACGTTATACGTTGTAATTTTTAGGTCAACGCCTTTTTGTAGTAGTCTAAAAAAAGCAAATTGATCTTTTTCTAGGTTTATATAGTATCGATGTTTTTCGGTTGAATGAATTGTAGAAGAATTTAATTTATCTTTTAAAATTTCTCCTTTTTCAATTTGGGCTTGAAGCATCCCGGTAATGGTTAGTAATACTAGTAGTAATAATCGTTTAATGATGGTTTGATTCATGTATATATTTTTATAGAACAGTTTCTATTACAGGAGTTACATCTGTATAAAATGTTACACTTTTTTAATATAAATTTATCATAATTATTTAGATGTTGCTTTGTAGGGTATTTAAAAATTTATTGGCCTCAAAATCGGTTTAAACTCCTTCCGTTTTAAGTGCAGGGTGGTTTAGTTAAATTAAGGATATAAAAGCCTTCCATTGGTTTATCCTAATGAGTAAAAGGAGTTAAAAAGTAACGTTGTCTTTTTCAATTCATATATAAAGTAAAAAATAAGTTCTAGATCTTCAATAAGTTGAAGATTTAGAACTTATTTACGCTTTCATTTTTACGGATAAATAAAGTTTTGTTGTAGTTTTGAAATGCACAGTATTTAAACCTGATCTGTGTATTTATAACAATAACTTAATAGAAATATTAGCAGAATAAGCAGTTCTAATTAAGGGAAACTTACATGAGTAATTAACCAACAACACTTAATATATTAAAAATCAAAAAAATGAAATTATTAATCAGAGTAATACCAATTATATCAGTACTATTTTTCTATGCATGTAGTTTAGAAGAGCCAGAAGATCCCCAAAGTAATATTAACTCCGAAACATTAGAAAATATTGATGTTGTGACAGACAACATTTTGAAAATTGCTACAAATAATGCTAATCAAACATTAAAGAATGGACAAAAAAGTTCTAGTGAATTCTCCGATTGGTCTGGTAAGGTAACGGTAAAAACTTTTTTTGCAGAAAGTGGTCCTTCATCACATAATAATAATGCCATTGCACATGTAGATCCTGATTATGTTCTTGTAGGTGGTGGCGCATTTACAAATTATAGGGGAGTGGGAGCTCTTTTAACAGAAAGTAGACCAAGTGAAAATCTAACCGATTGGATTGCTAGTTCCAAAGATCATCTTAGAGTTGATTCTCACACACTTACTGTTTATGCTATAGGGTTAAAATTAGAAGGCGTTTCTGCAGATCAATTAAGACAATATATTAAACTTTCTAAACGAACTTCATCTGGACAATCCCATCCAAATACGTTTGCTACCGTTACCAATGGGTATACGCTAATTGGTGGTGGTGCAAAAGTTAATTGGAGTGGTGCTGGTAATCTATTAGTACACTCTTACCCTTCTGGAAGTAGCTGGTACGTAAAAAGTAAGGATCATCTAAGAGGTAATCCGGCTAGTATTACAGCATATGCTATTGGTATAAAAAGAGACATTCCAAATTTTGGTAGATTGAATATAGCTACCAATTCTAACAGGGCGTATGCTAATAATAATCAAGTTGGAGTTTCTACTAGCTTTATTCCAAATGGCTGGGTAGTTACATGCCCTGGAGGAAGAACCTCTTTTAATGGTGTAGGAAGATTACTTACCATGATTAAACCTACTCATAATTCTGTAACAGTTAGATCCAAAGATCATATTCGCCCAGATAGTGGTAATATATGGTCGTACGCCGTAAGAGTCCAAAAAGCGAATTAACAGGAAATTAAAATCATCTAAAAAAACAATTTTTATATTAAGTGTTGTTATATCTTTTATTAATATCAAAAAGAAAAAATACTATAATCAATACCAAATAACCTATAATTATAGGTGTATGTTGCTTGCTTTTTAAGTTTGAGAAAGAACCTTACAACTAGCATGGCATATTAAGTGAATTACAAAATCTTCACCCTAATGCAAATGACTTTAATCCGTTTTTTGTAGTAGAAAATCTATTGTATCTTGTAACTATAACAAATACAGAAGCTTTGCTTCGTTTTTTATTGCCTTAAGTTTTACAAAAAAGTAAAAAATACTATTCAAGTAAATTTTGAATAGTATGGTCTTAATTTTTTAACTAAGAGAGATATAAATTCTATGTCTCCAGTAAGTTTGTCGAAACACTTTTTATAGATTTGATGAAACAAATTAAGAATGCATTATTGAATGTATAGTAGTATATTTTATTTTTCAAAAAAACAGTACTGTATGAAAACAAAATACCTGTTATTGGCATTGTCGTTTCTACTCTTTTCGTGCAAAGAAACCGTAAAAGAGGTACCTGATAAAGCGATTACTTCAGAAATTATCCCACAAGTACAAGATGGTATTTTTTCGACCTTAATTTCAAAAAAAGGAAAAATAGTATTCGAAGAATATTATAATGGAAAATCAAAAGATAGTTTATGTGATGTGCAGTCATTAACCAAAGGACTGATGAGTATTTTTGTTGGTATTGCGATCGACAAACAATACATTACCGATGTAGATGACCCTATAAAAAAGTACTTCCCAGACGAATTCGAAAATTTGACTAACAAAAGTAAAGAAACGATTACGATCAGACATCTTTTAAATCAAACTTCTGGTCTTTCCTGGAAAGGGTATTTAGAGCATGAAGCATGGAAACAAAGTAGTAATCCCGTTTCTTTTGTTTTAGAAAAGAATTTAGAAAATGAGCCAGGTACAGCATATAATTACAATTCTGGAGCTACTCACTTATTATCGGTAATCATTAGCAAAGCGACCAATATGACTACTTTAGAATTTGCAAACGAAACTTTGTTTAAACATTTACATATTGATTTGGTAGATTGGAAAAAAAGAAATGATGGATATTATGATGGTAGTGGATTGGGTCTTAAAATGAAACCAGGAGACTTGATGAAGATTGGTCAATTGCTGGAGAAAAATGGAGTATGGGAAAAAGAACAACTGGTATCAAAAAAATGGATAGAAAAATTGTTTGACATAGATGAAAAATCTGAAACGAAATGGGGATTAAAAAACTCTAAACACGGTTTTTGTTGGTACAAAGCCAACTTCGAAGGAACTGAGATTGAATATGGAATGGGATATGGCGGACAGTTTATCATACTTATTCCTAACAAAGAATTAATTTTTGTTGTCACGCACAATCACGATACTCCAAATGGAATTGAACAACAAATCAAATTTTTAAATAGAAAACTACCAAAATTGATAGCGAAGTACGGTGTATTAGACGTACGAAAATAAATATTTTTTATCCAATTTTGATTAATAAAATTTCACAATTTTTATTAAAAAAATATACATACACTATTTGAATATTCAAATAATGTATGTATACAGAATTTGTTTGTATAATAATAAATAAAACTAACAGAAATCGATAGGGGTTGCTATTAGAATACTTTTATAAATAGGCTTTAATAATATATTTTATAATCAAAATGATAGCGATTTTTTTATAGTATATCAAATGGATTCAAAGTGTTTTTTATAAAAAAAAGGCGTGTTTTGTTAAAAGAAAGGCAACCATTTAAAAACATCTTACGTCTTTATAGCTAGAGGTAATACAACATTAAAATCTAAAATTTCATTTTAATTTTTAAATCAATAGCTTACTATGACAAATACTAGCCCAAAATCTAAAGGACTTATAGATTCTAAAATCGATGTAAAAGTAAAATTAGCTTCATTATGGGCTAGTTTGATGTTTCTATATATTTATTGTGATTTTTTCGATATGATGAGCCCAGGTAATATAGAAAGTAAAATTAACCTTACTACTCCGGTTGGTCCTGTAACCCCTCAACTACTGGTTATATTTTCCTTGATTTTAATTGTACCAACATTAATGATTTGTCTATCGACGCTATTAAAACCGAGAGTAAATAAATGGTTAAATATCATTGTAGCTATTGTATGGTCTTCAATGTCTTTTATTATACTGGTTTGGGATATTATTGATCAAAGCTTACCTTGGTCTGCTTTTTACGATCTGTTTCAATTGATAGAGATTGTTGTATTCTGTATCATTGTTCGTACTGCCTGGAAATGGCCAAAAGTAGAAGCATAATAGATGTTTTAATAACTTAATAATAAGGTTCTGAAATATGCTGAAATATTTGTTCTTAAATAAATGTGCTAATTTTTAAGTAATGAATTGGTAGTTAGTTAATTATTATTTAATAAATAACTTTAAAACAAATGTATTATGGAAGCAAAAGAAATTACGTATGATGAAATGCGTGAAAAAGAAATTCAGAACATACAAAAAGAATCGGAATCCAGTCAACCCTTGTTGGCCTTATCATTGTCTAGCGTAAGTAATAATTGTAAGTGTGATTTTGTTTGGAATACAAATGCCTTTAACACCCTGTATATTGGTTTGAAAACACCTTTTAATTCTAATTCTTCTTGCCAGGTTATGGTAGATACTCAGTATACCAATAGACCCAACAGTCAAGTACCTTATACTATTAAAAATGGAAGGTATTTTAAATTCGAGAATACCTATAATAGTATAACGTCTATATCGATATCTTTTATGATAGGTAAAGGCTTAACACCTGAGTCGATTTTATCTATAGGCGTTATATAATCTTAAATACGATACTGTAAAAAAAGGCTGTCTAAAAACATTTAGACGGTCTTTTTGTTTTAGCTGCGACGTAGTTTTATTCTTTTGACATTGAACTCAATATTCTTTTATTTTCAGGTCTAGTTTTGTTTATTGTTGAGTAAAAAGAATTGATATAAAATATTTATGTATTGAAATCTCACAACAAGAAATTGCAGCAATTTCCCATTATTTAGGTTTGTTTTATGATGTCTAGAAGTTGACTTTATACTAAAGATTGTAACTTATTATATTCATGTCAGTCTGTATAGAATATCATAATAATGATATGATTACATTGTTACAAACCATAATCTAAAAAACACTATCCGCTTCATGAAAAAATTTATGTACTGCATTATTTTTATTGGTCACAAAACTGGTTTAAAACCCTGCACTTTAGTGCAGTTACTTTAGTACTATAAAAATCTATATTTTAGATTTATGGAATCAAAATATAGAAAAAGCTCACATACAGTTAGT